>CAYYVY010000004.1:0-84533 GCA_964475265.1 uncultured Anaerolineaceae bacterium | reverse complement strand
CAGGGTTCGACGATCTTTCCGGTGTGGGAATTCCACGGAGGAAGTCCGTAATGTCTCTACCGAAAGACAAACACCTCACGAAGAATCAGAAGGGCTCAGCGTTAATCGAATTCGTCCTGCTGGCACCCTTGATGGTACTGCTGATGATGTTCGTTTTATTTGCCGGCTGGTGGAGTTATTCAAAACTATCCTCCCAAAATGCGGCCTACAGTCGTGGTGTTTTTAATCCTTCCTATGCAACGTTTCGATCTGGTGGTGAATATATTCCACATGAGGAATCGGCAGAATGGGTGATATTGGAAAGCCCGCAGGGAATGAAACAGATGTGGCTCGATCACATGAGCACCGGCTGGAGGCATAGCACCTATCGCACATCAAGAATTGGCGGGGCAGGTTACGTGGTTTCCATCTTGCCGAATGAAAATTCATTCCATCAATGGTTCCTGGATTTTCTAGCGCAAGTTGGAAGCAGACAATATTCGAGTCAACTACCAAAAGGGAATGCTTTCTTCTTTTTTACACCATTCATATCTGAATCAGAATATTGAATCGGCGGATGATCCAAGATGAAACACATCACCCGCAGCAGAAAAGTGAATAACGGACAGCGAGGACAAATTGTACTCGCCTTCCTCGGCTTTTTCCCCATCTTCATCGTGTGTCTATTTGTAGTGACAGATCTCGCACGTTATTTCTACCTCAAAAACCAGGTGCGTATAACAGCAGATTCGGCAGCCTTAGCTGCGGCCGGAGCACTGGACATGCGCCAGGCGGCAGAGAATCAGGTCTTTGTAATCAACGATGCATGGGGAAGACAAAGGGCGATGGATGTCGTCATGGAAATACAAGGAAAGATCAGTGGAGATTCCTGGATGACGATCGGGATAACGTACTTGGATATCCAAGGTGACGAAGTGACGGTCATCGTAAACGGAAAAGGGCCGACCTTGTTCGGCGGTTACATCGGCATTTCAGAGTTCAACACGAGCGTCATCGCCAAAGCACGCATTGCTGTGGGAGTGGACCAAGAGTGGTAGGCATGTCTGTTAACGATTATTTTCATAGGTATCGGTCTGGGGTGGTTCGAAAATGGACGATTTACATCAAGTTGTTGCCGAATTTGTGGGGATCATTACCACCATTGGGGGCGTTTATTTCTTCGTCGGATTCGTCGTTAACCTAGCACAAGCGCAGATCACCGCTGTAACCGGAGACACGCTGGGACGCGCCAGAGCGCTCCAACAAGGCATCACCACGGTCATCCTCCTGTGTATAGCCGTATCCGTAGGGCCGGTTACGAAAAGCATTGCCGATCATTTCAACACGCTTGGCACTTTGCATGATCCCCAAGGCAAGCAAACCCTGATCGCATTCTGGTCCAGTCTGGCGAAGATGATTGTTACTGCCGTCACGGGAATATCGATTACGCTGCTAACCGTAAGTGCGGCGTTCAACGGTTTCGGCCTTCAGGTTTCGAAGATGATTGGCCTACCCATTGGCATCGCACGATCCGCAGGGAATTTGATCACGATCATCATCGGATTGGCGCTTTCGATAGCAGCCATCTCAATCGCGCAGGGAATATTGGACGCTGTGATCCAACTTGTGATTTCTTAACGTTGGTATCGATCATTATATGCATTGGGAGGTATACAAATGAACGGCTATATCACATCTCGGTATAACGAAATACTGAAAAAACTGGACACGATCGAAGTTCTTGCAGTCAGGTTGGCAAGAATCACAATTTGCCTGGTGCTAACAAATGCATTCCTCACGCCAGGATTTGCGGCTTGCGCCGATGGATCTACAGGGGGCAACACCGATGATGCCGCCATGACATTCATCGACATTTTCAACGACCTTGGCCAACTGGCCATCAAGGTCTGTTATGCCCTGATGTTTATCGTTTTTGCCGTTGGTTCGGTCAAAGCGGGCCTGGGCGCTCAAGCCGCCCAAGCTTTTGGCGCAACCGGGCGAGTATCGATGGAAATGCTTAATCTCGTCGGCGGAATCATCATCTTCGTGATTGGATTGATGACGTTGCCCATTGTCAATACGATCATCGACAGCGTTTCCACCAAGCTCGCCGTCGACTCCGAAATCGGCACGATCAGCAATCCTGTAATTAAGTAAGGTTGCGTAGAAGGTATAGACACGATGCAAATGAGGCGGGTTCGTTCGCTCGTCATTACCATGACCGCGTTTTTAATCGTTCTGCTCGTACTCGTTGAAATTGGAAATTCCAAGCATACAAATACTAAAATCCCAGTTGCGTATTCGTACGTAAATCTCGAAATGGGTGGGGGTGAGGTGAATGGCCTGGTACCGACTCCATCTCCCAAACCCGAGCTGGATTCAACGCCAGATCCCGGAAAGAAAAATGGTAAGAAGGAAGTCATCATTCGAGAAGAAACGGTCGTCAAAGAGATCTATTTCCCCTACGAAGGTCTCTCGGGTGGAATTAAAAAAGCACTCCACGAAATGTTCTTGGAAATGGAAAGTGGAACGAGAGGAAATATTGGCGCTACATTAAATGAATTCGAAGCAAATTTGCCTGCATATGAGCAACAATTAAAGGTTATACGCTTCAGCGCCTGGAAAGTAGCGATAAGCATCGCTGGAATCTTAGCTCCTCTGATTCTTTGCATCGTTGTATCAACCTCTCTGAAAGACGGTGCTATTTCGATCACGGGTTACGCTGTAGCCCGAGAATCTTTACTCAATTGGGTTATAAGTATTGCTGCAGCAGCATCAAGTTTTTATTTCTTAGAAAAGATGATTGAGCTTTCAAAAGCTCTAGAAAGTGCCATCGCTTCACAATTCCTAAAATCGAACAAAGAGACTCTTCATGGAATTGGAGCAACTCAATTAGCTGAGACGCTCATGCCTTCTCCATCTGGATTCACGCAACATAGTGTACTCTTACTCATTGTCTTAATTATTTTCAGTCTCCTCTTATTTATGGCCTACACTGCAGCCCTCACAATTGCGTGGTTTGCATTGAAAGTAATCATCATATTTGTGGTAGCCATCGCTCCGATAATACTCATTTCCGGGGTACTACTCCCGTTCCGTTGGCTTCAAGGATTGTGGTTCAAAGTGACAACTATTGCATTACTCCTTTGGCCTCTGAACATGTTCATGCTCGGAATCTTCTCAAAAGTCATAGCAGTGTTCATTTCGAGTGAGAATGCCTCTGTGTCTAACACACTCTTTGCGTACTTTATTGCTGTTGGCATCATATCGATTTTCATCGCGGTAAATTCGATGATTGGAAAATTGGTATATGGTTCCGCTATAGAAATAGCACTGAAGTCAAAAGACATGATTTTCAATCTGGCAAGCCTGGCAACAGGCAGTTCTTCAGGCGTCATGCTGGCAGGTGCTTCTGGAGTAAGTACCAGAAATCCATCAAGCGGAATTGCTGGCTCGAACTATAACTCGGAGTTTACAAACGAACCGTCGCCTCAAACCTCCTCAATACCTACACTTACCAGATCGGATAAAGTGGGTGTCGGTAATCCAGTAATAGACAAAGGGTCAGCAAATTACCAAGACTCCCAAAATGAGTTAGCTAATAAATTGAAAAATGAAATTTCAGGAAATACTGTCGAAGATCTAGCCACGACAGCAGACAATGTGACTAAAGTTAGTAGTGTTTTAAGACCCGATTATGAGTCAGATGATTATCTTCAAGATAGAATCCAGAAACTGGTAGTACCTATTCGCGCATCAAAAGGGATTCTTCAGTCGGATGTAGCGAAAGCCACGAAATCTTCTGAGAAAATTATTCGCGTACTCAAGAAAAAAGAGAATGCCGAGAATGCCATGTTCGATGTCGCTTCTAAACACGATTAAGAGCAGACCATGCGATACGATTTATGGATGTGCTTCCCAAAATATGTATTAATTAACAGCCTGATTGGTAGATTCAATCCAACAAAGATATCCTGGGTTTTAAAAGTGTCATCTGAGGTTGCAAGATCTAATGGGTCATCGAATCTTCTATTTCTACATTCGCTGATGCACTCAAAATTTCATCGGTTGACATCACCTGTCGAGCATGTAACAGATGATCGTAAATATGAATTGAGTCGAAATGACAACGTTTTTGAGCGTGAACAAAGAATATTTAGATTACTGGAAAGATCGAAGTTTCGGTACTATGTTCGTAACAAATTTCCCCCTGATTTTTCTGCTATTCAAACTTGCAAGGATAGATTATCTTTGAATATCGATAGAGTTAGAAGTAACAATGCATAATCAATATTCATTTACTGGGAGAATTTAATGGGCCTCGTACCGCCAAGGATCGAACCGCCGAAAACGATCATCGGGGTCGGCATGCGCGAGCTGCTCGTCCTGGGCGCCGGATTGATGCTCTCGATCCTGGTCGTGCTTTCCGGTCTGGCGCTGGTACTCAAGGTGGGCCTGGCGGCGTTGATCGTGGGGCTGGCGGCGCTGCTCGCCCTGGGGCGCGCGCCCGCCACCGGCAAAACCTTCGAGGATTATTTCCTCGACATCTACAATTTTCACAAACGCGACCGCTTCATGCAGCGCGGCGTCGCTGATTTGCAGGACCCTTTCGCCCCGCAGCCCAACCGCGTCGCAGAACCCATTAGCAGATATGCATCCAGGAGCCTGGTGCAAATGCGCCCGCTGCCCCTGAGCTTGAACGGCGTCTTCGCCGTGTTGAGTATCTGCTTTCTGGCCATGCTTATCGTCTGGCTGTTCTTCGGCGGGCTGCAGGAATTCTTGCTGCGCTTCGGCATTCAATAACACTTCGGGAATCACGCTTGATGTTCAAACACGATCCACATCGCGACCCATCGTCGAGACCGAACGCACCCACAGCGGATACCGACAAGGTGGTGCCTATTTGCGCCATCACCGAAGACATGCTCGTCACGCACCAGGGCACGTTCCTCAGCATGCTCGAGATGCCGCCCGTCGACATGGGCGCCAGCGGTCAGGACTTCAGCTATTGGATACGCAAGCATCAAACCGCTCTGGATCAGATTCCGCCGGGAATAAACATGCAGGTTACTGTGCAGCTCGAGCCCCGCGATCCACAGCCCGACCTCGAGTATTTCATCGACCGGGCGCAGCGCTGGAACGCGTTGGCCAACGATGAAAATTTTCCCGCACGCAAACGCGACCAGGCGGCCAGGATTTCCGCTGCCGCCCAACAAATGACCGCCTTCGTGGCGCTGTGGTTCGATCGATCGCTCCCCATCACCTGGCGGACGATCTACACGCTCTTCTGGAAGGCGCCGCTCCAGATCTCGAAACGGTCGTTGTTTTCGCTGCGCAAAGACGGCGCCCGAGATCTTCAGCACCTCGCTTTCATTCCGGACGCACGCGAAGCCCTGTCGCGAACGCACGCCATCGTGTCCACCGCCTTTCGTGAAGCCGGACTTCCCCTGCGGAATTTGACGCCCGGAGAGATGTGCCAGGTCGTATGGCGCGGGCTGCACCCGGCGACCAACGGACTCGCAACCGACCAGGCGTCCGAGATCGCCATCGCCGTGGCGAAAGGACACCAAGCGCATCGGCAGCAAACGCCCCTTGTGAGCGACTTTCGGCCCGGCATGTCCGCAAAAGAGATCGCCGATCTGCTGGCGCCGAACACGATCCTCGAACGGGAAACGTGTCTCGAAATCGACGGCGTCCGTATCGCCGGCTACTACGTTCACGATTTTCAACCCAACCGCGTGGCCATGGTTCATCGGCTGGCCAACCTGCCCGGCGGCTGGACGGGCAGCCTGCTGATGGAATTCGCCGAACCGGCTTCCGTCGTATCCAACCTGCGCGAGCGCGAAGTGCAACTGTCTGCCACCGAACTGGCCAAACAAAGCCAGGGCATGCTGCGCAGTTTTTCCAACCAACAAGAAGTCGCCGCGGTCCAGCAGCAGCGCATGTCGTTGGAAACGATCGGCAAAACACCGGTCTTCATCCGCTTCTTCATCATGCGCACGGCGCCCAACGAGGAACTCCTGCAGCAGCGCACCCGCGAACTTGAAAGCCTGCTAACCACCATCGGCGTGTCCTACGTCCCCGCACGCTACAATCAAATGCGCCTCTGGGAAAGCTCGCTGCCGATGAGCGAACTGACCATGAAAACAAACCCCAGGAACATGACGGCGGACAGCCTGGCCACCTTTTTCTGGCCCGCCCAGCGACGCTACATGGAAGAAAGCGGTATTTACCTGGGCATCGATCAGGCGACGCTGCTGCCCGTACGCATCGATCCGTTCGGTGACTACATGGAAAAGACCTCGACGTTTTTAGCGCTGGGAAGGCCCGGCGCGGGGAAATCGGTTTGGCTGCGCACGATGATGCTCTCGGCACTCATCGCCGGCGACTCGGTCATGGCCATCGACATCGAGGGAGAGATGCAAGCGTTCTGCGATCAATACGACGGACGCTACATCGAAATCGGCGGTGTCAGCAGCGAACGCATCAACGTGCTCGACATCCCCCCCGACAGCGAGAATCCGCTGGAACATGGAACCAAACATCTCGTGGCGTTTTGCGAAGCGATCCGCGGCGCTCCCATGCCCAAAGGACCGGAGTGGAATGCGCTGGCAGAAGCCTATAAGCTGGCGCTGGAGGATCGGGGGATGCTCGATCCCATCAGTGGAGAACCCCAATCCGCGTGGCGATCCGAAGATGCTCCGCTGCTTAACGACGTCGCCCGAATCCTGGCGCAACTCAAGCGGCCGGAGGCCGCCTCCCTCGCTGAGATACTCCATCCATATTCGGATGGGCTCTACAAGGAATATTTCAACACCCAGACCACGTTTGACGTGCGCAAAGAGCGCCTGGTCGTGTTCGGCATGCGCCACGCTAATGAATCCGGTACCTGGGACGATCAGGAGCTCCAGGTATATCTGTGGCAGGTGATGGGATTTATCTGGAGCGAGGTGCTGCGCCGGAATCTGGAAGATGCGCAGGTGGCGAATCACGTGATGCTGGATGAGGTGTGGGCCTTGCTGCGTGCGCCAGGGGGTGCAGCGGCGATCGAAAACATCGCTCGCCGGGCACGTAAAAGGCGAGCCGCGCTTTGGATGGCCTCACAGCAAATCGGGGAGTTCCTCGAAAAAGAACACGGCCGGAAAATCCTGTCCGTTGTGGGGACCAAACTTCTGATGGGGGTCAGCCCCTTCGAGGCGAACCGCATGCGCGATCCGTTTGAACTATCCGACTATTTGATCGACATCCTGACGAGACTCGGATACGGAGAAGCCATGCTGCAGATGGCCAACGCTGTGCTCAAAGTGTGGATCCGTTCACCCAGGGAATTGGGACTGTACTGATCGCTGACCCATAGTTAAGTGTCTCGCGGTACTTGCCGCTGTTTGAATGTGTGTTGGTATGAAAAAGAGTTTCTCCTGCTGTATGCTCTCCGTTATCGGCATGTCGCTCGTTTGCATCGCCGGCTTTTTCCTCCTGACTTACACCGTCGCCGCGGTCGTGGCGGATACCCTCCCCTGGCCCCTGGATAAAATCGCCCGGGAATGGATCGAAGGCGACTCAAAACCCGTCGGTCATCCGGCAATGGATTACCAGCCGATTGCCCCCGGCCGAGTGATCGAAAGCGGTTCGTATTTCTACGCGCCCGAAGGCTACGTCGGCCCGGCGAGCATGATCTGCAGACTTCCCGTCACGCATGGATACTTCGTCGAATCGACGGGCGGTTATGGCGAAACCAATGGCCGCAACGGACATGCGCACACCGGAATCGACTACGGAACGTACGGCAAAGCCGAGGACATCATCGCCGTCATGGGCGGGAAAGTTACCCATGCCGGCTGGAGTTACTGGCTCGGTTGGACGGTGGTCATCGAAAACGACGGTTATCAGCTCATCCTGGGCCACCTGTGTTGCGGACGCAGTGGCGTTAGTGGAAGCGAACGAGGCCATTCATCTATTCAGGTGGAAGAAGGGGATGTGATCCCCACTGGAACCGTCGTTGGGCGAGCCGGGGAGACAGGAAATTCGGAGGGCGTACATCTCCACATGGAGGTCCGAGTGTGTGATGAAACAGGCAAGTGCAAGATCGTCGATCCGAGAAGCATTTACCTGCCTGGGCAGGATGCTTATTGTGATTGGCAGGGATTCGAACCCCGCAGTCCGTAGGTTGGGTTGAGGGCAGATAAAACCCAACCTATATTTTGGTTTTCCACACATACCCTTCAATCATCCTGAGCGGAACGAGACGCACAGCATCGAGTGCAGTCGAAGGATCCTTCGACTTCGTTCGCTTATTCTAAGCTTACTCCGCTCAGGATGAATAAATAGCAACGAGGCTGTCGAATACCCCCTCTCGACAGCCTCGTTTCGATACTACAAATTTTTGTTTGCCGTGCCCTACGCCTGGCTCGGTTCGCGCTCCAAACCCCGCGGACGCTGCTCCCCCTCGAAGACGTATCCGGGGCGCCAGGGTGTCCCCAGCGCATCCAGCACCCAGCGGTCCAGGCCCCACCAGCCGGCCGTCTTCCAGGCCAGCACGAGCATCCCGGCAATGACCAACAGAACGGGATTGGTGCTCACCGTACCCGAGAGCAGGTAGTTCATGTTCATGAAACCGCCGAAAAATGCGGCGATACCGACAAAAACGCCCAGGATCAGGGCAATCCCCACGAGAATTTCACCCCAGGTGACAAGATAGCTCCAGAATGAAGCGTTGGGCAATACCGTATTTTCCAGGAAAGAGGCATACCACCCCTGTACATCCGGATGGGCGCCAGCGGTCTTCTGCAGCGCGCCCTGAACGAATCCCGATAACGCCGCACCGGCGCTTTCCCCCGTCCAGGCCGGGTTACCCAGTTTGCCCCAGCCTGCGGACAACCACTGCCAACCGGCATAAAGACGTAGCGGCAGCCAAATCCAGGCCCAACGTACTTCGCCAAAGAGAGCGCGGGCGATCTTCGGATCTTCCAGGATTCTCACCTGGCTTTTGTCCCGCATGCTTCTGGTAATAACAGACATCATTTCCTCCGTGTTTTTATGACTATTTTGGTGAATAATATCACATTTTTAGATCATATTAACGGAGGACAGATGGTTCCATTTGGCTCGAATTAAATTACACGCTTTCTCCGACCCACACCGATTAGAGGAAACGCAGCAGCGAGCGAGCCGGCCGCTGCTGCTTCCAATTTCCAAACCACCACGTCAACGGCAGCAAAATCACCAATCCGAGCAGCCAGTACGGGTAGACCCCGCTGACGCTGGTCCCGTGCGGAGTTAACGCCTTCCCGATGATGAGATAGAGGAGCAGATGCACGACGTACGCGAACAACGGTGCGCGCCCGAAGACTGCAATTGGCTCCAGCCATCCCCGGAAGCGCCGCACGGCCTTCGAAATCAGCCACAGCAGCACCAGATTCAACCCCATCGGCAGGAGTGTGTAGGTCATACTGGGCGGGTACTTGACCACGTTGAGATAAGCGATCCAATCATCCCCCATGCGCGGGCGGATATTTCCAAACCCATCGGCCACTCGCAGGAGCACGAATGACAGTAGGAAAACGATACCCAGGACCAACCCGCAGCGCATGGCAGCGCTTTCGTCCTTGCGCAGCCAGCGGCCGAACAGCATGCCGAAAATCACCAACTCCAACCAGGGCAGGATGGAAAAATTCACCCACAATTCATTGGAGCCGCCGCTGTACCCGAATATCAAACCCAGAGGCGCGTCGAAATTCTGCCCCCACTGTGATGGACCGGGATGCGTGAGTTCCATGCCCACGAAAAGCGCCAGACTGAGCAGCGCAAGGTAAACCGGTTCCAGGCGCAAGACCAGGCTGCCTAAAATCATCGTACCGCCCAACGCTACGAGCACGCCGATGTAGACATCGGGAAACGAAGGTGGGGACATTTTCCAGATGGGATTAACGATGATGAACTGCAGCCCGATCAACAAGGCACCGCGAATCCAAAAATGGCGCACGATCTGCCATCGACTCCAGCCTTTTTCCCGTTGAGATTCGGCGAACAACAACATCCCCACACCCATCAGAAAGAAAAATCCCGGCGCACAGAGGTGTGTCACGAAGCGGTTGATGAACGCCAGCGGGTCGTCGTAGACCGGAAAATATCCTCCCCAATACTCGCCGGAACTGTGCCGCAGGGCGACCATGTCGTTGGCATGGTCGAGCGCCATCAAGACGATCATCAAACCCCGCAGCACATCGATGGCGAGCAGGCGCTTTCCTCGTAACGTTTTTGGTTTCACCGATATCTTCAAACGCTCTGACGCTATTGCGCCTCCAGTAAATCGGCACGGCAACGAGTCCGTTCGTGCACCATTCTTCCGGAACAAACTAGGGTCTGACGTCGAATCACATCAGACCCTAGAAACAGCGTTCGCTCCGCATAATATAGAAAAGCGGGCGGAAAGCTTACCACACTTTGGACTTATAACTCCGCCAATCACTCCTCCGTCTTTTCAACTTCGGACGGTTCTTCCTGGCCTTTTCTACGAAACATACCCAGCGCATTGAGCAGCACCAAGACGCCGATGATCACGATGATCAGCGGCCAGCCGACTGCGAAAAAGTCTTCGGCAGCCTCGCTCAATTCGGTGATTCCGATCACCAACAGAATTCCACCCGGGATCAGCGGCCACCAGGATGCTTTCCGGTGCAGGACCAGATCGATGACGTAAACCGCACAAAACCCCGTGCCCAATCCGATCTCTTCCATCCCGCCGGTAATATCGAACGCAGTTGCCACGATCCTGCCCAACGCTATCCCCAACAGAATGCAGCTCGGAATGAGCAGGCCGTAAGCCCTGTTCTGAAAATACCAGGCGAGAAAAGCGCCGCCGATCAAGAGTAAAATCACGGCATCGCTTTCATCTTCGAGCAGCTTCGCAGCCAATAACACAACCCCCAGAACAATGAGGATTGCCCCTAAAATGATATTGTTCCGTTTCTTGCTGTCCATTGTGCCCTCCTCTTTTGACGAACTCATTTGGAACACGGAACCGATGGATTCTTTCTACCCGGGAAACGATTTACGCCACACAATCATGAGAACAATCCGGCTCAACTTTGTTCGATGCTTGCAAGCAGCTCGGCTATGTTTTCCGCCACCGAGGCGCGATCGTTGTACACACTCGACCCGGCCACCAACACCTGTGCGCCGGCTGCGACGATCCGTGGAATTGTCGTCGTATCGACCCCGCCGTCCACACCGATGGGAATCTCCAGGCCATCCTCCTCGAGCATCTGCCGCATCTCAAGAATTTTGTGCAATTGATCGAACAAGAATTCTTGCCCCCCGAATCCCGGATGAACGGTCATCACTTGAATGAGGTCGACGAGGGGAAACGCATCCCGAACAGCTGCGGCCGGTGTCTCGGGGCTGAGCGTCACGCCCGCACTGATGCCCAGGGCGCGTATAGAATTCAACGTGCTGTGTACATCTTCACAGGTTTCCTGGTGCACGATTAAGCGATCGGCACCCGCCTCGGCGAAAGTCGCCAGAAATCGTTCCGGCTCAACGATCATGAGATGGACTTCCAACGTCAGTGAAACCACTCGCCTTAAAGCTGCCACGACGCCAGGGCCGAAGGTGATGTTGGGGACGAACTGTCCATCCATCACGTCGATTTGAATCGCCTCGACGCCTGCCGCTTCGGCCTCGCGCGCCTGTTCCCCCAAACGAGCGAAATCCGCCGACAGAATAGAAGGTACGATTCGCACCATCAATGAACTCTCCTCATCGTCGAACAGATGACGCTTCGATATGGCGGATCCCGTCCGCTCCGGCGACAATCACGTCGCTCGCCAGTCTGAGGAAGAGGCCGTGTTCTACGATGCCGGCACGCTGCTTCAGGCGATGATCGAGCAAATTTAGGTCGTCTATGGGACCAAAACGGCAATCCAGGATGAAATTTCCCTCATCGGTCCGAAAGGCAGCGTCATTCTCCCCACTGCGTCGTTCGACCTCAGCGCCCAATGTCTCCAGGAAGGCCACGTGAGTTTGCCAGCCGTAAGGGACGACCTCGATCGGCACCGCACATAGAGTTCCGAGCATTGGAGAGAGCTTTCGCTCGTCGACGATAATAATTTCCCTGCGGCTGGCCTGTGCAACGATTTTCTCCCACAGCAATGCGCCGCCGCCGCCTTTGATCAAATTGAGTTGCGGGTCTACTTCGTCGGCGCCGTCGAGGGTCAGGTCGATCGTGGGATGATCTTCCAGGGTCGTCAACGGGACACCCAATCTAATCGCCTCCCTTTGAATGAGGCGCGAGCAGGGGATGCCTACAATGTCTTTCAATTTACCCGCGTCCAATCTCGCGGCGATATCATCCAACGCACACAGCGCCGTACTCCCCGACCCCAATCCGATCACCATCCCGGATTCGAGTAAATCCACCCCTTGTTCCGCGGCCATCTTTTTATACTGTTCGAAATCTGGGCTCACGTTGTCCATTCCTGTCAGCTGGAGATATCAAACCGTTTCTTTAAATATAACTGATCGGACAAGGTTCTATCCTATCAGAATTAACTGTACTTGTGGCAGATAGTTTTGGCAATTCCTCGATCTTTTCAAGCTCTCGAGGACTTCCATTCAAGGTCCATGCGACGAATTTCATCCACCCCAAATCGCCGGCACTGTACTTCCGGTTTTCATTCCCGAACGCTAACGTCGAGATTCTCGCCGGTGTATACGACTCTCACTGGAAAATATTATCAGGGTGTGCTCGACGCGCTACGCTCGATTGCAACGACAACCGTTTGACCAAGCCTCAATCCCAGGTTTCCAATGTTTCCAACCACTCCTGCGATCGATCGATAATCTGTTCGCGTTTTCGTTCGATGAGCACTGCCACCGACACCAACACCAGCCCCAATCCGAGGGTGACGATCCATCGCTGCACTTCGTATACATTGATCAGTACAACCACCTGAGCCACAACATTGAGCACCGACGCTCCCAGCCCCATGAGGAACGGCTCTTTACGGCGATTGATCGCACCCCACCAAATAACGAGCAGACCCTCGACCAGCAGCAGCAAGAAATAGACAAAGCCATCCTTGCCGTTGAGCGATTGTGTAAACGAAGAAACCAAAATTACAGCGAAACCGAACACTTCCACGATCGTGCCAAATCGACGTCGGCCGCTGCGGCGCTCGAGATGGCCCACAAAGGAGAAGTAAAGACCAGCCGGAATAGCGTAGCTTTGCAATTGCTCTACACCCTGATCGAACAACACCAGCGTCCAGGCGACTTCCAACATCGCCAAGCCCAGATAGCTCAGACGCGCATTCCGCTGCCGATAAGCGTGTGACAGATATATGGCGCCGGCGAATATCAGCGAGACGACAGCGTCCAGGCGTGCGGATCCTTGCTGAAACAACGTTCCAATCACTGCAAGCGTTGGCAGCGCTAGCGCGAGAGTAATCAACGGCTCGACCCACACGGCGAATATGCGTTTGTCCCGCCAAAGCGATTTCGCAACTGCATCCAATGTAACAGCGAAAAGGTAGCAGCCAAACCCGATCCCCGCGAGCCAAGCAAGACTTGACGCCAGAGACATACCCGCCCAAGCGAGTCTGAAACCTGTGGCCATTAGCAAGAACCCCAGAGACCCGTACGCAAGGAATCGCTCATTCCAAAACATGCTTAACATTCCCAACAGGGCTGCGTTCGAGATGGCGATAATGATTGTGGTATCCATCCCGCGCAATGCCAGGAGCTGCCATACGATAAGATCATATACTACCCAAAGGAAGAACGGTTGCCCCCACGAAGGTGTTAGTAAATAGTCGATGATCCGCCGTCTCTGGGATCGCTCACCAGACGTCTTGGCCATCTGGATTTGCTCGTTTTTTCGCCAAAGCCATAATCCGATAAGCGCCGCAACCCACATCAGGCATGTGAGGGGCAGCGTGATGTAATGAGGAGGAATCCATTCGGGCAACAATGAGAACGCTGGAATGACCGCAAGATGAATGGCGATGATTCCGGGATAGAGCCAGAGTAGTTGGCGGAATATTACAGCAGAGAAAAAATAGATCGCTGCCGCGGCAACCAGCGCGAGCGAAAGCGGTTCTGGTTCACTACGAGAGAGCACTATCATGCACACACTCAGCACATAGGCCAGGAGATAAAATGGCATACAGGATCGCTTGAGCGAAATGATGAAAGAGCGTAAATTGGTAATCCCCAGTGCGGTTCTATGGAAGGCAAATCTTCCAAGAGCGATGTAAACAACAATCAATGGCAACCACCCCAGTCCATACCACTCAGGAGTCAGCGATGTGAGCGTCATTCCCAAATAATAGGCCGCGGCGGTCAGCCCCGCTGCCGGGTAGATGAACAAGGATTCATTCAGGAGCCAGGCGGAGAGTGCATAAAGCCCTGCCGCGCAGATATCAACCCCAATCGCAAGTTGTTTCTCGCCGCTTGCCACCAAGAGTGCGATCACGCTGTGAGCATAGCCAACGATGAAAAATGGAAGCGCAAACGATGACGTATTTTTCCTCTTGATCCTCAGCCTGCGATCGAGCAGCCAGCCGACGACGACATAAATCAACGCCATCCCCATGAAGACCCATGCGATCCACGTGTCGGTTAATTTCTGCTGGTGTTCCAGTGTGAGTAAGGCCGCGGCAGGAAGCAGCATGCAGGTGAGATAAAGCCAAACCGCCCGGCGGAAGATGTACGCCGAAATTGCGTAGACAACTGCATCGAGGATAAATGCCGCAATTGCCAATACCTGATCCTCGAAAGCGACAACAGCGCCAATTGCCGTCAGGCAATATCCGACAAAGTAGAAGGGCCACGCGTAATCCGAACTCACCCTGGTGATCAGAAAGCCAAGTGCCACATAAATCGGCGCAGCGATCACCAAGGCCATCCCAATCCAGGCAGAGGCAACATCGTAATATTTCAACAATTCAACCAACCAAACGGGTAATCCAAAACAATAAACAATGAGAAAAGTGCTGTGGGCGATACGCCGCACTTCTGTATCCGTCTTGCCCCAAATAAACTCGAGAAAATCCTCAAACGTACGATGCCGACCGGTGTGCTCGATCACCTGTGAAAGGATGCTCAAGACCAAGAAAGCCCCAAATGTAAACAGAAACACCAGGCGATCCTGCATCGACCAGATCAAAGCAAAGCTGCCGATTGCATAACCGACAAAGTACGGTCCATGAGCATAGCGAATCTCATTTCTGTCGAGAACGAACCCAATGCCAAGCAGCACCACGGACAGACCCATCCAAATCCATGCATATTCTGACTGGCGCAGTACGGGCCCATACGTAATCCACGACCACGTAACAGGGAAGAAGGCCAATCCCGCAGCGATAAACGCGGGCCACCTTCTGCGATACAAATAGGCCGAGATCGCGGCCAGGACGATAACGAATGTCTGTGCAAGAATTGACCACAAAGGAGTCTCGGGATGACTTCCCAAGAATGCCGTCAGCATGTCTGTGGCCGTCAATGTCAAACCCAGACCACATAACGCGATACTGCCAGTGCGCAGCGGCAGATGGAAATTTCCGCCTGCGGGTGCACGTTTTTCGCCCACGTTCACCAACCAGCGGTCGACGAAAACGTACGCAAAAGCCAGGCCAACCCACGATATGGGATGATAGAAGCCTGGCACGTTGAACAGCAGGAGGCCTTGGCCGAAAGCGATTGGAAACGTCACGGCGAGCGCCCAAGCGAATACAGCTTCCTTAAACCAAAGCGCACTGAGGAACCACAAACCCGAGACGAGCAGCGGCGTCACGAAACCAACCCAGGGGACGTTGAGTTCATACAAGCCGAAGCGTCCAAGCGTCGAACCTGCTACGGATAGAGCCGCCACGGTGTATCCCACCACAAATACTGGCGAGGCGACCAGCTTATCACGCTTGGCCAGAAGGAGCGCGATCGGCGTGTATCCAAGACTCGCCAGGAGTGCATAGGCCAAGAAATACGCATCCGTAGCCAGAGGCGTGAGATCCAAACACAAATGGAAAGGCCAGATGAAGAGCAGCGCCGCTACAACCATCTCCGCTGCCCGCCGATAGAGAAGCGCCAATGCGCCAGCCACAATCACGAGAAGATACAAGGTGACGATCATCGCCCAGCGCTCTCCATAGGCCACGAAGACACTACTGATGGCAAGCGGGTAGGTGAGGAAATGAGCAGGTATGCGATAATACGCGCTTCGTCTGCGCAGTAGTTCGCCAATACCCAAATAGAGTAAACCAAGCCCTGCGAGCGCCGTGCCGAGCCATTCTGGTCGAAGGACGCTTCCCCACCAAGCGATGCAGAGCCATAAAGGCACCAACATCCCCACCGGCCATAAAAATAGCGATGTTTCAAGCCACGACGGCAACCCCGACAGAAGGTCCGACACCCCAACAAGAATTCGACGGTCGTGAAGGATTGCGGAGAGAGCATAAAAAGCGATGATACCTGCTAACGCCACAAGTGTTGGCCCATTGCTCCAGGAATCGAAATGGACGACGTAATGGACGCCAAGGCCAAACAGTGCCGCCGGCGTTAGGCCATGTGCCCATTGATTCAATTTGGCCACATACTGCGCCGCGCTGCGCATAGCGGTCGCCAATCCCACATACATCAATGCCAATCCCACCCATGCAGCCATCAACCAGACCGTGGGCTGCAGCACCCGGGTATCGCGAAAGACCTGATCGAGCGCCAGGGAGTACGGCACAGTGAACAAGCCGCTGCCGAATAAAACCAGCAGTGGGCGTTGATCGAGGTAGGCATTCCAACCCAACACGAACGACACCAGTGATAAGGCTACGACCGCAGCCCAACGGTCTGTGGACAGGCTCGCAAATCCTGCAACCGCAGCGAAACCCACCAACAACCACTGTGCATAGCGTATCGCTAAAAGGATGCCCTTCCTGAACACTGTCTCCTCCGTCGATCGGCGTAAAACCATTTGACGAACGACGTTATAGACGATGGACAACATCGCTCCCGCTGCGGCGTACCACGCGTTGGGAAGGTTTACCCAGCGTAAAATCGACGCAACAGTGCCGACAGACGCCCACACAGTAGCGTGCGCATAAAGCTCGCCCGGAAAGTGCCAGGCCAGCAGTCCAAAACCGATCGTTGCGAATAAATAGACCATCGACTGGCCAAACATCGATCGACCCGGAACGAAGAGCACAATGACGACACAAGCGAGCAGAACCCACTGCGCCGCACGCATTAACGCAAGCCAAAGCTCCCGCCATTCAACCCCAAAAGATTTCAATCCCGCCGCCAACTGAATCATCACCGAACCCGAAAATGCAAGCGTCGCAATCTGCCATTCGAGCGGCAAGCGCAGTAATCGTGTAAATGACAGCAGCGTACTGATTATGCCGATCAGCATGATGTACCCAAAGAATTCCGCTTTCAGACGGAATGCTGTGAAAACGTAAATGAAGGTACAGAACAGAGAAGATAAAAACCAGTAGGTGGTCACGTCCACATATTCAGCGAGCCCACCGAACTGATAAACGGCCGCAAAATCCACTGCCAGTAAAAGGGATCCCACGCCCGTCAGAACGCTGCCAGCAAGCGGTAGTTTGAGTCGCGTGCGTATTTGCCAGCCCGCTAAAAAGAAAATGGTGGGGACGGAGTAGATAAATAGCAATTGGATTAATGATGGAAAGATGTCCCAAAAACTGACCACCAACACCGTAGCCGAGACCACGATCATGAAAGCGCCCAGATAAAGCAAGCCACGCAGCAATCTTCCCGAGACAACCAACTGCCAGGCTTTTTGCCACCATTTGGTCCAATCGATCTTCGGCAGCTTGTATTCAGAACGCGGAGCAGGTTCTGCAGACACCTTGCTTTCCCTGACCGGTTCAGCAATAACTTGCGCAGCCTGTGCTACGGTGCCTTCGGGCATTGTTAATAATGCATTGCGCGCTCTTTCCAGAGCATCGTACAAGGCGCGCCACACACGAGCGTCGATTGGACTGTCGTTGCGCCAGGAAGGCAGTTGCTGGACGATGAAGTTGATCACATCTTCTTCATTCAATTCTTGGCGCGCGATCTCTGGCTCAGTGTGTCTCGCCCGCATCCCGGATGCTTCCTGCGCCAGGGTGGCTTGTAAGACACTCGCCATAGAACGATCGAGCCATTCCCTCTCCGTCCAAATTTGCAGCAGATCACAAGTGGCTTCGATGCCGTGCAGGTAATCGATCTCCTCTTTTGTAAGCGGCATCCGGGGTGGCGTCTCCGCGATTATTTCTTCGGAGGGCAAATGCAGCTTCGTGGCGAGGGACTGCCGCAAAGAGTCGAATTTATGCTTGGCCGCACCATGGAGTTGCAAAAATGTATTCCGTCCAAGCGTTGAGGCATTATCTTCAAGCCATGCGAGCAGGAACTCGAAGTTTTCCAGCGATTTGACTTCCCCCCAGGTCAGAGACTGTTTGCCGCAAGTGCTACATTGGACGAACTCGCCATCTAAATCGTGTCCACATTCAGGGCATTTCATCGTATGACCTCGCTTAGTTCGTGATCATCCTAATGAATCAGCGGCTTCGATCTCGGTTTACACATCCTGACATGAGCGGCGCCAGGCATTCAATCAACATGGCAAGGTCGTGACATGTTTACAGCGTAATGTGTAGACAACAATAGCTAAACAGAGACAGCACACCCCCGCGAGGAACGACAGACATCATGAAACGATTTCTTAATTTAAGAAACCCCATCCCGTGCCGAGCGTTCTGGCAAAAATCCTGCTTCAGAATGCCCGCCGTCTCGGATTTAGAATTTCCCACGTACCGATGTGAACCCTATCCGAGGCCTAAGGCAGGAAACGACTCTGGGGATTCTCCCGTGTATCGAACACCGCATTTTGAGTTATTGTCGAGTGAATATTTATAACGAGCAGGCGAAGAGAGGCATTAGCAAAAGGATTTTCTTGAAAACCAGGGCCGAGAATTGAATCCTGCCACACTACCACATCCAGGCTTCACCTTCCCCCTTTTCCCTGGGATAAAGCTTAGCAGCTTTCAGATTCCGCTTCGGCGTAGAACGCCAGCCCGATCACGCCCGGGCCTGCATGCACCCCCATCACGGGTGTAAATGCACAGGTAAAAACTTCAATACAGTCGAAGCGTTCTTCGACACATTTTCGCAAATCGGAGGCACTTTCCGGCGCGTCTGCGTGCAATACGGCAACGTGCACCGGTCGCGAGGCGACACGCTTTTCCATTTCGTCCAGCATGATCTGTACCGCACGGGTTGCCGTGCGCGGCTTGGCCAGCACATCAACAACCCCGTTGTTAATAAAAAGAATGGGTTTGATCTGTAAAGCGATCCCCAGCAGCGCCTCCGCCCTGCCGATTCGACCTCCTCGGTGAAGGTACTTGAGGGTGTCCAACATGGCAAACACGTACACGCGCTTGCGGATGTCCTGCGCCAGACGCTGGATTGAATCAACCCCAAGCCCTTCATTGGCCGCACGGGCTGCCGCGAGCGCCACAAAACCTGCACCCATCGCAGCCGTTCCCGCGTCGACCACGCACACCGGGATCTGATCTTCAACGAGACCCGCCGCCAAACGCGCCGCAGAAATAACCCCACTCAATCGATCGGGCAGGTGAATTGACACGATTGCATCTACACCTTCCCCAAGCCGCAAATAGGTCTGCAGAAAATCTCCGACGGAAGGCGCGGCGGTTTTAGGAGTACTCGTGCTGTGACGCAAGCGTTTATACACTTCATCGGGTCCGATATCGATGCCGTCACGAAGCACTTGCTCATCCCAGTGCAGGCTTACTGGTACAACCGTGATGTCATACTCATTCACGACTTCAGGCGGCAGGTTGGAAGCCGAATCGGTCACGATGGCGATCTTGCCCGTGCGCGGACGGTCTTCCTTACTGCCAGATGACGCCCCATCTTTTTCGGCCGTGAGATTGCTCGCGGGGGAACTTGCCAGCTCCAACAGCGGTTCTGCCGTGGAAATGGACCGCAGCGATGGCCGACCCACAGCAGCCGATTCTTGTTTGGATCCCCGCAGGCTTAAAACCGCCGTGACCACCAGGAAAAGTCCCAGGAACATGAACATACGCTGAATCCCAAAAAGATCCGCCAATCCACCCAATATCGGCAGAGGCGCCATAGACAGCGCGTTGCTCAAGAACAGTTGCGTTGAAGTGACGCGACCCCGCATGGAATCCGGAGTTTGCTCTTGAACGAGCGTGCGTGCCGGGATAACAACCATGGCCGCCCCAGCTCCCGAACCCACAGCGATCAGCAGAAAAAGAATCACCGAAAGGCCCGTTAGTGCAGGGATGAGTGGGATACATGCAAGACCCGCGCCCAAGGCAAACAGACCCGCTCCGAGCCATGCTTCTTCCTTAAATCGGCTCCCGATCCGCCCCAGCAATAAAACCCCCAAACCAAACCCGAGTCCGCCCGGTACTGCCAGAAGAGGCATCTGCGCTATGGGAAAATCCCAGGTACGCGATACCAACCCCGGCAGCAGCGTCATAATGACAAGGATGACGCCCGACATCAACACCAGGTAAGCGATCGCACTGCGCACAATGCGTTTGCCAATGATGAAACGCCATCCTGCCCGTATTTCATCCCAGGCCACGCCCCGGCGAGCACCATTTTCTAGAAATGCCAGGCTGCCAATTCGGTCGGACAAGCGTGAATACGCCCAAGCGGCCAAAGTAAAGAGCAGCAACCCCGCCGTCCCGACCATCGGCGCTCCTCCGGCATGAAGCAGCACCGGCGCCAGAACGACTGTTCCTGCGCCCTGCGCGCAGATCAGCGCCACTTGTAAAATCGAATTCGCCGCAAGCAGTTGATCGTCTCCAACGGTGCGCGGCAGCACGGCGTCCCTGGCGGATGCCGTGAGTTGCAAAAGTGCAGCTAGCAGAAAATTACTCACGAAGATCGTTAGCAGAAGCATGGCATCCTGCTGCAGCCAACGTGTCCCCGCAGCAAATACGAGCGTTGCCAACAGGCTGAGCGCGTTCGCAACGAGAAGCACTCGTCGCCGATCGTAACGATCGACCCAAACGCCGGCTAGCATCCCAAATATGAAGCCCGGCAGCGATAGCGAGAACATCATCACACCCATGAGCGTGCTCGAGCGTGTGATTTCCTCTACGAGCACGACGGATGAAAAAAAGATGGCGTAGGTTGCCGCGATGGAAGCAAACTGCGCTGCGCTCAAGCGCAACAATTGGGCGTTCTTGAGCACGGAGAGCGTCGATTCACTGGTCGTTGCGTTGGGTCCGCTGAACATTTCGCCATCCCTTGTCTCGACACGTGGTATAACCACCTGGTCGCTTTGAGATCGAGGGTATGTCGGCTACTGCGAGTATCTCATTCTTTAAACACTTTGCCTGATAACCTTCTGACACCTCTGGGACGTCCGAAGACTCTCTTTGCAGTATAAAAAAAAAACAGAATAGCCAGAGATTTGTGTGGAAGATGCGGTGATTCTGCCCCGACGCGCTGCTCTTTCCCGATTTCAATGGTAGCATATCTATAGGGTAATTTTCCCGAATTGGGTGTGTAGTTTATTCCGATTCGGAGGCAATTTTTCCTGTGCACCCATCAATCACTCGTTGCCGCAAACAATAGGAGCCCAGACGATTTGTCGGTAATTCTGCAAAACACGATTTTTTACCCCGCATCACAGTTGGCGATCGGGGTAGATCAAATCATACGCAGCCAGGGAGCTGATCCCCATATCACGCGTCTTCGAAGTCCGCAATTGGTACAGCTCGCCCAGCGCGCCATCGAGATCGGCCAGCCCCTTGTTGAGCCCGCCGCAGCATATCGACGGTTGGAAACCCTCGAAGTACAACACGAACGTTTGCGATTGTCCGATGGGCATACATTAAACGGCACATTGATCGCTCAGCATTTGAGAGCCGCAGAGGCCGTGACGGCGGTGGTCTGCACTATCGGCAGCAGGTTGGAGGAAGCGATTTCGACGACGTTGAAGGATAACCCCCCGTTAGGTTTGGCCCTCGACGGTTTTGGCACAGCAACTGTCGAAACGCTCGCCCATGAGATTTGTGGCCATTTGGAGCGAGAGGCAGCAAAGCGTGAGCGGCAAATTTCGATCCCCCTCAGCCCAGGGATGATCGGGTGGCCGGTAGATCAGGGGCAGGTGCAGATTTTCCACATCGTTGATGCGGAAGGGATTGGTGTAACACTGAGTACCGCCTGTGTGATGACTCCGAAGAAGTCTCTTTCCTTCGTCATCGGCGAGGGAGCGGAATTGAATGCGAATGGGAATACTTGTGAGTACTGCTCAATGCGCGAGACCTGTCGATATCAAGATCACTATGACCAGAAACTCGTCTAAGCGAGATCAAAAAGCCACGATCGATTTCCAGCCCACCTGTCGACCAGCAGCTGGCGCACAGTTAACTAACGAGCGAATCTGCCTTCAACCAAGAGAGTTTTTCTTCTAGATCGAATTTTCCCGCCTTGCTTACCCACAAAGAAGATAAGGCTCTTCAGGTCAATGGATACGAGCCGTCAGCTTGCTGGTAGGTAAATACGTCCCAAATAGGCGATGATACGCTCGCATTGACGAAGACCGGTACAAGCGATATTTAATTAAAGGAAAACCAAGGATATTATTCGCACGATACACATAAAAAGCGGGAGTGCCGACTCGATTATCAGACAGCATTTCCAGAATGCCAACGCAAGACAAAAATTCAGACGAAAGGGGAAGTAACGATGCATGTCGTTGAAATTCAACATGTCGCCAAATCCTTTGGGCCCGTACAGGCTGTTACCGACGTTTCTTTCGAGGTCGATCGCGGTGAAATTTTCGGCCTGCTCGGACCGAATGGTGCCGGAAAGACGACCACGATACGTTTGCTGCTGGACATCTTTAAGCCGGATCGGGGCACCGTCTCGATCCTGAACGGTCCAATGAACGATGCCAAAAACAACCTTATCGGCTACATGCCGGAGGAACGCGGGCTGTATCAGGATACGCCGCTCGAGCGCTGTTTAATCTATCTGAGTACGCTAAAGGGGCTTTCGACTACCGAAGCCCAGAGTCGACTCGAGCCATACTTGGAACGCTTCGATCTCGCAAAACACAAACACAAGAAGGTGAAAGAACTCAGCAAGGGCATGCAACAGAAAGCGCAGATCATCAACACCATCCTGCACAAGCCGGAGCTGGTCATCATCGACGAGCCTTTCACCTCCCTCGACCCGCTGAACACACAGCTGGTCAAGGATGTCATGCGTTCCCTTCGCGATCAAGGGACCGCAATACTCATGTCGACCCATCAAATGCATCAGGTGGAAGAGCTCTGCGATCGCATCGTACTCATCGACGAGGGGCGCGATGTTTTGTATGGACCCCTAGACGACATCCGCCGCCGCTTCTCTGGACATGCAGTGCTGGTGCGCGCTGCTGGCGCCTTACCGCACATTGAGGGGGTCGTAGACACGGCAAGGCACAATAACGCCCTGAAATTGACCCTGGCGTCCGGCGTCTCTCCGCAACAAGTGCTGCAAGACTTGATGGCGAACGACGTAACCGTCGAGAAGTTTGAGATCGCCGTCCCGACCCTGGATGAGATCTTCATCCGTGTGGTGAAGGAAGGAGGTCAATGATGTCGAAGCTCTGGTTGATCGCAAAAGACGAATTCAGGCGCAACGTATACAAGAAGAGCTTCATCCTGGCGCTCCTCAGCGTTCCACTCATGCTGGCCTTCAACGTAGGCATTGGGCTGATCGTCGAGAACCTTGAAAAAGATTCCACACCGATCGGCTACATCGACCATTCAGGGTTACTGGATCACCCTGTTTCAGCCTACGACGAAAATGCCTCCGCTGCCGTCCCCATCATCGCTTTCACCTCTGAAGAGGCGGCACGCCAGGCACTGTTGGCGAAGGAGATCCAAGCCTTCTATGTACTCTCGGCCGACTACCTCGCTACCTCGGATGTCGAGCTGTTTTATATGGAAGAACCCGCGGGTAACGCCACCAGCCAGTGGTACGATTTCCTGCAAGCCAATCTGCTCGCGAACTATCCGCCTGAAATCGCACACCGATTGATTGAAGGCACCCGCATGACCATTCGTTCACCGGGCGGAATTATCGAAATGCCCGCCGGAGGACCGACTCTGAGCACGATGCTTCCCTTGATTACCAGCGTGGCTTTTGTGTTCCTGCTTCTCTTCAGCTCGGGATACTTGATGAGCGGGGTGATCATAGAGAAAGAGAATCGCACGATTGAAGTGATTGTGACCTCGGTCTCCACAACCGATCTGGTCGTCGGCAAGGTGCTGGGCATCGTCGCCATCAGCCTCACCCAATTGGCCACCTGGATTCTAATCGCCGTGCTTACCGTCGCTGTCGGGGGGAACCTCTTGGGATTGACCTGGTTGCAAGACCTGTCAATCAACTGGATCGCCATTGCGAAAGTGGTTGTGATCGCCCTGCCGTCTTACGTTTTCGCGGCCGGATTGATGTTCACTGTCGGATCGACCCTGACAGAAGCCCAGGAAGGTCAAGCGGTTGGGTCGTTGTTCTTTATGCTTCACATACTGCCCATATACATGATCGTGATGATCGTCGAAAACCCGCTGGGGATACAAACCACACTGCTCGGCATATTACCCTTCACGGCACTGCTCACCACAGGCTTACGCAGCATTTTCACCGACATCCCCCTATGGCAAATCACACTCAGCGCCGCGGTTCAAACGATGTGTGCCGTCGGCGCCTTGTGGTTGGCCAGCCGCGCTTTCCGGTTGGGTATGCTGCGCTACGGCCAGCGCCTACGCATCCGTGAACTCTTTCGACGACAACCCTCTCTTGCAGAAAGGAGGGCATCATGAAAACAAAAACCGGCCTCGTAATCCGCTACGAGCTGACCTCAACCCTGCAGAGAAAATCATTTCTGTTCATGGCGTTCGGGGTCCCCATCTTGGCCATACTGATTTTCACCGTGATTAACTTGATCAAGAAGGATACCTCAGCGGTCGAAGATGAAGCCGCACCGGACATGAGCGAGTTGGAGGTTGAGGGGTACGTGGATCAAGCGGGGCTGATCGAGACGATTCCCCAGGATCTTCCTGCGGGCATTCTGGTTTCCTTCCCAACGGAAGATGAGGCTCAAATCGCTCTCGACGATCAAGAGATCAGCGCCTACTACATCATCCCCCGGGACTATGTCGAGAGCGGCGAATTGATCTACGTGCACCCCGACCCGTCGCCTTCGATGTCGGATTCTCAGGAATGGATCATGAAGCTCACGCTGACCTTGAGTCTGCTGCAGGGGGATCAAGCCCTTGCCGCCAAAGTCTGGAATCCGATGAACCTGCATGCCACCAACCTGAATCCGGAAGCGCAACCGCGCGCCTACGGGGAAGACGATTGTTCCACGCCGGGCGGTGACTGTGAATCGAATGCATTGGTAAGTTATTTGCCCATGATCATGGTGATTCTCTTTTTCGTGCTCATCAACGTCAGTTCAGGCATGCTCATCGGCAGCGTGACCACTGAAAAGAAAAACCGGGTCATCGAGATTTTGATGGCTTCCATCAGTCCCCAGGAGCTCTTTGCGGGTAAAATCGTCGGACTTGGAATAACAGGGATGCTGCAATCCGCAGCCTGGATCGGAACGGTATATGCCTTGATGAAATTCGGCGGCAGCACCCTCGGCTTGCCGCAGGAGCTCAACATCCCAACCTCGATAATCACCTGGGGCATCGTGTACTTTATGCTTGGCTTCGGCATCTACGCCAGCTTGATGGCCGGCGCAGGAGCGTTGGTCCCGGACCAAAAGGCCGCTGCGTCGGCGGTCTGGGTGATCATCATCCCGCTGATGCTGGGCTACATGGTCGTCGTCACCCCGATCGGACAAAGCGATCCACACGGCTTACTCACTACAGGGGTGAGTCTGTTCCCTCTAACCGCTCCCGTGGCGATGATCATGCGCCTGACGGTTGGGGGTGTTCCGTTCTGGCAATTGCCCCTCGGCGCCCTGTTGATGGCGCTGACCGTGGTATTCGTCGTGCGCGCGGCGGCGCGCATGTTCCAGGCACAGAACCTGCTCTCGGGACAGCCCTTCTCGGCTCGCCGTTACTTCGCCGCCCTGTTCGGTCGCTAACTCGCGTCGGGGAGCTCTATGGTCGGCCATGGAGCTGCCTGACGAAATCCATGCATACCGGTTTCGAACCAAAGGCGGGAAATTCGACCACTGCCATTAAATTCTGTAAAATGAACGTGGAAATGCGGGTTGTCGACATGGAGGTCGGAAATGAAAAAAAACTTACCCATATTCTTGGTGATCGGCGCACTGACCATCACGGCTTGTAAACCGAAGGTGACGGCAACGCAGAATCCACCCACATCGCAGCCGGCTGAGCAGTCAATAACGCCTCAATCGACGCTTTTCGAAAGCGACCTCGACGATCGAAGCATCTTCTACTCCGGTCTGATCGAATCCGAACGGGCCACATTGGAACAACTTCAAGATCGCAGCAACTATCGCATCGATCTAGAAATCAACCCGGATTTACTTCACGTCGATGGCTGGCAGGAAGTGAATTACACCAATCGCGAAGACGAACCCCTTGAAGAAGTGTACTTCCGCCTGTATCCCAATATTTCAGGCGGCACGGCATCTGTTTCGGACCTTTCTGTAGACGGAACGCCTGCCGAGCCAATCTACGAACAGGAACGCAGCGCGCTGCGCCTGCCACTGCCAACGCCTTTGCAGCCTGGCACAGAGGTCTCCATCGAAATGCGCTTTTCCGTCGAGCTGCCCACGGAAATGTCGGGGAATTACGGTTTGTTCGGCTCCTTTGGTAATGTCGTGGCGATGCAAGAGCTTTATCCCGTCATTCCTGTGTACGACGACGAAGGGTGGAACATCGAGATCCCGCCTCCTCACGGCGATCTGACCTACCTCGATGCAAGTTTTTATCTCGTGCGCGTCGTGGCGCCGGAAAATCTGACTCTCGTCGCTTCCGGGGTCGAAGTAGAGCACAGTGAGCAGAATGATATGCAGACGGCGACCTTCGCCGCCGGACCTGCGCGAGACTTTTACCTCGTCGCCGTCGAGGATTACGAAGTTACGAGCACCACTGAGGCAGAGACAACCATCTACAGCTATGCGCCTGCGGACGATCAAGCCGCATCGAATACCGCCCTGGAAATCGTAGTCGAAGCGCTGCGCGGTTTCAGCGCCCGCTTCGGTGCCTACCCCTACAGCGAACTGGAAATCATTGCCACGCCGATGCAAGCCCTGGGTATGGAATATCCCAACACTGTCGCAATCGCGATCGATTTATACGACCCGAATGTTGAGATCGCGGGGTTGCCAGCAGGGGTCCTTCTCGAATCTGTGCTGGCGCACGAAGTTGCACACCAGTGGTTCTACGGTGTCATCGGCAGCGACCAGGTCGATGAGCCCTGGATGGACGAAGCGCTTACCCAGTATGCTACCTGGTCATACTACCTCGATCGTTACGGGGAGGGGAGTGCCGACGGCTTTCGAGATTCCTTGGTGGGACGCTGGGAGCGCGTTGAAAAGGCAGACATTCCCATTGGGCTCTCGAGCAGTGAGTACGAACCTCTCGAGTACGGCGCCATCGTGTACGGACGCGGGCCGCTCTTCCTCGAAGCCTTGGCGCAAGAGATGGGCCAGGAGACTTTTGACGCCTTCATGCGCGCATATTTCCAAAGCAACAAATGGGGCATTGGCACGGCTGCCAATTTCCAACAGCTCGCGGAGGAGTCTTGTAGCTGTGATTTAACCGAGCTGTTCGATACCTGGGTATACCCACCCTAACGCTGCCGTGGATTGCGTAGATTAACCGCTCTGTTCGAAAGACTGCATCAGGCCAAACAGGTTGCCCTCCGGATCGGCGCAATAGGCATGCATGCCGACGCCGGAAACTTCGTTCGGCCCATCGATTGTTTTCCCGCCGGCTTCCGCCACGCGCTTCAACGCCGCCTCGAGTGAATCGACCTCGATGGTGTTGATCACCGCCTGCTGAAAATGGCGCGCCATGATGCCGCCGTTGATCCCCGCATTCTCGGCTGCGCCGGTTGTGACCAACAAGTAGGGCGTTTCTCCCTCGTTCCAGGGTGTAATTTCCCAATGAAGCACGTTTTTGTAAAATTCGGCCACTTTCTCGGGATTATCGGCCAAGATCTCGAAATGTGTGGGGCGATTCATGTCGGCCTCCTGTTGAATATATATGATATTATGCCATAACCGGTCTATTTTGTAATATTAGGGCGCGGAAATTGGAAAACCGAGCGAGATGGGGGAACATTCAGACGGGCGCCGGTTTACCGCGGGAGCGGCGGATCGCCACATCCGAATTTTCGAGCTCGGCGGATAAATTGAGGCCGCTTACTGACGCAAAATAATTGGAGCCGACTCCACAATTTCCCCGGTTCGCGAAATTAGTTCCCAAACGCATCCAACAGCAATTCTTCGATGCGCTCTGTGCGTGGCGTCAATGAACCGTTTGTATTCGGAATCACGAAGGTATCGTCCACGCCGTAGAAGACGATTTGTTCGGCTGTCACCACCTTGGCAAGACAAATCAAATCTGCTCCCAACTCGGGACTTAGATCGGTAGTTACGGCCTGGCGAAACGATTGAATTATGTCCGGCGCCTTGAGCAGATTATCGGGATCGAGCGCATCGTCGCGCAGACCCTTCAACACCTGCGTTTGACGCTCGAGTCCGTCCCAGCGGGCGAGTGGCGTTGCGGCGGAGGAGAAGGTGAGTGCTTCATCGCCATCCATGTGTACCACGCCGGGTTCGTATTGCCCCAGCCCGACAGCCGAGGCATCGTATGCTTCTAGTATTTCCACGTCCACACCGCCGACCACATCGATCAAGTCTGCCAGGCTGGTCAGGTCGAGTGTAACGTACTGATCCGGCAGTATACCGAAGGTATCGTAAAGTGCTTGCGCCACCAGATTCGTTGCCCCCGCCACATTGTTGGCCTGCATTTCCATGCCCACGCGATAGACTTCATCGAGACGAATTTCATCGAATCCGACATCCGCCAGCGCCTGGACGGTGAGATTGAGTTCTTTCGGGAAGTAAATCGAGGCGACCGTTTGGTTCGGGAAATCCGCTTCGACCAGCCGCAGTGCGAGCAGGCGGGCCGAAGTTCCGCCTTCCGATCGATCCGTCAAAAGGAAGAGCACCTGCATGGGCGTATTGTGCCCACAAAATGGCTCTCCACCACGAGCGGATGTGTCCACGTTGAGTGAGGTGTTAAGCGGGGATTGCCAGTAATTTTTAGCCAGGTAGTAGGCACCCAGCACGATGACAATAATCAAGAGCAATAGAATGATGACCCTCGGTCTCGATCCTTTTTTCTCCATCGGACGCCTCCATTAAAGGGCGTGGAAAGACAGAATCAGCGCGCGTTTCGAAAACGACTTCTCCATATTATGCACCGCATCTGGTCTAGAAAAATACGAGCCATGCATTAACTTCGCACATAATCGCCAAAAATACCAGTCTACCGAGGGGCTATTGCGCTCCGGCAGCGATCGATCTGAGGCACATTGGCGGCTATTTGTCCTACTATTCTCGGGGGCGGTGGGAAGAAAAACTGAGGGTTCTTCCGTAGGTGATGGCGTGGCTGCAGGCATGTCTGTTGCGATAGCCGAGGATTCTTCCGGAGTGGGGGTGCGGCTTTGCGTGGGCGTCGGCTCGATAGGCATGAACGGCGTGGGCGTGTAAGGAAGGAAGGGCGTCGGAGTCACTGTGGGCGTGGCGCGGGGCGGTGAAATTACCGAGGGGCCGACGTCCTCCCCGCCAACGGTCGCATGTCCGATCAAGAAAGGAAAGATGAGGAACAACGAAACGTTGGTCAAGCCATGCGCCAGAGTCACGCCCAAAATCGAACGCGTGCGCCGTACGTAGTAGCCGAAATACAACGCCACGAGGAAGACGAAGATCAGGTCGGCGAGCGAGCGATATCCCAGGTGCAGCACGGCAAAGATGCCCGCCACGTACACAACACCGACACCTCCGAAAACCCTTTCGACGGCGTGCTGCATCAAGCCGCGGAAGATCACCTCCTCAGCCAGACCGGTAAAGATCACCAGGATGAGTAGCGCCTCTGTGATCTCCCAAATAGCAACCTCAGAAATAAGCGGCTTGGGTTTCAAAATGAGGTACTCCACACAGCCTAAGGCTAAACCACTCAAGCCCACGACCCACTGCCCAAAGGATGTCTTTGCCTGCAGACCAAATAGCTCGCGGGGAAGACGTAAGTAGCGGATCAAGGCGTACGCCGAAAGGAAAATCGGTATTCCAGTCAACAAGTACCAATATACTAAGCGATAGTTGGACAACGGCATCGACAGGGAAATCACACGAATTAATGGAGCCAAAGCCAGACACAACCACATGCGAGCAAGCGGTCGGCTTTTCTCGAAAAAACCCAGAATGATGAGTAGCGACAGGAGAATAGCATGAAGCCATACCCCAACGTTCGGGGCTCCATAAACCGTAAAGATTTCTGCTCCCGCAATCCAAAGAATCGTCGAATAAGCAACTAAATGTGATGGAAACGTCATCGTGTCCCTATTTCAAATGAGTGTGTGATTTCCTTCTGTTGGTTTCGACCTGGAAACAATCAGAACGGACACCTCGTTTATCATCTTTCGTATATCAAAAAGAGAATGATCGGTTTTATTTTTGGACACTTCTAACCAGCAACAATCTCCCGAAACTCCGAAAAAACGGAAACAGACGAATGGGGATTTCGGCAGGGATAAGCGTAGGCTGATCCACAAGCGTACTACCCGCTGGAAGACCATCGAACATGTTCCGAATTTCTTTTGTTGTGAGGAATGACACCACGATGGCGCGTCGAATCCCAAAAGCAATAAGTTGAAAACCCCCTTTTGCCAGGAGGCGCGTCATGTAAAACAGAATCGCAGCGCACCAGCGATATTGATGGAACTGCTCGAGAACAATAATTTTTCCCCCGTTTCTCGTTACGCGGAATAACTCACCGACCGCCGCGTGAGCAAGCTTTTTCGAAGCCTTCCTTGTAGATCCCACAAGATGGTGCAGCAGGTTTTTTATAATGACGTAATCAAACACACTCTCGGCAAAAGGCAACTTGATTGCATTTCCGCCAACCAAATTGATGCTTATGTTGGCCTGTTTTTGATAGGCTCGATACGTCAACTCACAGTTTACGAGCTCAGCCGCTCCCGCGGATTTAGCAATCAAATCCAAAAGATATCCGTTACCCCCGCCCACTTCAAGCACAGTGCCTGGCCCGGTCCGCCGGATAAAATCGAGAATGACCGGATCTGCTTCAGGATGTACAATCCCCTCCCGCTGCGAATAAAAATCCGCCGCGCCAGTAAAGTGTTCGACCACTTTGTCTTCCAAAAAGTCTGATGGCATACGAAGCCTCTTTTCGCTGAAACCATGGCATCGCAATCGACAAAACCGCAGCTGCCAATCGGTAGTTAACAAACTCAGATGTTTTCAATTCCAACCATTTCATTGCACTGGCATAACCTCACGACCGGTTCATTTTCCTGCTTTGTCTAATCGGGAGATACAACCGTAGCCCAAAGATATAAGACACGGTATGGCTCAGCAACACCTTGCTTATAAAGGAAGACCGAAGCTTTTGCGTTCTGTTTTTCGCGATCATGACCGACAACGACCACCTGTCTCCACTTTTCGCCTGCTTTGAGTTTACAATCAAAAATCTGCTCTTCGCCTTCATCCCCCGACACCACGACTCGGTAAGCGGTATCCACACCCTCCCGGTTTATTGCTGTCACGGTAAAGAGCATCGGCTCGCCCGTTTAAGTAGACATCCTGACTTGCATCTTCTTGGGGATCGTGCTCGATGATATAAAACTCTGTAAAATATTCCTGAGCATCTGAAACTACTGCGGTATGTGCCTGGTTTGTGACCGGGCTCCCCACCGAGAATATGACCATGAAAACGATATACAGGGCGAGTGCCCAAGGAAGTTTGCGGTTAAGAAAGTACGCCTCAGAGTATGCCTCGCCACTATTTTCTTCATCGATCGTCATACGGCGCCAAAGCGCCACTGCCGAACAAACGACCACAAAGATCGTTTCTGCGATGAGTACGGTGGTGCTGTTGATCCCAACAACAGTGTAGTTGAGGATCAAACCGATAATCGTCGTCAACGCGATGCTGACCCCCATGCTTAAACCCAACTGAGATGTCAGATCCATCGCGCGTGGTTTTGGAAAAATTGACGCCAATAGAGAATACCTTGGCGCTGCCAGAATAAAGGCGAAGCCCGATAGTGGCATCGACAGACTGATCACGCGAATTAAGGGTGCAAAAGCCAGGAAAAACCAAGCCCGAGCGATCGGCCGGCTTTTTTCGTACAATCCGAAAACGAGGACAATCGTGAGCAAGAATGCGTGCAGCCAGACACCCACACCTGGTGAAGCGTAAACAGTGATAACTTCCGCGATGGTTATCCAAAGGATGGCTGTTAGCAATAGGAAGCGCGAGGATAGGATTAGTCTACCTATTCCCTTGTGTTCTGCTTTCACGTGATCCCATCGATCTTCACTGGAGAAACCATCCATTTAAGCACGAATAACATATGGACCATTTTCGATAAGTCACGATCAGCGCGGCCGACGATCTTCTACTTCACCGCGAGGACGAGTCTTCAACCACCTTGAAGGTCATGTAATTCCCGAGCGGCAAAAAGCGTGTAACGCACCGCTCCAAGAATGCGGGTAGCAGGTATATCACTGAGGTTCTCGCCTCTACGATCCGATAACCCTCAGCGCGGAGCAGCTTTTCGAAGTCGCGAAACGTTAAGCACGAAATATGCCTGGCGTACTTCGTCACATAGGGAGTCTCCCGCATGATATCTGACACATATTTGTATAATCCCACACCCAAAGTCCGTGGTGTGCGCCCGAATAGAAGTTCGAGACGATACTGCAGCGAGGATAGATTAACCGTCCCAATCATAGCATAGCCCGTTGGGCGCAGGACCCGTTTGACTTCACGTAAATGGCCAATTGGATCGTACAGATGCTCGATAACTTGATTGGTTATAACAATGTCGAACATGTCATCCGGGTATGGCAGCGGATTGTCTAGATCGTGCACAACACCCTTAATCGCCATGCTCGTCGTCTCCTGCAATTTCACCCATTCATTGGAGAAATCAACCGCATCAAGTACATGAAGTTCGCTGCTCGAAGTTTTATTGGCCAACTCCAACGAGAATGTTGCATTCCCTGCGCCAATGTCCAAGAGACGCTGTACGGGGGCACCATCGACCCACGAAAGGAGCCTGCGCTTTACCAGCGCATCGCCTTGAACGATTAAACTTCTTCGCCAATTATCTTCAGGATAGCGCATGGAAACGTCATGCCTCTCATCCATATAGGCGTCCTTAATTTATTGAACAGGCAAGTCTACTCGCGCGGCGTGATTGTGACCCAAGTGTATAAGAAACGATACGGCATAGCCACACCCTGCTTATAAAGAAAGAACGACACTTTTGCGTTTTGGTGTTCCCGATTATGAACGATAACAGCCACCTGCCTCCATTGTTCTCCCGATTCGAGTCGAAAATCAAATATCTGATCTTCGCCTTCTTCTCCTGCCACCACGACCCGGTAGGATGTGTCCACGCCCTCCCGGTTGATGACGGTCAACGTGAACAACACCGGTTCGCCCGTAAAGTAAATCCCCTTGCGTACATCTTCACCGGAATCGAGCTTGACGGTATAAAACTCTGTGAAGGGTTCCTCCGCATCTGAAACCACCGTGGTATCTGCCACCGTGACGACGCCGCTTACCGAGAATATCAACATGGATACGATAAATATACCGAGTACCCAGGGCAGTTTGCGAAACAGTACGTACGCCCCAGAGTCGACTTCCTCATCCTTTTCCCACTCGATCTTCTTCCGACGCCGAGATGCTACCCCCGAAAAGATGACAACGAAGAGCGTTACTGCAATGAGTACAGATTCGCTGCTGATACCGATAATCGTGTAATTAAGTATCAAGCCGATGATCGTAGTCAGTGCAATACTAACCCCCATGCTCAGGCCGAAGCGAGTCGGTAGATCCAGCGTGCGCATCTTCGGAAAGACGGCCGCCAGCAGGCAATATCCGGGTGCGACCAGAATGTAAGCAAAACCCGACACCGTCCTGATAAACGGGTACGACCATACGAAGGTGGACAAGTAAATTATGACCGGCAAGAGGAGAATTGTAGCCAAATCCTCCCAATATACCCGGTTAGCCGGTTTTTTCTTCAACATGGGCAACTCAGCCTCCGACCCGGTCTGGAGGGAAAATTCTGCTGGTCCGCCTCGAAAATAAGGTCAATATTTTCTGATTACTGATCGACATATCGTCCTGCCTACTACGAAAAGATCACCGCGGGCGGAGAATCAATAAACCACCGTTGTCGTAGACTGCGTCGAACGCCGAATTTTCTTGAATATCGTCCAAGTAGTGTGAAAATGGTTCATAGTAGCGAAATCCTGGACACAGCTCATGATCCGTAACATTCTTGTCGATTACAACGTAACCCGTAATCGCCTCGAATTCTTCACCATCTTCCGAACGATTAATAATAGCGTCGTATTGGTTCTCCGTGAAGCAGCTGTAATCCAACACTTCCCCGTCGCGCGCAAGTCCCATGGCGAGCATGGCGTAGGTGCCCACGTTGGTGATAATTGCTTCGCCTTCCACGTTCGACTCAAGCCAGTCTTTTCCCGCTCGAATGGTATCCCAATCAGAGTGTTGAGAGACGCTCTGAAATGCCATGGCAAAACCAACACACGCTAATGCCCCCAGGGCGACTGCCGCACCGATCTTGAGCCACCTTTTCACCTCGCTTTGCTGCAGCGCCAGACCACAAATCACCGGTCCCAGCAGCGCCAGGTAACGTGTACTCGCATGGCCGTATGCGGCATAAAGCAGCGTATGAGTCAGCAACATGCCGATAACGGAGATCAGAACAACCGCATTCGGCTGCAGCGGCAGCGACAATTTACGTTCTTTAAACCACTGCCGCGCCCTGACCAACAGCAACCAGGCAACGGCCGCTCCCATCAAGAAATAACGCACAACTTGCACCGTTTGGACGGCCGAATCACTCCCGTATCGGACGAACACCTCCGGGTCTGGCGAAAGAATCCCAAGCAGCTGCAAAACTCGACGATAGAGGGATAGTGTGGCCGCACTAAATTCCTCGCTGTATACGCTGCCCACGATGCGGGGGAGATAGCGATACAGGATTTCACCGAAGCCGAGGTAAATGATCACGAAACTCAGACTGCTGCTGATCGTCAGGACATTGGTCGTCGTGTTTTTACGGTCCTTGTTGATAATGTATACAAATAAAAGCAGACTGTTGGTCAAGATAGAATAGATAACCATTAAAGCGGGTCCGGTCCAGTAAATGCTGAAGGCGGCGATGAAAACAATAAAGGTGAGAAGAACGAGCGAGCGATTCTTCCCCTTGATGATTTTCGCGTAGAGAAATAGAAACACCAGCAAGAGAGTTCTTGACCATGCATATATGGCGGTGTGATAGCTGCCGAATACGACGGTGGGATCTAGCGCAACCGAAACAGAGAGCAAGGCCGCAATCGTCGGATCAAGCAGCTCCTTGCATAGAATGTAAAAAGAAAGCGGAACGAGGATGGCGCCAACGGGAAAGTATTGTAGATCCTCGATAGCCACACCCGTAAGTTTGACCAACACCAGTTTGAGAATCTCGCCGCCTTGATGCTCGGGAATGAATTCGAAGCCACCAAAGCTCAACGGGAGAAGGAAATTGCCGTCCTGGGACGCCGCAACGCGGACGTTTTGGACGAAATCATATTCAAGCGAGTGATGAACCGAAGTAAGCAGGTAGCCCGGTACGATCCAGATAACCACCAATACAACCCCCTTCACAAACAATTGCAGGCGGCGATGCCGCACCACGTTAAGAACGCGCGCCCAAAGCGTTTGACTGCGTGCGCCTTTCATTTCGCATCACCAACAGCGCCTTCAGCGAGGGGCAACCTGGCCCAGTTGATGTCAATTCGAACAGAACGCATCATACGCGATCCTGTGCTCCTGCGAGAGGGCTCAATATGCCGGATCCATCAAACTCCCCTACACGCTCATCCATCCCAAGGATTTGCAGAATCGTAGGCGCCACGTCCATTAGCGTCATTTCGTGCCGCGTGACCTTGTGACCGCGCAGATTCTGAAAAAAGATTACCGGTGTTTCTTCATTATGGGAGCCGGGTTGTATGTTATGAGAACGACTTTGCGCATGCAATTTTCCGGAAATTTCCCACCCCGCGCCGTATTGATTCTTGAGTCGAAAGACGATTTCAGGATATCGTACAAGATACTCACCCTGAAATAAGTCTTCTCGGCGGCAAATCCACTTCATATACCGCTCGTTCGTGCTTTCATCAACCAAGTCTTGCAAAGCGGATATGATCTGGGAACGGATTTCATCGTAGCGTTCTCCGTTGGCGATTTTTCCTCTCTCCACCCGAATTCCCCCATACGAATAGGATTTTATGCCCGAGAGATCCGACAGATAGGCGATGGTCTTCTCGAAATCGATGTTGGCCGGCTTGGTGTATATGCTCTTGCTTCCGGGTATCGTGCGCATCACACGTATGGCTACATTGCCCAGTCCAAAACGCACGACCAGATCCAAAACCTTGCGCTTCAGCTTTTCGAGCGCTTGCACCAGAAACTTGCCGGAGCCGCTCCTCAATACAAGATATCCTTGCCGCTGCAGGACCTCGTTGATATTCAGCAATTCGACAGGCCGCATACAATGGCCGTGGTCGCTCAATACGATCACGGAGGTGTCTTCATCCACGCAGGCCAAGTATCGCTCCAATACCTGGTCGAATAATTGGTAGAACTCCTTTATCACGTTTTTGTACGGGCTTTGCGGATCGTGTGCCGGATCATGCTCGTCATAGTCGCTCCAAAAACCATGCTGCATGGGGTCCAAGACGGATGAGTACGTGTAGAACAAATCCCAATCCTGACTTTTCATCATCTCCAAGGAAAATTCCAACTCGCGTTGAGCCAAACTGCGTCCCATGTCTATAAACGCCTGAGGAGATCTGCCGATCACGCCCTTGAGATTGGATAGATCCCGGCCGTCCAAACAGGCGGATGCATCAGGAGGATAGATGTCCACACCGTCACTGGACGAAGCCCGTGCCACCATCACACCGTTGACCGGCCAGACCGGAAAACCCAGCGGCGGTAGAATCACACACACCTTCCTGCCTCCCACCTTACCGGCAAAATCCCAAAACGTCCGCCCGCGCAGCGTCTCATTGGTAATTTCCTTCGTCACGCTCATCGTTGTTTTTTCCAGGGGATCGATAAACTCCAACACGCCGTGTTTTGCTGGATTCAATCCTGTGAAGATGCTTGCCCATGAAGTCGGCGAATCGGGCGGATTTACACCAGTGAACTTGATCTGGGGACTTTCTTCCCTCAACTTCCTCCAGGTCGGCAAGTCTTCAATAAATTTGTCGAGCAGAACGGCATCCACTGAATCAATACCGATGATTAAAAGCCTGGCCATACCGCCTACCTCCGCAATCGATCCGACAAATGAGTCTCGATCTGCTCAAGCAGCTCGTTGACGGGCAACGTTCCATCCAAAGAAATGATCTCGTCCAGGCTCGCCAATAGTTCGTATTTCCGGGACTTCTCTTCCCAAACCTCCCTCGAGGGGATATCGCCTTTGCGGTCCATTGCCACAGACGCGGGAACTGAGAAGTGAAAAACAAAATCCGGCTTTGGGACGTAGCGCATGAAGTCTTTAATTTTGGCCAGCATCGTCCGATCAGAATACACCAGGTCAACAGCCAGATCAACAAAGGTGTCGTAAACATATCGATCGCAGATGCAATCTTTTCCTAAATGCAGCGGAATGCCGACGCGCAGTTGAATTCTGAACCAATAGGTAGCTAAAAGGTAAGTCTGATACAGCCATGCGGCAAATCGATTCGCAAACAGATTGGATTTAATCGTCCGGCTCTGCTCAAAATTTTCCTTCCAATCCCTTTCACGGACAAGAAAGTAGTTTTTCAAATGTATCAAGAGCTTGAAGAGATGCGACTCATACTTGCACCACGCGTACTTCGCATTCAAACCCAGAGCTTCCGCCCGCTTCACCAATGCTCTGGCGACAGTTGTCTTGCCCGATCCATCAATCCCGATCAAACAAATGAACATGTCCTTGCCTTGTAATCCGTCTTATTCATCGCGACGTTAAAATCCAGTGGTGATTGTGAGACGTTGGCTAGGGTATCCATTGGGCGAATCCCTTGAATGCGCGTTTCATCCCGGCGATCACTCGGCTGCGCCGTTCCCATTTGTCGGTATTCCACCAACCAAATCTTGATAAACGCGCGACAGACCGGCGGCGATCCGATCCCAGGCAAGCTGTTGGACTCGCTCCCGCGTTTGCACGGCGAAATTTTCCTGCGCGATGCGGCGCACTGCGTGCAATATTTGTTTTCGCGAATCGACGAAAACGAAACCGGATGCATCTTGGAACACATCCGGCAGAGCGCCGAATCTCGTTGCGACGACCGGCAAGTTGCATGCAGAAGCCTCGATCACCGACAACGGCAGTTCGATCGATGCCGTTTCGTTTTCAACCGGCGTGGGAAATACGTAACAATCTGCCAATTGATAAAATTCGTGGATGCGCGGAACATAATCGATGATCAATGTATTGTTACGCGCATTCATCGATTCTGCCAGATTCGGGTCGACACCCGTCGTTGTGCTGCCGATGACCACCGTCCGAAATCCCTCGCCTTGCAGGTCATTGAGCGCTTGAACGTTGCGTTTATACTTAATCGACCCGACGTGCAAGATCAGGAAATCGGAAACGTCAAAGTTGTGACGCACACGAAGCTCCCGCTTCTCTGCGGCGGTAACCGGTCGGAACAGCTCGAGATCCACACCCGAAAGTGGAAAGTAGATCGAAGCGAGTTTGCTGCGCCTGAAAAACTCATGTCTGCGACGAGATTGGGCGAGCATTAAATCGGGAAAAATGTAGCGCAGCGCTGGATATGCAACGCGCGGAACTTGAAAGAGCGGTGCCCCCATGACAGTTACTGCTTGAGGAAAAAGCCAGGATAATACCTTCATCACAGCGAAGCTCTTTAATGACGGTCCAGGGATATACTGAATCACATCAGGGGAATATTGCTTGATCTGCTTCCAAAAGGATGATCGCTTGGCGAGCGTTGGGCTGAGTGTCTTTACTGTATGAAACCGCGCCAGTTCCCGCCCCAGGCACGAGGCGATTTTACGCATGCCTTCGTCGGGCGTCTCTTCAGCCTCACCTAAGATGCAAACCTTCACGGAACACCTCAAGGGCTTTTTGATACGTCACTTCGATATCGTCTGCAATTCTCTGCCAATCGTGTCGCAGCGCAAATTGTTCGGCGCCGCGACATAGTCGTTCCCGAAGCTGAGAATCCTGCAAGATTCCCGCCAGCGCATTACTGTACTGCTCGGCGTCGTAGCGCACAACGATGCCCGCCTCTCCATCCACTCCCGCCAACGTGTCACCGGCATCGGTCGTCACTACGGGTAAGCCGCAAGTCATCGCTTCGAGAAACGTCAGTGGAAATCCTGTGAATCTGGGGGTGGCGAAAACATCCGCATCCCGGAATGCAGAAAGTTTGTCCACTCCAGAAAGGTAACCACACAGGACGACGCGCTCCTCGAGATCAAGCATATCCACGATTTCTTTCAATCGTCTCAGATATCCGTCATCAAACCCCGCCACAACCAGCCGCGCGTCAGTCACTTCCTCCACCAAATTTGCGAAGGCATGCAGCAGAAAATCCAGGCCCTTGCTTTCATGGATCCTTCCCAGATAGAGTACTACCGGTCGGCTGCCCAGCTCGTACTTGCCTCGAAATTGCCCTCTCTCCGGCAGGGCTTCATACTTCCGCCGGTTGATCCCATTCGGAACGATGCGGATTTTCTCGGTATCGCCTCCCATATCGCGATAGGCCGCGCCTTCGCGCTGGTTCAACGCCAACAGTCCCGCAGCATTTTTTACAATCTGATAGCCGACCCACCGGTCAAAAAGGGATTTCCACCTGGCCAGCCGTCCGCTTTTAGGGAGTACCCCGTGCGCCTGGAGTACATAAGGAAGGCTTTCTTTCGTGTAAAAATACGCTACTACGTTGAGAGACGTCCTCAAATCATGCATGTGGATCAAATCGCTGTCCTTTATCTCCTGACGCAACTCCCACAGCAATGCTGGCGCGAAAAACAGCTTATAGCGATAAGCCAAGCGGTTATTCAGATTGCGCAGATAGTAAACCCGTATTCCATCCACTCGCGTGTAACCGGCAGGCAAACGCGACTGCTGATCATTTGCGTCCGTCGTAAAGACACACACATCATGTCCCCGCTGTACCTGTTCCCTGGCAAGTTCATGCGCCACGGTTGGGCCGCCGCCATAACCGCTGGCTGGAATGAAGGCAGGAACGACGTGAATGATTTTCACGGTTGGTCAATATCCTTACTGTGTCGACGTGCATCACTTCCCCCTCGTGCTTCATCGAAAACCGCTTCTAGACGACTGACGATGCCGCTCCATTCGAAATTTTGCTGCACGAACACCTGCCCTTCAGCCCGCATCCGCTTCACGTCTGCCGGTCTCTCCTTGATGTGCATAATATGCAGGATCATTTCATCGGTGTTGCCCGCATATAAAACCATGTCGCCAACTGCTGCGGAAATCCCCGGCAGCGGAGTGCAGATCACCGGGACCGCACATGCCATGTATTCGAGCAACTTCAGAGGCAGGGCGCCACGTGCCACCGGGTTGAATCCGAAAGGGATCAACCCGACATCCATCAAGGAAACATACCGGGGGACTTGCTCATACGGAACGGTCCCGGTAAAAACAACCTGGTCGATGACGCCGAATTTCTGAGCCAGCGATCTGCAAGCATCCAGGCCGCCTTCTTCGCCAACGACCAGAAATCTGATGTTAAGTCCTCTTTCGCGCAGTGTCCTCAAAGCGCTCAGCGCTGGCTCCAAATCGACCCATTCTCGCAACACACCGACGTAGCCAATCACGAAGCAGTCTTCGATCCCCAGCTCTTTACGCAAGTGAGGATGATCCATCGTATGGAATAAAGTGGTGTCGACTCCGTTGGGCAATAGGATATACTTTTCCCCGAATCGAGAAGGTAGATTTAGCGCCTCCGTCGTCAGAGTCACTTTCTCCGCAACACGCAGATTAAGCCGCAACATCAGGCTGGCAAATGCCCCTCCAAACGGTCGCAGAACGGGGCTGATCTGCGGTGAGCTGCGAATCATTGCTGGTAAATCGTCAGCTAAATCGTACACTGTCCGAATGCCATATTTTCTCAACGCAACGCTTGCATAAAACCCCGATACGAGCGTGTTGTAATTGAAGTGAACATCGAAATCACCCCCTTGCCGCAGAAACCTTCCGATCGAAAAAACCGAGAGCATCTCCTGCAATATGGGGCTAATCTTCAATTGGGTGAAATACTGCACATCAACACGAGGCCAGATATCGTCAAATCCCTGATTGTATTGATGCGCATCGACCTGTGTCGCTTTCCACCAATCTTTGATACTGAGAATGGAAACGTCGTGATCACGCGACAGACCGCGGACGAATTCATGCAGGCGATTATGGGCAGAACGCTTCAAATCAACGACAGAGGTTATCAGGATGCGCACAAAATTACTCTCGTTTTGTAATCCGGCCGCCAGTCATTGCTTTCCGGCGGCGAATCCACTTCGTCATTCGATGCTTCAACACCATCAGAGCCACACCCAAACCGTGCAGCACGGGGTTCGCCGAGTGACTCTGCTCGTGATACAGACACGAGATCGAGGCTTCCCGAATGCGTAATCCTGCTCTGCGCGCTTGCACCAAAGTCTCCACACTAAAGCCGAAGCCGGCTTCGCGTATCTGCAATTCCTCCAGACTCTTCTCTCCGTACGCGCGAAAACAGCTCTGCGCATCGGTGATTCGCTCTCGACCGCCGAAGTTGTATAAAAACGTGATCACATCGATGCCGAATTTACGGTAGCGAGCCACGTTGTTATCTTTCCCCAGAAATCGCGAACCGATCACCAGATCGGCTTCACCACGCTGCAGCGGCGAGATCACTACCGGAATCTCTTCCGGGTTGTGCTGTCCGTCGCCATCCAGCGTGACCAATATTCCGGTGCCCGCCGCGCGACCTACTTGCAGGCAAGTGCGCGCCGCCGCGCCCGGCCCCAAATTTGTGGGATGACGCACCACCAGCGCACCGGCAGCCCGAGCCGTCTCGGCTGTCCCGTCCGTTGAACCATCGTCCACCACCACGACCCGGTCCGCGTAACGACGCGATTTCGCAACCACGTCGGCAACGAACCCGGCTTCGTTGTAGCAGGGGATTGCCACCAAGACGGAAGGTTTCTCCCCGATCTGCGAAACGATCCCTTCGATGTCCACAATCGCATGATCTTCGTCTCTTCGTTTCGTTGTGAAAAACAAGGCGCGCAATCCGATGACCGTAACCAGCCCCTGGCCAATCAGCCAGCCGACGGCCAACGAATCCAGCTGCGGTGATTCAACGGCCACGAAAGGATACGCCAGCGAAACGATAGAGATCAACCCCGCCAGCAACACCATCTCACGCACGCGTTTGCGCACACGCAGCGCCGAGAAATACAAGCTGGTGAATGCCATCATCGGCGAAGTCAGAGCCAGCCAGCGCAGTAAGGTCGTCGCATTCGCTGCATAACTTGCCCCGAAGATGCCAAGCAGAAAAGGCGCCCCGAGACCCACAGCACAGGCCAAGGGAATTGTGACCAGCATGGCATACCGGCCGGCGCGCAGCAGGATGGGACGCAAATCAGCGGGCGTGAATGAGCCTTCGGCGAAAGCCGACTGCGCCAATGCAATGGCAGGGCTGGCGATGAGTGAGCCGATCATCCAGGCTACATAGACGTGCGCACTCGCTTCTGAACCCAGCAATTCCAAAGTCAGCGGTGTCACGAGTAGTAGGGGTGCCCGGTAGAGCAGATCGGCTGTGTAGTTGCCGATCGAATATGGGACCAATTGACCCAGAACCCGCTGCGACCAATCCGGGCGAGGGCGATAACCCTGTTCGATGCGGGGCAACAGCGCCAACAACCCCAGCCCATCGGCCAGGGCGGTGCCGATCGCCAACGCCGCCACGATCCCCACTGCGCCGAATCCCGTAAGCGCGATGATCAAAACAAGCCGTACGCCGTTCAGGAATGCCACTTGCCAAAAAGCGTACTTCGCATCTCGGCGAGCCAGGTAGCTCGCCTGAAGCAGCGTGCTCATACTCGATACAGCGATTAACACCAATAATCCAACTGCGTAACTCAACTTGGTAGCGAGTATCGATAAAGAGGGCGACCAGAATTTAATGCCAAGCAGAAAGACCGTACCACAGAGCAATGCCACAAACGTCGTCAACGTGAAGGCGCCGTTCAACAATCGCCGCGGGCGTCTGCTCTCTGAGAGAAACCGCACCAATCCGCTGCCCAAACCCAGTGCGGCGATGCTGGCCAGAAGTTGAACGATGGAGATCACCGAGGATGCCAAACCGACTTGTGCCGTATCGTAATACTGGGCTGCCAGCCACCAGAATACAAATCCAGCGCCTGCTCCGACGATCGTCACGCCCAGCAAATAGCCGGCGTTTCGCAGCAGCCGGTCTTTGAGCCGCAGCAACAAGGATTTCAATCGCACGCTTACAGGAGCGGAGATGCGCTCTCGTAGCGATCGCAGCGCACTCACGCTCCGTGCTCTCCGAAGATCGAATCGGGATCGAGTTCGAGCGCGGACAATTCCTGCTGCAGCGAGGTGCTCACACTGCCCTGCAGCTTGTCACTCAGCTTCCCCAGCAAACGCGGGGCGAGCTTCTCCAGGGCCAGGTGAATCGGTTTAAACAATTTCGAGGCAAAGTCGATGTCCCCCAAACGCCGGATCAAGAGACGCGCCCAAGGTCGATTGCACAGGGAAACAAGCTGGTCAATCTCGTCGTCGCTCATACGATTGTAGATCGAACGCAGCCAATGATTGTAGCGTAACTCATCGCCTTCCTGTTCGAGCCATACGTCCTCATAGCGGCGCAAGGAACCGTATTCGAGATCTCCCCAACTGAATGCTTCCAAAGCCGCCTCGGCCGCTAAAATACCGGCGCGCATACCCATGTAGATCCCGCCGCCGGATGATGGTTTTGCCTGCCGCGCCGCATCCCCGATTAATAAACCGTGGTCGAATGCAATTCGTGAAGCAGGGCGCACCGGAATGAGCCAGCCACACTGATCCAACTGCGTAAACGATCCGAAACGCTCACGCACTAAATCGAGAAAACCTGAGAAGCGACGGCGTATATCGCGGCACTGACCGCCCAAACCTATGCGCGCAAACCCATCACCAACCGGAATGATCCACCCAAACCAACCTGGTGCAATTTGATTGCCGACGAAGATTTCGATGTCATCGGGGCCGGAGCGATCGAAGCGAACATCCGCTTTCATCGTCGGCAGCGCTTCCCCATCGCCAGCGGCGTCGAACCAACGCGCCACTTGAGAACGGACTCCGTCCGCGCCGATTAAAATCGGCGCTTTTAAGTGCTTGCGGCCTTTTCCGTTGACGGCCATAATGTGAACATCGCCGTTGACACGTTCGAAGGACTCGGCACGCACGCCGAGCCAGATCCGCGCACCTGCTGCCTGGGCGCGTTCCGCCAAATATCGGTCAAAGTCCGTACGATCTATGGCCAGAGCCTGCACTTCGCTCGATTCCAACCAGGCGACGCCGCCTCTGGGGCCCCAAACCCTGGCGCGGTCGAAAGATCGCAGCGCTCTGTCTGACTCGGCTGCCCCCGCGAGGGCCAATGTGCGCGGCGAAACCAGTCCAGCACAGTGGCACGGCGACCCGATTTGCTCGTGCTCCTCCAGCACGACGACGCGCGCTCCACCTTTGGCGAGCGTATGCGCCGCCATGCTGCCTGCCGGCCCCGCGCCGACAATCACTACATCCACGCGTGTGTGTCCCGTTCGCTTCATCCGCCGCCTACCCGAATCTGTAAGGTCTTTGCAAGCTCGAAAGGCCCATTGACACTTTGTGCCCAATCGAGGATCGTGTTAATATTGGTTAATTGCCAGCGACTGGCAATTTTTTCACCTCTGGAGAAGAACAGGGATAAAGCATGGTTTCGACCGTCACCACAACCGTAACCACCATCGCCACACAAGCCTACGGCCCAGCGTTGGCCGTAGTGGGCATTGTTTTGCTGATCGGTTTCCTGGTGACCAAAGAATTGGCCGAATCCACGGAAAGCGTACTGGGGAGTCGCCTCGCCCGCGCTGTGAACATTGGCATTCTGCCGCTGCTCTTTGTCTTCATGCTGATCGTACTTTCGAAGATCCAGGCCGCCCTCTTGTAGACCCATCCTCTACCTTCAAACTACCTGCTCGATACGTTTGATTCCGCCTCGGATTCGATGTACGTGATACGCCTCAGCATCGGGTGAGGCGGTGACGCGCAACAATCGCCACACAATGTACCACGGATAATCCGATCTCGATAGTTGCAGGTATTGATGATCTGTCAGGCAACGGGGGATGGGTGTAAGTCAATCGAGGAAGAGGCTGAATCTTGTCACTTACGATAAAACCAGCGGCGTCCCGTGAATGGGGTGATCGGTGACGTGGATGGTGATACCGTAGGCGGCAGCCAACTCCTCGGGTGTGAGAACTTCACGGGCGCTGCCGATTTTGCGTACCCTCCCATCAGAAAGCAAAGCAACCCGATCCGTGTAGCGCGCTACAAGGTTCAGATCGTGCAGCGTCAGGATCACCGCAAGGTCGTTTTCCTGGGTCAGGATACGAATCAAACGCAGTACCTCATCCTGATGTTTGAGATCGAGATGCGCCGTGGGCTCGTCCAACAACAAGATACTCGCTTCCTGCGCCAGGGCGCGGGCGATCAACAGCCGCTGCTGTTCTCCACCCGACAACTCACCAACTTGACGCTCGGCAAAGTCAAGGGTGGCTGTTTGGCGCATCGCAGCTCGCGCGATGCGCCGATCCGACTCGCTTTCCTGGCCAAGCCACCCGAGATGCGCCGTCCGCCCCATCAAGACCACGTCCCGCGCCAGGAACGCCTCTGGAAGTTGGACGGCTTGCGGTACGACCGCCACGATTTGTGCCCTTTTTCTGAGCGGCAACGTCCCCAAATCCTGCCCGCCGATTTGTACGCCGCCGCGGTGCGGAGCCAAGACGCCGCTTGCGCCTCGGATCAGGGTCGATTTTCCTACCCCGTTCGGCCCCACCACGCCCAGGATTTCGCCGCCCTTCACGGTAAATGCGAGGTCGCGCAGAACGATGCGGCGTCCGTACCCAAAACTGGCCTCGTTAAAACGTATCTCCATTACCAGTACCTCTGCTGCTTGGTGCGTCGTAGAAGGTAGAGAAAGAACGGCGCGCCAACGATGGCGGTAATGATCCCCACGGGCAGTTCGCGCGGGGCAAGGACAGTACGCGCCACGACATCCGCCGCTAAAAGGACCACGCCGCCGGTTAGTGTAGCTAAGGGAATCAAGCGCCGGTAGTCGGGCCCCCACAGCAACCGCGCCATGTGGGGCACGATCAAGCCCACAAAACCGATGATCCCCGAAAAGGAAACCGCCGCCGCGGCGACGAGCGAGGCCGCGGCGACGATGACCAATTTGTAGCGTTCAACATCCAACCCCAGCTGCATGGCTTGCTCGTCCCCGAATTGAAGCACGTTGAGCGGCCTGGAAAGGAGCACCAACGCGATCAACCCGATGAGCAAATACGGTAGCGCGGCCAACACCGGCTCCCAACCACCCAGGGCAAAACCACCCAGAAGCCAGGCGACGGCCCGGTGCAGTTGCTCCGTGCTGAGCAGCATCAACAAGCTGGTGAGCGCCGAAGCAAACGCACTCACCGCTACACCGGCCAGAACCAACGTGGTGATCGGTGTCGTGCGGCCCACGCGCGCCAGTTGATACACCAGCGCCACGGTCAACAACGCGCCGATAAACGCTGCCGCCGGGATGATGTACATCCCCAACAAAGTGGTCGGCCATTGTAAAGTCATGGCCATTACGGCACCCAGCCCTGCACCGGAGGCGACACCGATGATGTAAGGATCGGCCAGCGGATTGCGGAACAAACCCTGATAGGCCGCGCCGCTTCCACCCAGGGCCATACCGGTCAGTGCCATCAGGATCGTTTGCGGCAGCCGAATTTCAAACAGGATCGTGGCAAACGTTGCCGGCCAATCGGCCTCGATTTTCATCCAGGCCAAGCGTTCGGCCAGCATGCGCACGACCGTCCAGGGAGGGATGCGAACGGGCCCGACGGTAACGCTGAGCAGCAGCGCACACAGCAGCGCCATACTCGCCCACAGCCAGGGGGCAATGACCTTGCGTTTGCCCGGCTGCTGCTGCCTCACGGGAGTCTTCTCAGGCTGCTTCGCCGCATGGCCCATTTATTCAAAGCGCTCCGGATGCAGAATTACAGCCATGGCTTCCAGGGCATCTACCAAACGCGGGCCGGGACGGTCGATCCAGTTGGCCTCGATGCCATAAATTTCACCATTCGCAACGGCAGAGATGTCCTCCCATCCTGCCCGCTCAGCGACGGATTCGGCGGTCGTCGTTACATAAGGTCCCTGGCTGAAGATCATCACCTGTGGATCGCGCGCCACCAACTCCTCCAGGCTGAGCGTGACATACCCCTCCAGATCGGAGGCCACATTTTTACCGCCGGCCAGGGTGATCAACACATCCTGGAACGTGCCGGCTCCAACAGTCCAGGGCGCCGTGGGATCCATGCCGTCGACTTCGTAATACACAATCAGCGCCTCAACGCCTTCGAGGTTGGCAAGCACCGCATTTACACGGCCCTCCAAATCCTGCGCCAGCGTTTGTGCCTGGGATTCGTGCCCCGTCAGTTCGCCCGCCAATTCGATGACGGCATACAATTCCGTGAAACCCATCGGATTGGGCAGCACGAAAACTGGAATCCCCAGCTGGTCGATCGCCTCGACGTGTTCCGGGCTGTTGATCATTGCCGCCACAACCAGATCGGGCTCAAGGGCCACGATGGCCTCCGTGTTCAGGTCACCGTAGGTGCTGCCGATGCTGGTGATATCGGCCGCCTCAGGCGGGGAATCCGATAAGTCGTCCCGGCCGACGATTAAATCGCCGGCGCCAATAGCAAACAGGATTTCCGTGCTGGATGGCGCGATACTGACGATGCGCTCCACGTCAGAATCAAGCGCCACTTCCCGGCCCATGCCGTCGACGAGCGACATGGCATTCGACGATTGTCCCGAAACCAACCCACACCCGCTGACCACGATCAGCAGCAACGAGAAAACGATCCCAATAAAATGTCCCTTTCGAGCGGATTTCATGATTTCACTCCCTTGATAAGTTAATTTTGGATCCACGCACAATGCGTGTGCCTTGATGCACAGGAAGGCAAACCCAATGTGCGGTCCTGCCAAACAAAAAACCCCTGCCTGGCGGACAGGGGTCGCGCGATTGCCTCGACGGCCTCACCTCCCTTCCGCGAAGGATGTGACGTAAACGGTGTGGGCGGTCGTCCTGGCTCTCCGCTTCAGCGGATTACAGTTGCGGGACAGCGCCGGACTTCAACGCTCGATCAGCGTGGCACCGGCTTCGCCTTTACGCCCTCTCATCCGGGGGAAGGGCACCCATACCGTTCGTATTCTCTACTCTTCACCCCATTTTACACCAGCTTCGAGGACAAGCAAGGAATTCCGCCAATCTTCGCTGCCTACGCCGCATTACTGCAACGCTTGATGTGAGACGTTCTTGCTTGACACGTCTGTTTCCCAACCTTAGAATCTATCCCCGGCTACGCTTCCAGATTGAGGAGTGTCACGGGTTTTACCGGGTTTCGAAAGGGCAGACCTCGCCCAATCATGCAAAGGGGAGCTGGAACGCCTCAGCAAAACAGCCGATCTGGTTGGCCCTCTGGTCGCCTGATAGAATCAATACCCGGTCATTAGAATCGTGCGCGAGCAATTCGGCTCGTTTCTTCGCAACGGTGTTTAACATTTTTGAACAATTTTGTACACAAGGGATTTGCGGATGGATCAGGATAATGCGACGCACCGGCCGATTTCGCATCGACCTTGTTGGAGAATGGTATGTCCGACTTTTTAATTCGCGGTGACTTGTCTGACCTGGATCCCGAACTCAGTCAACTGGCCGATCTCGAAGCCGAACGCCAATACCGCCGCTTGATTCTCATCCCCTCCGAAAGTTCTGCGCCGCTCGCTGTACGCCAGGCATTGGCCTCCGCCTTCCAGAACCTGTATGCAGAAGGCTATCCCAGCGAATACACTCGCGACCTCGACGAATCAGAGATTCTAAATCTCGCCGCGCGCCTGGCCCACTACCGACGCTACTCGGACCCGCGCTATTACAAAGGCACGGAGTATGCCGACATCATCGAAGCCCTGGCTCGCCGTCGCTGCGCCGAAGCTTTCGCGATCGATGAGATCGAGGCGGATCAGATTTTCGTCAACGTACAGGCGCTCTCCGGGGCGCCGGCGAACAACGCCGTGTTTCACGCCCTGGTTGAACCGGGAGACACCGTGATGGGCATGAGCCTCATTCACGGGGGACACCTCACGCACGGCTCGCCAATCAACCGCTCGGGCAAATACTACCATGCCACACATTACACCGTGGATCCCGAAAGCGAGATGCTCGACTACGATGCCGTAGCGGACCAGGTCAAGAAACACAAGCCGAGACTCATCATCGCCGGATATACCTCTTATCCCTGGGCCGTCGATTGGATGCGTTTTCGGGAAATCGCCGATTCGGTCGGAGCCTATCTCCTGGCAGACATCGCCCACGTAGCCGGCCTGGTAGTTGCCGGGATCTATCCATCCCCCGTCGGCATCGCCGATGTCGTCAGCTTTACCACGCACAAATCACTCTGCGGACCTCGCGGGGCTGCCATTCTGACGACGTCCCCCAAGCTGTCCCGTGACATCGATCGTGCTGTCTTTCCGGGCGAACAGGGCGGCCCACACATGGCGACCATCCTGGCCCAGGCCCTGACCTTCAAACTTGCTGCAACCGAGCGCTTTAAAATGCTGCAGCGGCAAATCGTAGCCAATTGTGTGGCGCTCACGCAGGGGCTCGAAACAGGTGGGCTGCGCATCCCCTACGGCGGAACGAACACACATCTGACCAACGTAGACTGTAAATCCGTCGCCGCTGAAGATGGCACGACGCTTTCCGGCGACATGGCGGCTCGCATTCTCGACCTGGCCGGAATCGTAGCAAATCGCAACACCATTCCGGGCGACGTCTCTGCTGGTCGCGCATCCGGCGTTCGCCTGGGAACCCCGTGGATCACGCAGCGCGGTTTCACCGAAAAGCAGAGCCGAGAACTTGGCGCCGTGATCGCCGAACTGCTCTTGGCCTGCAAACCCTACAAAATCGAAGGCCGGCGCAGAGCGCTGCTGCGAGCGAAGGTGGATTTCGCTGCGCTCAATGATGCCAGAATTAAGGTTCGCGAGATGGCGACGTCGGCCGGCATCGATTTCGACCCGCCCGAACATGGCTATCCCCATTTTTACTACCTCGACGATCCGGATCCGAAGTCGCCCTACGCTCACCTGGAATTGGAAGGGGCGGCTGCAGAAAGCTGTTTACGCTGGGTTAGCGATGCCCGACCGCTCGATTTAAAACCTGGAGAGATTACGGAGGTGCTTCTACACGTCCTGGACGAAGACATCGAAGCGACCCTCGAACGCGGCGAAGCCGCGCAGCTATGGCGCCTAACTGTTCCCGGCAAAGGCGCCAATCGCATCGCCACCTGGATGCGTGACCTATCCGACGGATTCGTACCGCTTGATTCGAACGACCTGCTGAAAAAATCACCCGGGCCGTTCGTCGTGCGTCTGCTCGAGGGACCCAAGTCGATGCCGAAGGCTTCCAGGCAAGCAGACGGCGCCGATAAGCCCTGGAGCCTGGTTCTCAAGGGAGATCGAAACGAAACGCTTCCGGATTTCGAATTTCAACCCGAGCAGAATGACGAGGTGAGAACCACGGCGTTGCACGGGACACACAAAGCGCTGGACGCCAAGATGGTACCCTTCGCCGGCTGGGACATGCCGGTTTGGTACAGTTCGGTCCTCGAAGAACATCGAGCCACCCGCCAGGCTGCCGGTTTGTTCGATGTGAGTCACATGGGCGTGTATCGAATCGAAGGTCCGCATGCAGCTGCCTTCTTGGACTGCGTCGTCGCCAACGACGTCGCTTCCCTGGCCGTGGGACGATCTATCTACACCCATTTCCTCGACCCCGAGGCGCATGTGATCGACGACTTGATGATCTACCGCAGGGGCGAGATGGCCTATTTGCTCGTGGTCAATGCCGCCAATGATGACAAGGATTGGGCTTGGCTGAATGCTGTTAAACGGGGCAGCGTGGCAATCGATCGCGCTCGTCCCTGGGCGAAGGCCTTCGGCAGGAATTGCACACTGCGAAATCTACGCCATCCCAACGAGGGCGCAGACATGCTCGTGGATATCGCCCTGCAAGGCCCGCAGAGTCGAGAGATACTTTTGTCCCTGGGATGCGATCACAAGACGGCAGATCAGCTGCAGCACCTGCCGTGGACCGGTCTGATGGAGGGCAATTTCGGCGGGTTTGACCTGGTCGTCAGCCGCACGGGCTACACGGGGGAACGGGTTGCCTTCGAGTTGTTCGTCCATCCCCAGAAAAGTGTCGACCTGTGGAAGACTTTGCTTGAAGTTGGTGAACCGTTCGGGATTAAGCCGGTCGGATTAGCGGCACGCGATTCATTACGCATCGAAGCCGGATTGCCACTTTACGGGCACGAGTTGGCTGGAGATTTAGCGCTCGGAGTCGGCGCATCCGGTTTTGCGTCCTACGTGAAAGCGTATAAACCCTGGTTCATCGGCCGCAGCGCATTCTTGGCGCAGGAAGCTGAACGCGATGTCGAAGTCGCACGCTTTCGATTCGATTCCAAGCGCGTGCGCGTGCCTCATTACGGTGACCCGGTTGCTGATCGTAAGGGGCAGATGATCGGCACGGTGACCTCCTGCGCCATGGACAGCGAAGGCTATCTGCTCGGACAAGCCTGCTTGCAAAAGGATTTTCTCGCTGAAGGAACGCCCATCGCCGTCTACCAGGGCGCAGCCAGGGAAGCGGACACGTTGCCGGTTGATTTGGCTGCTGTTGACAAGAAAATCGATCCGGCGACGGCGACGGTGCTTTCCCGGTTTCTCTAGCAATTCGCATTTCCCTGCTTTTCTGTATCAATATTCGACGTACACAGCAAGTGTTCAGCACCTCCGGTAAAGTCGTTATCTCCCATCCCGTTATCGGGAACCCGCCCAATCTCACAAGATTCCGGCTTTGATGCGCTTTCAAAACATGACAATAATCATATTCCTTTTTTTGAATGTGTGCTACAATATATTCGAATCTTTGAATATGAGTGGGACGATGAAACCACTGAAGAAAACCTGTGAACTTCTGAAATCCATTGGTAACCCGCTGCGTGCGCAGATTCTGCTTGCCATCGGCGACGGTGAGGCTTGTGTGTGTCATCTCGAAGCGCTGCTTGGAATAAGGCAAGCCTCGATATCCCAACAATTGATGATCTTACGCCGGAAGCAACTCATCAAATCCCGGCGCGAGGGAAAATACGTGTTCTATCGGCTCGCCAAACCGGAAATCCTCGAAGTCATCCACGCCGCGGGCGCTGTCGCAGGTGTACCGAGAAGCGCTCTCGTTATTCAAACGCATACGCATTGTGAATGCCCAAATTGTGGAGCCGACGAGGTCGAAAAGCAGGAACGCATAGGACAATCGTCGTAGGAGAACATGGACGTCATTACCTTTATAGGAAATCTTCTAACCAGCGGCCTGGGCAACCTAGCAGCCTACCTCGCCGCACATGTCTTGCTGTGCTTGCTGCCCGCTTTCTACATCGCCGGAGCTATGACCGCCTTGATTCCCAAGGAAACTATAACGCGGTTCCTGGGACGCAGGACACCCAAGGTCATATCTTACCCGGCTGCCGCTGCAGCGGGTTTCTTGCTCGCCGTCTGCTCGTGCACCGTCATTCCCCTCTTCGCCGGAATCTACAAAAAAGGCGCGGGAATTGGTCCAGCGATTACCTTCTTGTTCGTAGCACCGGCCATCAACATCCTGGCGCTGGTCTACACCGGCGGCGTGCTTGGCATGGATCTGGCCGTTGCGAGATTGATTCTTTCGCTGGCTTTCGGCGTCGGTGTGGGCATCATCATGGCGCTCATCTTTCGCAAGGCGGACGCCGCGCACGATAAAGCCACGGATGCCCTGTTTGCAGGACAAGCTGCAATGCGGCCGAAGGCGGTCGCCTTCTTGTTGCTGCTGGTTGCTTTGCTGGTAGTTGGCACCTTTCAGATCGAGGCGCTCAAGCAAACCTACATCCAGGTCGATTTGCCCATCGCGGGTGTGGATGCCTTCCAATCGTTCCTCGGCCGCCTCGTGCCTTTCGATCCGACGCGGGGCGAGGAGGGCGTCACGGCGCAGGGTGCGATCTTGATCGGCATGCTGATCCTGATCGGATTAGCGTCCCGGAAAGGAATCGAGAACATCCACGCCGGCTTCAACCGCTGGACCTGGATATCGGTCGGTTTGGTCGGATTGACATTGATTGTAGCGGCCATCAGTATGGCACCTCACGCTGGCGGGATAACGTTGTCTCTGACGGGGAAGTCTTTCGGCGTATTCGTCTCCGTCATCGTTTTAGGTTGGATGCTCAAATCGCAACTGAACGAAGATGAAACACGCAGCTTTCTGTGGGAATCGTGGAAGTTCGTCAAGCAGATATTTCCGCTGTTGATCGTTGGTGTGTTTATCGTCGGCGTCGTGCGCGAATTGATCCAGCCCGAATGGATCGAATTCGTCGCCGGGAGCAATTCAATCCTGGGAAATTTCATCGGCGTGGTTTTCGGCGTCTTCATGTACTTCCCCACACTTGTGGAAGTGCCGATTGCGCAGATGTTCTTGGATCTCGGCATGCATCGGGGTCCCCTGCTGGCCTATCTCATCTCCGACCCCGAACTCAGCCTGCAAAGCATTCTGATCACCGCTGCGATTATCGGGCGCACGAAAGCGTGGACGTACGTGGGCTGGGTGGCGCTGTTCAGCACACTTTCCGGGCTGATGTATGGTGCCTGGGTTGATGGGACCAGTATCGGCATCGTCGCTCTGTATCTGATCTTGTTTCTGGCAATGTTAGCCGCGCTTTTATGGCGGGTGAACCGTAGAAATTCACTCCGCCTGGCCCGCGAACACACATCTTAATAGGGAGCAGCTTATGCTTACAATTAAAATCCTTGGATCGGGTTGTGAAAATTGCAAACAAGTTGAGAAGATTGCCCGAAAAATCGTGGGTGAGATGGCGCTCGAGGCGGAAGTCATCAAAGTCACCGACTACGCCGAGATCATGCGCTACGACATTCTCTCCACACCCGGGCTGGTGGTCAACGAGAAGGTGGTCTGTTCCGGGCGCATTCCCACCCCGGCCGAAGTAACCACCTGGTTGGTGGACGCACTCGAGACTGCTTGATGTCCAAGCGTAAAGTGCTCTTCCTCTGTACGGGCAACTCAGGTCGGTCGCAGATAGCGGAAGCCATCGTCAACGCACGAATGAGCGACGGCTGGGAAGCGAATAGCGCAGGCACCGATCCGTCGGGAAGCATTCATCCAAAGGCACTTTCCGTACTCGAAGAAATCGGAATAGCGCATCATGGAAAATCGAAGTCGATCGATGAATTTCGGGGGTCAGATTTCGACCTGGTGATCACCCTTTGCGATGCGGCTGCAGAGGCGTGTCCCGCTTGGTTGGGAAGAGGGAAAAAAGTCCATTACAGTCTTTCCGACCCGGCAAAAACGAATGATATCGACGACTTTCGCAATGTACGTGATGACATCGCACGCGAAATCACCGCCCTATTGAAGGAATTCGCCCATTAACGAACTCCATTGCGATGGATTTTCTCAATGGAGATAATTTGGAGGTCGAATGGCACAAGCAACCCGCAAAGGTCTCTCTTTTCTAAACCGCTATTTAACCCTGTGGATCTTCCTGGCAATGGCTTTCGGCGTGGGAATCGGTTTCTTTTTCCCTGATGCGGTGCAATCGTTCAACATTGCAGTCTCTGTTGGGACGACGAACATCCCAATCGCGCTTGGCCTGATCCTTATGATGTACCCCCCGTTAGCCAAGGTGCATTACGACGAATTGAGCGACGTTTTCCGCAACTGGAAGATTCTAGGTTTGTCACTGGTGCAGAACTGGGTGATCGGACCCATTTTGATGTTCGTGCTTGCGATAATCTTCTTGCGCGGCTATCCCGAATACATGACGGGGCTGATCTTGATCGGCCTTGCCCGTTGTATCGCCATGGTAATCGTATGGAACGAACTGGCAAAAGGTGACAACGAATACGCCGCAGGATTGGTGGCATTCAATAGTGTTTTTCAGGTTCTTTTCTACAGCGTGTATGCCTGGGTATTTATCACCGTACTTCCGACCTGGTTCGGTCTGGCCGGCAGTGCAGTGGAAATCACCATCGGGGAGATTGCCAAAAGCGTTTTCATATACTTAGGTATCCCGTTCATCGCGGGATTCCTCACACGCTTCTTCCTGGTTCGTTCGAGGGGCAAAGACTGGTATTACGAGACGTTCGTCCCAAAAATCAGCCCATTGACACTCTTCGCATTGTTGTTCACGATCGTGGTCATGTTCTCACTCAAGGGAGAACTGATCCTGACCATCCCGTTGGACGTGGTAAGGATTGCTGCCCCGCTGCTGATCTACTTCGTAGTTATGTTCCTGCTCTCTTTCTTCATGGGGCGAGTGGTAGGTGCCAACTACGCACAGACAGTTACGTTGTCATTCACTGCGGCCAGCAACAACTTCGAGTTGGCCATTGCGGTGGCTGTAGCCGTGTTTGGCATCGGATCCGGCACAGCGTTTGCCGCGGTCATCGGACCTCTTATCGAAGTGCCCGTGATGATCGGATTGGTGAATGTTGCATTCGCACTTCGACGCCGTTACTTCTCAGGCGAAGTGAAGACTCTCAAAAGAGACTAGCGACAATAATTGTTGTCTTGCGTTTGATTAAATGTGAAAACCAATCGTCCGGACGCAGGTCGATCGTGTATCCGGTTCAATCAAGTATCTATATATGCTCGTAAAATCCGCGCGGCTGTAGTTCGGGGAAGTCCCCCTGCTCGACCAAATATCGGCGTACGTCCACACAGAGATGGCACTTACCGGCATATCCTTCGCTACGCGGCTCGAATTCGAATTCTTTCACAGCGTACTGGCAAAGTCCATACGGCCCTCTCGTGATGAGCGTCTCGATCAAGGTGGGATAGCGGCCGGATCGAAAATCATCCAGCACTTGCGGAAGGTCACGCCAGCTGCCAATGAATAACCCGCCGCAAAAGCCCGAGACATAGTTGCCGTAGAGATCGAAGTGAGAATGGTGTGCATTCAGGATCTCGTTTGCACATTGCGCACCCTCAAACGCCTGCGCTGGATAACTGGGCACCAGGTGTCCCAGAGCATACCCCGATCGGCCGCCAGAAATAATGCCGTAACCCTGCCACAAGATTCGGCCTGCCTCTTCCCGGCCGAATTCCTGCTCGTAGTGCGAAAGCGGCAAGGGGCGCTCGACGTCGTGGCGTTGAATCAGGTTCAGGTATTCCGCCTGGTAAACGATCAATCCTCGCCCGCCAAACACCTCCATCACCGCTCGAATTGCGCGCAGCGTTCGGAGCGGAGGAATCTTCTCGGCGTGAAAGGGTGAACAACTAATCAGAACCGCTTGAAGTCCGGCCTCACGCAGCGTGCGAAAACGAGCGTACGTCTCTTGCTCGTCCACACACCAACTGGCGCTGGTTTCCACGTAGCAGGCTATCCGCCGCGATACAGCCTCTTGAACGCCGCGCAGCAATAGGTCGAAATGGAGGAACGGTTCGCCTCCGGTGAGATGAACCTGGGGAGGATCCGGCCAGCTGGCGACGGCGTCCAACGCTGCCGAGAGTGCCTCGTTCGACATCGGCTCCCGCTCCCAGCGCGGTCCGCAGTTATACAGGCAATGCTTGCAAGCGCTGTTGCATTGATAGGTGAGAATAACGCCGATATCCTGGGGAACCAGTTCCATGAACTGCCCGTTCACCACGTCTCGTAACGCACGATGTCATCCAGCGCTCTGCGTTCCTTCGGTTTCGGTCTGTCCGCCGGGTAGCCCAGAGTCGTGAATATCATCGGCTCGACACCCTGCGGCAAACCCAGGACGTCCCGCGCAGCCTGCGGGTCGAAGGCGCCGATCCAACAGGTGCCCAATCCGAGCGACGTCGCCGCCAGAATCAGATGATCCATGGCGATGGTCACGTCCACCTCGGCGGTGTTGCGGTCGCCTTTCCCGACGTAGGCTTCGGCAATGACGCCGCAGCCGCAGATGACGATCGGAGCCGCAACGAACCAATCGCGATCGTATATGCGGCGCAGTTCCTTCTCCCGATCGGCGGTATGGATCACGATGAATCGGATCGGTTGGTTGTTCGCCGCCGTCGGCGCCAAGCGCGCGGCTTCGAGTACCTGCGCCAACTTCTGCGCCTCGACGGCCTGCGGTTTGTATGCGCGAACGCTGTAGCGCCCGCGAACGAGTTCCAAGAAATCCACGGTCACTCTCCCTTGAGCGAGTCGTCAGCTCGATGCTGCGCGCTCGACATCTTCCCTCTTTTCCCCGTGCGTCCCTCGCCGCCAAAGCCAGAAGAGGAAGACGATCAGCGCTACGCCAACCCGCGTCATCCCCGTTGTGTCATCCGTGCGGGTTTCATCCAATTCCTGTATCGGCGCCAGAAACGCATAAAATGCCAGCACGCCGCTCACGATGGCGAGTTTATGCTTTTCGACCCACGCGCCGCCACCTGAAAAGTAGCGCACGACCCAGAAGACTGCGCCCGACCACAGAAATGTCGACAGGATGGTGATCGAAAGCGGAACATCCATCGCCGGGAAGCGAAACATCAGGAAAATATAGAATACAACCACGCTGCCGAAACCAAACAGAGCGAACCAGAACGGCGGTGCAGAACCGGACACCAACTCGCCAATGATTGGAGACAGGAAGAAGAGCAGCAGGACAGGCGCGAAACGCCGCACGGTGCGGATTCCTTTACAGCACGCCGCGCTCACGAGCCAATTGAAGCAACGTCCTCGCAAATGTGGTGGGAACCGGAGGTTGTTCCTCCTCCGGTTTGCGTTCCAGGCGCATGCTCTCGGATGAACATGTGGTCACGCACAACCCGCAGCCGATACAGCGCTCCAGGTCGATCACCGCGACCTCATCGAACAATGCGACGGCGCCCATCTGGCAGCGCTCGACGCAGTCTCCGCAGCCGATACATAAATCAGGATCGGAGACGGCGTAAAACGGACTGGCAACCAAGCGCGCCGGCTGCGGCTGCTGATTTAGCATTTTCAAAACCTGGCAGCAGCATCCACAGCAGCAGCAGATGTTCACGATACGTTTGGAATTGCTCGGCTGCAGGACCAGGCCGGCCTCGTCCGCCTTATCCAGGATCTCCAGCGCCTCGTCCACAGTAATGTAGCGTCCCATCCCATTTTCGACGTAGTAATCTGCGCCACCACCGAACACAAGGCAGGTTTCCTGCGGCCGTTCGCATCCCTCGCCCATCATCGTATGCTCGCGACGACAGATGCACGGTGCCACGGCCAACTTTTCCTGTCCGCGAACCAACTCCGCTGCGTGTTCATGGGGAAGCACTTCGCGCGCCACAGTAACGCTTTCTACGACGGGAATCGTCCTCAGCTGCGGAACCTTCTCCCAAACATTTTCCTCGAACAGATAGGGCACGTATTCGTTGAAATCGCGGATAAAATCCGCATCCAGGTCGTTGACGTGATACTCCCACATTCCGACCACGAACTGCGAAGCTGCGTAGTACGGTTTCCCCTCGCGGCGGTGACGGTAGAGCAAGCCTTTCTTCGCCATCGCCTCCAGTCGTTCGGCGCACGAGTCCACATCCATTTCGGTTATTTCCGCGATGACCTCGGGGGGTTGTGGGCGCATGGTGAGGTGAAGCGCCAACGCCGCTTCCCGCTCGTCAAACATCCTGCGCAAGATGCGCAATTCCACGCCTGATTCCGTCTCGGGAAAACCACCCGGTAACTTGTCCAGGAATTCCGCTAGTTGTTTGTAAATATCTTCAGCCATCGCTTATCTCCCTCAGTCACTTCAACAGATCACCTTTGGTCGGTTTGCAGAGACCTGCAAATATACTGCGGCAGCCAATCAGACATACAATTCGTGCGGTGTATGTTTTATAACACTAAACCAGCAGCCGGGAAACAGAAATTCGGCCTATTTTCATCCATAAAAACGTCAGACGAGCGTCAGGACAAGCCCAGGCTCGGGAATTTATGAGGTGTATAGTAAAGAGCGATCGAGGGGATTTCCCACGAGCGGAGGTGCGAGATGCAAAGAGGAGTTCCCATCTCAGAAAGAATGAACCACCACCTTCGTGAGCGTTTTTTCCAATTGGCGACACAACAATTGATCAGCCAGGGATACCAGGAGACTTCGTTCAAAGAACTCGCCCGTGTCTTGGAAGTTGACCCATCCACTTTGCGCAGTTACTTCGCAAATAAAGAAGCCTTTCTGCTTTATTTCGTGGAGCAGGAAATGTCGTGTACGTTTCAAGAGGCTGAACGAATATCCTCCTCCAGACGGCCTGCTGCAGAAAAACTAACGCACATCCTGGACTACCTCTGGGCTTACCTCAACGAAAATCGAGAGCTGGCCTTGCTCACGGCGCATACGATTTCCGCCTTGAGCGATGCAGCACAACAGCGCCTCGCCTCACGCCAAAAACGATACCGTCAAATCCTGGAAAGAATCATTCGCCAGGGAATCGAGAACGGAGAATTCCGCCGCGTGGACTCTCGTCTCGCAGCAGCCGCCTTGTACGACCTCGTCATGGCGCCTTTTTCCGCCTGGCTGCTTTATGCCGACAGCGACGACTTCGAATGCGAGCCCAGCCCTCGCCTTGAATTGTTTCTACAAGGCATCCAGGTGAATTGAACCTCAAAGCTCAGGGGCGGTATCGTGTTCGATCGACACCCGGACACCCAGTAGATATCCGTGATTATTGCACACCGATCGCTTCGGGAAGGCGTGCTCACGCCTTACGCAAGCGTGTGTCGAAGGGGAACGCCTGCGCTTCTCCAACGGTAATCTTGGCGAAGTCCGCATGAAGGGGGTTGAAGAGGTACAACTGCTCGATAGGTACGATCGCGCTGGGAACGGAGAGCACCGCAGATCTCATTTCCGCCAACCAGCGATCGCCGATCTCACGCAGGCTTTGCGGCGCGGGATAGCTGCGCCACTCCTGCGGCAGCTTTTTCGCTTCGATCGCTTCCTGTAATGCATCATCGAATTCGGCTCGGATAAGAAGATAGTCGGACATGATCACCGAGAATTCGAGGTGTGCCAGTATTTCCAGCATCGCCAGGGAGGCGTGTTCGGCGGTGTACACAACGGGCCGGCCTGGGCTGTTCCAGCGCCCGCCGTACAAGCGGGCGCCTTCCCCGCTGAACGCCCCTTCGCGGAAATGCTGTTTAATGATCCGCCAGGAATGCAGTTTCACGAGAAGACGCCGTGCTCGAGGCGTCCGATCAGTTTCTCGACCTCGCGCGCGCCGATTTCTGTTCGGGCCATGTCGAGGGGTGTTTCTCCACCGAAGGCCCGGTTTTGCGCCCGCAACCACTTCAACGTAAGCGTCTGATCCCCCTCGAAGAGTTCGAGCGAGGTGTGCAGCACGCGCGAGAATCGCAAGAGGCGCTCGGATTCATCTGGAGGGAGTTTTCCCTCTCGCTTGCGCCTTGAAAGCGTACGGCGGGGAATCTGCAGCAGTTCCGCGAGCTCCGAAACCGTTAACTCGAGTTGTTCCTGCAGTTCCTCGAAGGCCCGGAACGAAAAACCATCCTCGATTTCACCGATCAGTTCCAGTGTGTTGTTCACATTAACGCCCAACTTGCTGGCATACGGAATCGCTGCCGGGACTTTCCGCTTCTTCGAACTGCGCTTCCTCATCGAAGCAGCCTGAGTTGCCATGACATTCTTTCCTTTCCCGAGATCACAGATACGCCATTTAGCTAAATTATACTGGCCATTTGGCCTTGTTGCAAGCGACTGAACGGGAATCGTACGCGTGTCGAGAATTCGTGAGAACTTTCGAAAGACTTGCGTTCAGGGATGGCTCGACAGACAATGGGGGTTGTCATGAAACGCTGGATTCCAGACCGGACGACCTTGTTCCTCATCGCAGTGGCCATCGCCCTGGCCGGTCTCGCCTGGCTGCGTGGCGGCTTTCCCTTGGTCGTGGATGGGCTATCCAGCGGCGCAGGCAAACTGCTGCAGGTAACGCCGCTGCTGCTGGCTGCTTTTCTCGTCGCCGGATTGACCCAGGTGCTGGTCTCGCGCCAGGTCATCGAGCGTTGGCTGGGATCCAGCGCTGGATGGCGCGGGATTCTCTTGGCCTGTCTCGGCGGCGCGCTGATCCCGGGTGGGCCATACGTGTACTACCCTATTGCCGGTGCCCTGCTGCGTTCCGGTGCCGGACTGGGTGTATTGGTCGCCTTTATCAGCGCAAAGAACCTGTGGTCGGTTACGCGCCTGCCCTATGAATTTGCCTTGTTGGGACCCCGGCTCACTTTGATCCGCTACGCCGTCACTTTCTTGCTGCCACCCATATTCGGGATCGCCGCGGAAGCCGGTTTTGGGTCGAAAATCGACGGCATACGCGAGGCAATGCGATGATCGAATCGACGCTGATCATGATCCTTATCGCTTTGGCAATGTGGATCTTTGCTCGAAGCCGCGGTGACGACAGCGTCCGGCGCGGCGTGAATGTGGGCTGGCAAACCTTGAAACGCACCCTCCTGCTGCTGCTCATCGCCTTTGTAATCGTCGGCTACGTCAAGGTGCTGGCCCCGCAGGACCTGGTGCGTTCCTGGATCGGTCCCGAATCGGGATTGCGCGGCGTGTTGATCGGAACCATCGCCGGCATGTTGCTCCCCGGAGGCCCTTACGTCGTCTTCCCGCTCATCGCCGCGCTCTATCAAAGCGGCGCCGGTCTCGGCCCCACACTGGCGATGATAACTTCCTGGTCCACGCTCGCCTTGCTGACCGTCTCCTTTGAGCTGCCTTTCATGGGCTGGCGGTTCAGCGTGCTGCGCCTCAGTCTGGGTTTGGTCGCGCCCCTGATCGTGGGTTTGATCGGCTGGCTGTTCATTGCGGGGTAATCATCGCCTGTGACGATCAATTTGCCGGCAAGCAACCACTGTTTCTAATAGGTTGCTCAATATTTCCATAATGTACATGTTCGAGTATTCTTACCTGTTAATCGAAAGTAAAAAGCATCGTGATCGTTGAGAGGGAACTACTATGCAAGCGATCGTGATCGCACAAGACGTGGACGAGAAAGATATATTTACATATCTAGCGAGAAGAGCAGGGTTGGCTGTTGCCTCAAGCTCTGATTATCAGCGTGTGCTTAAAAACTGGACCGATCACCCGGCAGACATCATTATCCTTGCCACCCAGGAGAACAAGGATCCAATTGAAATCCTGGAACAAGTTCGTGAAATTACCCAGGTTCCCCTACTGCTGATCACGGACACTCTAACGGAAGAAACCTTTTGTGTGTTGCTGGAGAACGGTGTAGATGTCTTGCTTCATCGCCCTCTTTCTCCTCGAGTTTTAACCGCTCACATACACGCACTCTCGCGACGCTCTGCTTCTGTACCAAGCTTCGTATTACCGGATCTTGAGTTGGATAACATAGTATTGGATACCTCCACGCGATGCGTCAGCGTACACAACCAGGAACCGCGGCGTCTTACACAATTGGAATTCCGGCTGTTGTTTACATTGATGACCAACCGCGGACAGGTCATACCGACTGATATTCTCATCGAGCGCGTATGGGGCTATGCCGGAGAAGGAAATCGCGATTTGGTGCGCGGGTTAATCAGTCGCCTGCGACGAAAAATCGAATCCAGCCCCGACAAACACGATTTCATTGAAACAATTGCGGGGGTAGGCTATCGCTTCATTGCGGAAACGCTTTAGCCCTTCGAGGCCAGCCTGGTTGATTGTGCCTGATTGATAGTCCCTCCACGTACCACAACTAATCCTCGCCCGGCTTTTGCTCTCGACATTCGCTTATCCCTCTACGAGATGTTCTAAAAACATCATCGATTCACATGTATTTGGTGCGTCTTTTAAATGCGTTTTACATCCCCGTTGATTATGCTTTGATCCTGAGGTTCAGGTAGCAGCAAGCGCCATCAGGAGAAAGAATAAACAGTCGGGTGTTGTCACATGTTGATCGAAGCCGTATGCCCAGAATGCGATGCGTTGATCCCTTTTTCCTCACAACTAGAGTTAGGACAATGTGTGACATGCGAGCGCTGTCAATCCGCCTTGACGATCATCCAGCTTAATCCGATCGTCCTTGATTGGACCTTTCTGGAACCGCTCAATTCCACGAGAAAACAGACGCGCCGACCATCTCTTAACCGCTGATGGAAAACAAAGTCACATTTCTGAGCCGTTACGCAACAAAATTCAAACCCTGACAAGTGCCTCATTCAGATACTTGAATAAAAGAAAAGGTGATTCGACCATGAAAGGCAAGACTTCGGCCGCCACGAAATTACATGAAATGGCGAAACCCTTCCCCGGTAAAGTGCTTTACATGACGCCGGAAGGCCACTTCAAACTCGAGCTTGAACTTGAGCACCTGCGCACCGTTCGCCGGAGCGAAGTGGCGCGAAGAATCCACGAAGCGATCGAAGAGGGGGGAGAGCTGGAAGAAAATGCCGCCTACGAAGTGGTAAAGACCGAGCAAGCTTTTCTTGAAGGTCGAATCCAAGAGATCGTTGAAAAACTCGCCCGTGCGAGCATCGTCGATCCTGATGGACCCTCTGACACAATCAAAATCGGCAGTTCGGTGATAATCGAGCAACGAGACCAATCGCCGGAAACTTATACGGTCGTCGGATCGACGGAAGCCGACCCCCGCCGGGGCAGGATTTCCTGGGAATCCCCACTCGGTCAGGCGCTTCTCAATCATCAACCCGGCGATGAAGTTGAATACAAAGCGCCAGACGGCTTATTTCGATACAAAATCCTCCATATTCAATGATGGAAATTTTCCCTGACATTACACATCTTTTCCACGATAACGACATGCATTTTCAACACGACCACTTTATGATGTATCGCAATAATAGGCTGCTGTTATCCATGCGCTTCGTCGATGTGCTGGAGTAAATCAGCATGTCTTCTAGGAAAGGTAAAGAGCTTAACAATGAACAATACACATAAACCCGATAAACCTCCCCGTCGTAGCAATACGAATGGCGGACAGAATAATAGAAGAGCGCTGGGTCCCGTAAGTGACCTCGAATCCTACGTGCCTACAGATTGGTGGCGCAGAATATTCACCTCGCTTTACATAAAGACAGATGCAGATGTAATCGCCGACGTAAACATCACCACAAACGAAGTGGATACGCTCCTGGAAATCCTGCAACCAACGCCGGACACGAACATTCTCGATCTTTGCTGTGGCCAAGGGCGACACACATTGGAATTTCACCGCCGCGGTTATACCCGGGTCGAAGGATTGGATCGCTCAAGATACCTCATTCAAAAAGCGAAGAAACAAGCACGCAGCGAAGGTCTATCCGCTCACTTCCGAGAAGGTGACGCGCGTAAGACACAATACAAAGACGACACATTTGATGTGGTCATGATCCTCGGCAACAGTTTTGGATACTTCGAAACTGTGCAAGATGATTTACTGGTTCTTCAAGATGTCTTCCGCATTCTTAAACCGGAGGGCACCTTGCTGCTCGACCTTGCAGATGGAGAATTCCTTAAAAACCATTACGAAGCTCGCTCATGGGAGTGGGCCGATAAAAAATTATTCGTCTGCCGAGAACGAGAACTCTCCTCCGATGGCCAGCGCCTCATCACGCGCGAGATCATCAACCATACAGATAAGGGGGTGATCGCGGATCAATTCTACGCCGAAAGACTCTATTCGCGTGAATCGATAACGCGCCTGCTCCAAGATGCGGGTTTCTCTCGCATCGAACATCTCGAAGGATTTGTTCCAGCTTCAACGAGAAATCAAGATCTGGGCATGATGGCACAACGTATTATGCTCACCTGCACTGCACCCATGAAGCCAACTATTCTGGCGACCGGCGTGCCCAGCGAGTTACGTGAAATCGTCGTGATCCTGGGAGATCCCAATAAGATCGATACGGTCAAACCAGATCTGGTCTTTGATGACGACGACTTCTATACCATCAACGAACTCAAACATGCGCTTGAAAACGGCAATCAGCGTCATTACACCTACCTCGACAATCACGATACTTTAATCGATGATTTACGCGATCTGCGCGATCAAACCGATCTTGTGCTCAATCTCTGTGATGAAGGGTTAGAAAACGATCCACATAAAGAATTACACGTTCCCGCTTTGTTGGAAATGCTCCACATCCCATACACAGGTGGAGACCCACAGTGTCTGGCTTTCTGCTACGACAAATCCCTCGTGCGGGGTATCGCCAAGGAAATGAATATCCCCGTCCCCGAAGGACTCTTGATTAAAGCGGAGGACAGCATATTTGACCTTCCGATGCAGTTCCCGATCATCGTCAAGCCCAACTTCGGTGACTCCAGTTTTGGAATTATTCAGGACTCTGTCGTTCAGACACCGGAAGAGTTAATTGATGCTGTCGCACAAATTCGGCGCAGGTTTGGTTACCAACAGCCCGTACTGGTGGAAGAATTTCTGCTTGGCAAGGATCTCAGTGTCGGTATTATGGGGAATCCGCCGCATGAGTACAGGGTTCTCCCCATCATCGAAGAAGATTACTCCTCCTTGCCTCCAGGGCTGCCACATTTATGCGGGTATGAAGCTAAGTGGCTTCCAGATTCTCCCTATTGGAACTTGCGCTCGATTCCGGCAGAACTATCGGAAAGCACGCATAACTTCCTCGAAGACGCAAGTATTAAACTCTTTATCCGCTTGGAATGTCGAGATTACGCACGCTTCGACTGGCGTCTTGATTCTGAAGGCAATCCCAAGCTTCTGGAGGTCAACCCCAATCCCGGTTGGTGCTGGGATGGCCATCTAGCGAAGATGGCACAACTCGCGGGTCTGCCTTACAGCGAGATGTTGGAAGCGATCATTTCGGCTGCAGCTATGAGATTGGTCCCGACCGCTGCCTGTTCAGTCCAGCAAGAGTAAGAATTTACCGTTTATACGTAATAGTGCCCAACAAAAGATGCGACGGATCATCAAATAAGATCCGTCGCTATCATTTCATGCGTATGCACCCTGACAAGAAACACTATTAGGTGATAGGCTGGCTATTTTCCCCCTGGACCTTTCCCTGATCCTTGTTGTCCGCCGGCTCCTTGTTGATTCCCGGGCGTTCCATCGCTCGGTGGTTCTGACTCCGGCTGCTCCGGTGCAGTTTCGGGACGATTTTCTCCATATCGCAAACGAAATGTGATTGGATCTTCCAATCCTTCTTCTGCAGCTACGCGGATTCTAGAAACTATCTGCTCCGTCTGCTTCAGCGCATCTTCGGCATTCCCCGCAGCCTGAGATTGCATCTGTTGCAATACCTGATTCTGTTGCTGTGTCATAGCGGTCACACGGATCATCGCCTGTGCCAAACTCTCATCATCGAAATTGGATGCCTGCTGTAATGCCAGTTGAAAATGTTCCTGCAGACGTACCGTTACCTGAGGCGGAATGACTTCGCCTTCTTCGTTGATCGCATCGATCTCCTCGAAACGTTCCTGTGCATACTCCAGCAGGAGATCGAAGGCCTCCTCGGAATCCGAGGTGAGCGCCAGGCGGACGTCCTCGGAGGCAATTTTAACGGCATAAAGCATATCCCCCGGTTCACTGGCCTGCGCGGCAGCTACGGTACCACCCGCAACTCCGAATGCCATGGCCAAAGCGAGAGCAACCCGTACTAGAGACAACATTAGTGAACGCTCCTTTCGTCTGATGTTCTTCCGCCATTTACGACGTTCTGGAAGCGCTGGAGATACGGGTCCTGGTAAGGCCCGGGCGCGCTCGATAAAAGCCGCTCGCCCGCGTTCAATATCTGCAGGATCTCGTTCAGGCACATCGTTCAGCGGGTCCAGCCTTTCCAGGACGGCGCGCATTTCATCCGGGCTGACAGGAGCATGCTCTCCGTTCCCAAATGTGCCCCCATTATTTTCGCCAGTGCCACTCGAATGCTTCATTCTTTGGTCTCCATATCCGCTCGGTCAATCGCCAATACCCGACGCAGTGCGTTGAGTCCACGATGCTGCAGCGCCTTGACTGCACCGACTGGTTTTTCGATTGCTACACTTATTTCCTTATTGCTCAAGCCTTGAAAGAATTTCAACACGATCACCTGCCGTTGCTCGGGCGTTAGGCGCCACAATGCCGCACGCGCCTCTTCGCCCTGAATGACCTTCTCCGCTGCTGAGGAGGGATCGTCGTCCGACGTCGGTGTCTCGTTGTTCTCTGGTAATTCCAGAACTTCGCCATGTCCTCGACGATGGCCGTCGACAGCCAGATTATGCGCCACACGATAAAGATACGCACGTAAATGCTCGCGCGGGCCACCGCCAGCATGAAGGGCGCGCAGAAAACGGTAAAAGGTTTCAGCAACGAGATCCTCAGCCGCCTGCCGGTCACCGATCAATCGATAGGCATAACGGTATAGTTCATCACTGAATGCATCGTAAATCGCTTCCAGTGCATTTTCATCCAGGCGACGTGCTTCTATCAACCAGTTCGTATCGGATTTCAACATCCTTCACCTATTACGACGTTTTCCCGGCGCCAGCGTTACGGCTCACACTGAGAAAGGAACAAGGGAAAAAGGTTCTCCGAAAGCAAAAGCATGCCTCCGGAGAACCAGCCAATTATGAGATCGTGCCCTGGATATTTTACATCATGAGCCTTGTCGCCCTTGCCCGGCAAACATCGGGCGACCACTATTGCCACGAATTGCCAAACTCAGTCCTTTGGAGATATTTACGATCCCCGTCGATTTCCATTCGCCATCTTCGTAGAAGCCCGTTAACTCTAACTGATCTCCGACATCGGCTTCGAATCCTTGATCCCGCGCATACATCCACGTTCGCCCTTCAATGACCAACGTTTCCCCTGCGGCCGAGTCGAATACGAGGGCATCATCATCTACCGCAGTGACCACACCGCTTGTCTGAAGCAATTCAACAACTTCATCGATCTCATCGGAGCCTCGCTTCCCCTGCCGGTTGGCTTGATTCCCCTGTCCGAGTTGAACATTCGCATCTAGCGCTTGTCTTCGCTCCCCCTGACCTTCTCCCTGGCCTCCTCCATACCGTTGACCGGGATCTTCCGTTATCGCTGATTGACGGCCTTGTCGATCCTCATTGCTGCGGGTTTCCCGCTCAAGCCTGTCATTCGTACGATTAATCGCACCTACAATCAAGACACCGCTTATACCCAACACCAACGCTCCAAACACAATCCTCTTCAACATCACATCCACCTCCAGTAAAGTCATGAATTTTTTTAAATAACGAATCCAGGTACTACACAGTCTTCGCTTCCACCTGCGGTTCACGTCCCAACTGTGGAACGAGGGATTGGAAAAATCGCCGTGTGACTTTCAAAACCCAGCGCCAGTGAATTGCAAAGTGGAACACCGCGGCGACGATAATGACGACACCCGACCAGGTGTGGATCAAGTCCCACGTGGCACGCCCCCACAAGAAGGTGAAGTCCCAAGCAGGGTTCGTGCCTCCCTGATACCCTCCACCGGAAGAGAAAAGAAAATATATTCCTGAAATTGCGCTAACGAAGAAACTACTGGCCAGTAGAACATCGACAAACACATTTATTTTTGCACCCGGCGACATCTGTGAAATACGCCCGCGCATGCCCCTCGTCGCTCTCTTGGCCATCATTACGACCCACGGCCAGTGATACACAAAATGAACCGTAGCCGCGACGATCATAAAAACACCACCCCAGGTATGTATGTCATTCCAGGTTTCTCTAGCGATGAAACCGCGCAAACCGAACGCAGGATTGCGCCCTCCTTGAAAACCACCCGACGGATTGAAAAGGAAGTAAACACCTGAGATCGCGGCAGAGATACCTCCCAGAAAAACAACGAAATCGAGCAGCCAATTTACACGTGTGCGCAAAGACATGTTTTCGCGTCGAACCATTTCTGTTCTCCTTTTACAAAAAACTACGATAGCTGGATTCTAGAGATTACCTGTGAAGAAGATGTGAAATGTATGTGGGGAAGATATGAAGGTTGGCCGTACGCAGTGGTCTTGCTTCAATTAATCCGTCGATCTCCAGCGCGTGTGCCCCCATTGAAGATCGATGCGTGTTCCCCAACAAAACCTGGGGTATACTCTGCGTCGAAGGATAGACCGCTGCATAGAAGAATAAGAGCTTACCCCAACTGTTATGGCGAAGCATTCAAACCGCACAAATGAGGCCTGGCTCAACGATTTGAATTCACCCGGTGCTGCGCAAGAGGCGGCGTTGGCGGAACTACGCCAAGTCGTTCGTTCCGGATTGCCGTATGCGCTCTCGAAATGGATGTCTTCCTCCGATCCCGCCTTCGATGCCCTGGTCGAAGAAACGGCACAAGACACGCTCCTGCGAGTGCTCGATCGCTTGCACACGTTTGAGGGCCGCAGCAAATTCACCACCTGGGTTCACAAAATTGCCATCCACATTGCGTTGAATGAGCTGCGCCGCAAACGCTGGCAGGATGTCTCCCTGGAAAAGTTGGTCGAGGGCGAGATGGGAATGCCCGCATTGATGGAAGACGAAGCCGGTGGGCCTGAGCTCGCTTCTGAACAATCCGACCTCGCCAACCGCATCATGCGTATCATTCACGAGGAACTCACCGATCGGCAGCGCACAGCCCTCATCGCTATTGGAATTCGCGGCATGCCCATTGCGGAAGTAGCGCGCCGTATGGATACCAACCGCAATGCGCTCTATAAACTACTGCATGACGCCAGGCTGCGTCTCAAACAACGCTTGGCCGAAGAAGGCCTCGACCCTGAGGATATTCTCCAATCCTTCAGCAGCAGGTAAGACCAATGAAGTTAAGATTGTCTAATAATCAGAAAGTAATCAGACATGGATACCATTGAGAATATTAAAAAACTTCTCTCAGCCCTGGAAAAAACCCGGGAAGATGAAGTCGATTGCGAAGCAGTCTTCAACGAACTCGATGTGTATGCCGAAATCGTGGCGCGCGGAGAAGATCCCGGAGAACTACTGCCATTGGTCAAACAGCATCTCGAGATATGCCGATGTTGTCATCAGGAATTTGAAGCCTTGATACAAATCCTCGAAAGTGAGCTCTCCTGATCTTGCCAACACCGCATTGAATCTCACCTGCCTGTTCTCGTTATCATTTAAAATCAAAACCCCGGTGAAAATCAAGCGGGGGTTTTTTAATATAGTCACTGTTTTGGCCCGCGAGATTTCACTTATCTTCCGACTCCTCTTCCTCGGTAACTGTGCCAACCCCCTCAGAATCAGCAAATTCCTCAAGGCGCTGTAAAATCAGTTGATTAATCGTCTCGTCTGGATACGTTCCATCATCCAGCAATGCCCCCGGTTCTTTTCCGGTCAACAGCCGCAAACCATCGTCTATCGTGGCGATCGGCCAGAGATGGAATTCACCCGCAGCAACGGCGTCTATCACACACTGTTTGAGCATCAGATGCGGTTGATTTTCTTGTGGGATGATCACGCCTTGAGACCCATCGAGCCCCTGCTTCTGGCAGGTGGCGAAGAACCCTTCGATCTTCTCGTTGATCCCTCCCACGACTTGAATCGTTCCATGCTGGTTCACCGAGCCGGTAATAGCACGACCCTGACGCAACGGCGCGTCCGCTATCGCAGATAAAATGGTGATCAATTCAGCGGCCGAGGCGCTGTCGCCCTCCACTTCATCGTAGGACTGCTCGAAGGTAATTCGCGAAGAAAGACTCAATGCACGGTCCTTCCCGTAGCGGCTGCCCAAAAATCCGTTGATGATCATTACACCCTTGGTGTGAATGGGTCCCCCTAATTTAGCCTCGCGTTCGATATCGACGACACCATCCTTACCGGGATACACGGTCGCGGTGATTCGCGTTGGGTGGCCAAAAGCATATCCGCCGATCTCCAGCACAGACAACGCGTTGATCTGTCCCACTTTTTCTCCACCCACGTCGATCAGCAGCGATCCTTCTGATACCATTTCTTGCAATCGTTCCTCGACGAGATTGTTGCGGTAAATCGCCTCGTCGATGGCACGATCGACGGCCGCCGCGTCCACAAGTTTTTTACCGTCTTTCTGCGCCCAATGCGACGATTCACGGATCAAATCAGCGATCATCCCAAAGCGCGCGGATAATTTATTTTGGCTCTCGGCCAATCTTGACCCGTATTCGATAATCCTGGCGACGGCCGTGTGATCGAAGGGCAACAGTTCGTTCTCATCAATAACGGCCTTGACGAAAAGTGCGTATTCGCGCTCGGTCTCCTTTGTCCGCTCCATGAGAGTGGCAAACTCGGCCTTCACTTTGAACAATTTGGCAAAATCTTCGTCGTGTGTGCTCAGCATGTAATACAACAACGGAGTTCCGATGAGCACAACCTTGACGTTCAACGGCATGGGTTCCGGTTCCAGGGTGGCCGTGCTAAATAGACCCAATTGCGTGCCCAGCTCGACAATCCGCAACGCCTGATCGCGCAAGGCACGCTGCAATCCTTCCCAAGCATATTGGTTCAAGAGAACCTCGCGCGCCGGCAAAACCAGATACCCCCCATTCGCTCGATGTAAAGCGCCCGGCCGGATCAAGGTGAAATTGGTCAGCGTTGCACCCAGCACCACCTCGTGCTCGATCCTCCCCATGAGATTGTGGTACGAAGGGTGGTTTTCAACGATTACGGGTGCACCCTCGCAGCCGGAGTTGTCGACCAACACGTTCACCTCATATCGTTGGCGAGCATCGATTTCTGCCACTCGTCCCGTTGCCCGAGGCGGCTCCTGCTCACCATCACGGAACTGGGCGGCGTTAGCGACGATGTCGTCCTTCAAGGCATCCAGATGCTCGACGACCGAACCTTGGTCGGTGTATTGATCTTTTAGCGCTTCGACCAGGTGCTCGATTGCAAAGAGCGCCGTACGCTCATCCAATTCCCGCAGCTTTTCGTGGAAACCGCGCGTCTTCTCCTGTATCTGTCGCAGACTCTTTTGAACCTCGTCTTGCAGCTTGGCTTCCTTTTGTTCGAGCTTCTGCTTCTGCTCGTCACTCAACGCTTCGAGTTCTTCCGGTTTTGCGGGCTCACCGTTCACGCCGGGCACCAATTTAACCCCGAACGGAGTCTGCGCCAGGACTAAGTTATTTTTATCCGCCAGCTGGGTTAATCGAGTAAATTCCTGCTCCTGGATTTTCTCTACTTCAGCTGCCAACTGATTCTGCTCGCCGGAATACTCCTCGCTGGCAAAAATGCGTTGGATCTCCTGTTCGCAGCGCTGGATCAATTCGTGGACTCCCTTTTTTAACTTCAGCGCATGTCCTTTTGGCATGCGCAGCAATTTGGGCCGGTGAGGATCTTCGAAGTTGTTGACGTAACACCAATCATCGGGCGCGGACTCGTCCGCCGCGCGTCGCTCGAGATGCTCCCGAATCAACGTTGTTTTTCCTGAACCCGGTTGCCCGAGCGCAAAGACGTTGTATCCCGGACCGGTTATTTCCATTCCCATTTCCAGTGCTCGGAAGGCTCGCGGCTGCCCGATTACTTCCTTAAGGCACGGTAATTCATCCGTGGTTTTAAAGCCAAACGCTGTAGGATCACAGACTGCTCGTAGCTGTTTCGGTTTCAGGCCTTTTTCGCCCTTCGCCACTGGTTTTTTCTTTTTCGCGGGTTGTTTTGCTGTCCGTTTGGCCATGAAAAGATTGCTCCTCAATACCCATCTTGATTGCCAAGCGTATCATAATCCCCACGATCATGAAATAGCGACACACGCAATGATCGACTTGCCTGTAAGGTAAACTCTTATGCGAATTATCGTGTAGTATCATAACGAAAGGGTTCTCGCCGGAATGTTAAAAAACGAACCGCAGAGATTTATCCCCCTACTCATAACGATTTGGCTGACCTGCTCGTGCAGCCAGAATGCGCCGCTATCCACATCACCTGTTCCGACATCCAAACCAATCACTACTTCAACATCAACCACAAAACCCAAACTGATTGATCCATCCACACCAGATGCGGCCCACATTGATTACTCAACTGCCTTTGGAATAGATTATGCGCATCCTGAACAGAACCTGGCTCAGGGAGAACAATCGCGCATTTCAGATCCATCTGCTTTAGCTGGTCTGCGCGTTGACTGGCATGCGCAGGAGAAATGACGTCGAACGCAAGGGCACTAATACGTGGAGCTTCGGCATCCACAGCCCCAGCGAATCGTCTCAAGCCATGGACGAGCTCGCCCTGGATCTTAAATTTGAAAGCATCTCGTATCCCGATTACAATTTCCAACGCTTCTCGAAATGATGAAGTCGGCCAACGCAAAACGGACCCGATATATTTAGGAAAAGCGATAGTGGATATTCAGGACACATAGAAAATGAAAGATTTGAGAATCGAATACCATGCAATCGGCCTCGTTCACAGCCCTTTCAAAACCATTAAGGGCACACCGATCCAACCCTCCCGTGCGAAAAATGCGAGAGGAACGGTTGAGCTATTCAGCGAATATGCTGCCGGTCTAAGCGATCTAGACGGTTTTTCACACATTATCCTTGTCTATCACCTGCACAAAGCACCGCCGCCTCGTCTCATGGTTACGCCATTTCTCGACACACAGCCTCGAGGTCTCTTCGCCACACGTGCTCCGAGCCGGCCGAATCCCATTGGCCTTTCGGTTGTCACACTCCTTGGGATCGACGACAACATCCTTGCCGTTGACGGCCTGGATATACTCGACCAAACACCACTTCTGGACATCAAACCTTACGTGGGAGAATTTGACCGTCGCGAGGAATTGCGCTTGGGGTGGCTCGAAAATGCACCGAAAAATGTCAACGTCGCCGATGACCGCTTCAAATGAATAACTCCCCTCTAACCATCCGCTCCGAATGAAGCCAGCGCTGGACGGGCCTTTCCTTCCCCATCAAAGAGAGCAAAGGGACTCCACACCTCACCGCTGAACCAGAATTCCGGGCCGAACACATATGCGCCTACGACGTCATTTCTCCTGCGCATGCCAGTCAAGAAATCGGCAAGCCAATATGCCTGCCCCTCAGGCGTTAACGGGTAGCCGGGCAAAGCTCTTCGCCAATCCCCAAAAGGCCCGCCTGTGGGTGGCACTGCCGGGTAGGCTGTCTCGGCCAAGATAACCGGTTTACCCAGTTCCTCATTCAATCGATCCAAGGTCTCACAAAATCGTTCGTACGCCGCCAGGCCGAAAGCGGATGGATAAAGTGACAACCCAATGTAATCATAGTCAACGTCCAGGTCGAGCATTGACCGATAAAAAGCTGCCGTAAAATCCGGGTCCCAAGAGGTGGCAATGTGCAGCATGAACTGCGCATCGTCGTCCGCTTCCCGCACGCCGGCCATTGCGGCTCGGATCAAGTAGGCCTCATCGGGCCAAATCGCCTCCCGTAGAGAGACCGGATCACGCGCTTGGGTCATGTCTGCAAATACACCGCTGATGCCGTAATCGATCTCGTTACCGATCTCATAAAAATCGAGGTCGACTCCTGCCTGCACGAAGTGGTTCACCGTCTCACGTGAATAGTCCTGAATCAATTGTGCCCGCTCCTCGAAGGTGCGGCCGGACCAAGTTTGCGGCGCGGGCTGCTTGTTGACATCGGCCCAATCGTCGGAGAGAAAGAGCACAAGGTAGGGACGCAGACCCGCTTTTTGAGCGCGTTGGGCCAGAGCGGTGGCATACTCCAGACCCGATTCCCCCTCATCTCCCACCCACAAGCGCACACGGAAAGCATCCACACCATTGGCGGCGAAAAGTTCCAGCGGATCGACGCGCCGGTCGCCGGTAAAATAACCCCGTCCCGCGGATTCACCCTGCGGCACATAGTTGGCATCCACTCCGGTGCGGAAGAGATCCTCGCCGCCGTCGTTGACGGACGCGGCACAACTCAGATCGAACGGCGGAGCTGCCCCTTCCCAGAGGCGAATTTCATCGATGGCAATTGTGTTCGGCATCGGTGCAGCGATGAAACCGCTGATGTCGATCAATACCAGCGTCTGCAGTTGATCGACATCCAATCTTCCGTTCTCGTCCTCGCTGCCGTCCAACAGACTCAACCCCTCGAAAGGGATGCTGTGCTCGACGGGTTGCTGCACGCTGAGGGGCAGAACCAGACCGTAGGTTGACTCGTCCGCCTCTTGAACTCCGAGGATGATAAAAGCGGCTCGATCGAGCGAATCGAGCCGAATCGTCAGCCCATCCGCATCAACCAGGGACGGCCAGTTCCTGGCCAACGCAGTCGATTTCTGTGGCTGCGGTTGGACCGACCACAGCAGCCGCCCCGCTTCATCCCAGGCCACTTCCGAAAGCGCTTCCCCCTCCGCCCAGCCTTGCCAGCCCTCCACGCTCCCATCGAACGACTCAACCGCCAAGTCTTTTTGCGGGATTTCCGGCTCTGTCGTCCGTGTCGGCAGCGGCGCAAGTGGTGGTGCCACCGAGGTCGTTGGCGCCGCTTTCGAGCAGCAAATTTGTGACAGAACCAGGAATACCAAAACGAAGATCGGAACGAAGGTTCCGGCGGTTTTTTGATGCTGATTTGATGCGCCGCTTCCTGATCCGTCGTTTTGCTTCATTCCATGTCCTTTTCTATCGACGTTCGCTTGCACCGCGGAAATCTCCGTCCATATTATCGGACAAGTAGGCAAATAGGGAAGGTGCAGCACGGCGCACGTTTGCGGCGAGGAAGTGCTTCCTGGACACGGAAAAGCAATGATAGAATCATGTCTATGTTATGGGAGATTTGCATGTACACGAAACGCAAGCTCGCACTGCTTTGCTTGATGATCGCCCTCGTGCTCGCCGGTGGGTGCACAACGTTTGAAGATCGCCCTACTGCCACGCCAACCCGAGAACCCACCCCCACTGAGGAGCAGGAACAGAGCGAAGGAGCGACAGTTGAATCCTGTCCGCCGATGGACGCTGATACCCGCGCCGAAATGGACAGCATCGAGCAGCAAGTGATGATCCTGCGTGGGCTGCAAGCAACGGCTCCCGTAGCGCGCACCCTGCTCACGCAGAGTCAATTGCGCCAACGCGTGAGCGAAGATTTCCTGGCCGAATACAGCGATGAAGAGGCGCACGACGATGTGCTCGTTCTGTCCCTCTTCGGTCTATTGCCTGGGGATTTCGATCTGTGGAATTTCTACGTCAACCTCCTCACGGAACAGATCGCCGGCTTCTACGACGACACCACGGAGGAGATGGCGGTTATTTGCGGTTCCGGCTTTGGTGCCATTGAACGCATTACCTATTCCCACGAATTCACCCACGCTCTCCAGGACCAAACCTACGATCTGGAGGAGGGACTCGGTTACGATGACGATCTCTGCGATCTCGACAGCGAGCGCTGCGCCGGCCTGCAAGCCCTGATCGAAGGCGATGCCACACTGCTCGAAGAGCAATGGATGGGGATGTACGCCACGCAAGAGGACCTTATGGAAGCGATGGAATATATCAACAACCTCGACACTCCGGTTTACGACTCCGCGCCCCGTTTCTTGCGCCTAGATTTTCTATTCCCCTACCAGGCCGGCAAGAACTTCGTTGAAACCTTTTTCCGCGATGGCGGCTGGGCGGCCGTCGATGCTCTTTACCAGGAACCTCCCAGCTCCAGTGAACAAATCCTGCATCCCGAGCGATATCCAGGCGACGACCCGGTGAAACTCGTCCTTCCTGACGCCCTCGATGCCCTGGGCAGCGGCTGGCGCGAGATCGACGCAGACACACTCGGCGAGTGGTACACACAACTGGTGCTCAACGAATACATTCCCAAAGCCGAGGCGGCCTCGGCCGCAGCGGGGTGGGGCGGGGATGCTTACCGCGTCTATCACAATGACTCCAGCGGAGAAGATGTTCTCTTTCTCGTCATGCAGTGGGACACGATCAAGGATGTGCATGAGTTCAGCGCTGCTTTCAATACTTATGCGCAAGCCCGCTTCGGCGAGCGATCGAGCGCTTCAACGTATACATCAACCTGGGAGACGATTGATCGTTACGTTTACTTCGAGCGCAATTCCAATCAGACCCTGTGGATTCTTGCCCCGGACAGCGCCGCGGCGGACGCGCTGCGCGAAGCGATTGCCCTGCCCGTAGATCAAGAATAAACTCCAAGTGCTCGACCCTGCGCGCGTGCGCGCCATTCTCTTCGATCTCGACGGAACCATCGCCGATACCGACGACACCTTCGTTCAACGATTTTCTGCCTTACTGCGGCCTTTCTTTTCGATAGATAAGAAGAACAACGCACATAAAATTGCCCGCCGCCTGGTCATGGCGGCAGAATCTCCCCTCAACGCCTGCCTCAATTTCCTCGACAGGTATTCACTGGATGAGTGGATCCGCCCTCTCTCGAACGGACTGCATCACCTGCGCGGGGAAACGAAGATTAGTGATGCGCGGCTAATCCCCGGGGTCGCCGAGGCCTTGACCCGTTTGGCTGCGCAATATCCCCTCGCCCTGATCACCGCACGGGAGAAGCACAGCACCGATTCATTGCTGCGCACACTTCATATCCAGGCGATCTTTCAATCCGTCGCCACAGCGGGCACCTGCAAGCGCTCCAAGCCTCATCCGGCGCCCCTGCTGTGGGCTGCCGCACAACTCGGTGTTGTCCCGCAAGAGTGCCTCATGGTGGGCGACACGCCTGTTGATATTCGGGCCGGTCGCGCCGCAGGGGCACAGAGCATTGGTGTGCTTTGCGGGTTTGGGGAGCGCGATGAACTACTGCGCGCCGGCGCAGATCTCATCTTGGATTCGACTGCGGACTTACCTGGGTTGTTGTTGGAAAGCGAGGATTAAGTCCAGGCCTGGATCAAAGCTTCCGGAACCCAGAACTGACCGAAACCCCACAGGGAAGCTAAGATCGACACCAAGATGATCAAAATCCCGAAGGCCATTAACGCGTAGTCCCGTTTACGATATTTGAGCTCCACCAGCCAAGTACGCGGGCCGACGCCGAAGCCGCGCAGATCCATGGCGTCGATGATGTCTTCGCTGCCCGCGATGGCATGGATGGTCACCGGAACAATCAACGGCGCCAGTTTTCGCACCTGCGCAAATAAACCCCCTTTTAGTTTCTCGATCTCGTAGCCTCTCGCCTTCTGCGCATCCATGGTCAATTGGAAATCCCGGCCGAAAGTGGGAATGAAGCGCATGGTCAGATCCATAGCGTAGGCAATTTTGTCCGGTATCCCCAGGCGGCGGAAGGTGATTCCGTAGTGCGCCGGGTTGAGCGAATAGGGAATCAGGATCGTCATGCTCGCCAGGCTGAAAACGCGCGCCAACTGGCTGGCGGCGAAGAGCAGCCGCTCGACGGTGATCGTGAGCGTGGGACGCCAACCGAAGATGGTAAACTTCGCGCTCAGCGTGGTAATCGTGTGTTCCACATCATAGACTTCCACCCCACCGCGTCCGGTCAGAAACGTGAGCAGGGAGAAGAAGATGATGAAAGCGCCGATGAACAGCCAAGCCCGCCGGCTTTCCCGCCACGTTAGCCCCGAGGTCAGTACGACCAACAGCGCTATGGCCATAAACCCAGCAAGGACGCGCAGATCCCAGAAGAACATGGTGGCAATGATGAAACAGGCGTAAAACACGATCCACGCGCTGGGATCGAAGGCCTGGATGATGGACTTGCGTTCTCGATAGCGCCACGTTACCAGCATGTTGTTCCTCGGTAATGAATTCCTAAACTACACACTTGCAAACGAATGCTGGATCGAAGGGCACTCCGCCCCGAGTGCAGTGCCCTTCGATGCTCAGAGATCTTCGCTTAGATCAGCGGCCGGTCTGGCGCTGAAATGCTCGATATGCTGCAACCAAGATCGGTACCAGGATCACGGCGAAGATCATGTTTGGTCCGGCGGCGGGCAAGAACTCACCCACGATGGCCACCGACGGTGAAAAGCCGTTGATGTGGATATCCGAGAGGGCGGCGAAGCCGACGCCCACGAAGTTGCCCAGCATCGCCCAGGTCACCGCCGCGGCCATGTCGAGATCTTCTCTAAAGAGCAGCCTCACGACGACCACCAGCACGAAGCCGATCACCGCCGACAAAGCAGCAAACGTGGAAATTGCAGCGTCGCCGAAGATGCCCACATCCGGATCGAAGAACATCATGTTGGACAAATCGGGGTACAAAATCCACAGCAAAGTGGCTACAGCGGCCAGGGCAGCGCTGATGTACATCACGATGTCCATGACGCGCTTGCGGTCGGCGTAGAGGGCGATCATGCCCGAGATCATGCCCACCAAACCGTTGCCGACGCTCCACTGCGGCGAGAGACCGAAGCCGGTGAGGGCATCGCCGAACATGTTGCCCACCGCACCGGTAAACAAGCCCACCACCGGCCCGAAAGCGTAGCCGAAGAACATGGGGATGGCGATCGCCGGCCGCAGTGCCACCTGACTCACCGATGGCACAGCAAAGACGGTGCCGTTAAACAGGTAAGAAAACACGGCGTAGAGCGCGGCGCCAATGGCCATGTAAACCACTTCGCGCGTGCCGACTTTCCAGGCATCGCTCGTGCGGGTAAACCAGTACACCAGAAAGACGATCAGCAGGCCGACGCCCACGTACACGAAGCGCAGCACACCGGTCTCGTCAAGCTTGAGCTCTGGATTGTTAAAAAGGGCCGGGCCCAACAAGGCCACCAAAAGCATAACCACAAAGACGCATACAATCGCTATGATGAATGACAGGGGTTTTGTGCCGTTCATAATCTCCTCCACTCTCTATACTATGATCATGCCGATATCGATTTGGGTTCCGGCAGAACCCTACGTTATCAGGACGAAACGTGCGCCAGCGCTTCGGCGCGCATAAATCGCTGCGTCTGTTCGAGCAAGTCCATGTTTGCATTGAGCAGTGAGGTGGGAACGAGTCGACAAGCTCGGAGCCGTTCGTAATCGGCCAAGACGTCCTCTGGCTTTCCGTCATTTTCGACCTTGCCATCACTTAGTAGAAGTACGCGGTTAGCATAAATCACCGCCAAATCGATGTCGTGCGTGATGAACAAGATCGCTTCGAAGCTTGATATTTGCAGGATGGCATCCATGAAGTCCATGTAGTTGCGATAGTCCTGGCCGGCCGTCGGTTCGTCCATCACCAGGATTTTCGAACGCATGGCCAGCACAGCCGCAATGCTCACGCGCTTCTGCTGCCCGAAAGACAATGCCAGCGGCGGGTCGTCCTCCATGCCGGAAAGGTTCATGATTTCTATCGCCTGCTGCACCTCCTCCTCGATTTGCTCACTCTTGTGGCCCAGGTTGTCGGGCCCGAACTGCAGCTCTGCGCGTACACTCGGGGCGAAGAGCATGTGACTCGGGCTCTGGAATACGTATCCCAACGTACTTGCAACCTGCGCCACACTCGTTTCGCGTGTGTCTTTCCCCTCAACAAACACGCTGCCTCGCTTCGGCTGAAGAAGTCCAATGGCATGCTTGACGAGCGTCGTCTTCCCGGCGCCATTGGGACCCAGTACGGCGATGATGTCCCCGCGACGAATGTCGAGATTTACGTCGACGAGAACTTCTTTTTTCGCTTCATAATAAAAGGCTACGTTCTCGAATCTCACCAACGGATCGCTGCCCGGTTTTTCACCGGCCAAATGAGGCTTGGGGATCATTCGAGGCGGGTCTGCCGCGGCGCGCTGGATGACCACTGACGCCGGAAGTTTGACTTCGCGGTAATCCACACTTTTCATGAGCTGCTGCGGCGATCCCTCAAATACAACTTCCCCACCAGCCATAAAGAGTGTGTGGTCGGGGCTGATCTTCAACACGTCCTCGACGCGATGTTCGACGATAACTACCGCCATGCCCTCGTCGACCAACGAACGCAGCAGCGTCAGGGTTTCGAGTGCGCTGGCCGGATCGAGGCTGGCAAGGGGTTCATCCAGGATCAACAAACTCGGCTCCATGGCCAACACACCCGCCAGGGCGACTTTTTGTTTCTCACCGCCGGAAAGGTTGTACGTCTCGCGGTGACGCAGATGCGCGATGGCAAGATGTTCCAGCGCAGCATCCACACGCCGGTGAATCTCCGCGCGTTCCAGTCCCTGGTTCTCCAAACCGAAGGCGACTTCGTTGATGACCTTCGTCCCCAGGATCTGCCGCTCCGGGTCTTGCAGCACCGTGCCGATGTGCTGCGAGATCATGGCGAGCGACATCTCCATCGTACGCTTCCCAGCGATCAGAATCTCGCCCGAGATTTCACCCTTGTACGACCTGGGGATCAACCCATTGATACAGCGCACGAGCGTCGTCTTCCCACAACCGCTTGGCCCGGCAAGTAGAAAAAGCTTTCCCGGTTCGATTTGGAGATTCACGGATCGGATCGCCGTCCCGGCTCGATCCCGGTAGCGAAATGAAAGATCCTCGACCCGCAGCAAATGTCCGTTCGCCACAAATCCCTCTTGGTTCCTGCTCACATCTATTAAAACACATCCCGGCGCATCGAGTGACGCGGCCGGAAAATCGTCGTATACCGAATAGGACTCGAGTCCTGATCTCCCTTGTAAGGTTGATGTAAGGCGCCGGCAAATAGAGTTGTGCTATTATTTTGTCAGGCAGGAAGTAAGCAACAAATCAGTTCCCGGTGTGCAATCTCCGATAAAGGCAAAACCGTCGAAAGGCGGTGGCGCAAAGCTACAGGGTCTACCGCTTCGAAAGAAGCCAGGACAGCCAGCTGCCGAAGAGAGTAAGGCACACCGATTTCTTTTTCTCGGTCCCATGGCTGTCCAAAAAAAGAGACAATCATGGGCCTGTGATTTTCTCAAGCAGGCCAAGAAAATCGAAAGGAGAAAAGGAAATGAACCTCCGAAAAATGCTCAAGAAAAGTGAAAGAGGCCAAGCCCTCGCCGAGTACACGGTACTATTCCCGCCTGTACTCCTGATCAGCTTCATGGTTCTCATCCCGCTGAGCACACATGCCAACTACATCTTCTGCGAGATGCTCTACGCATTGGACCCTTCGGCCGGGCAATGCGAACAGTGGCTCAATAATCCCGTCGTGGAAGAGGAAGAGCCGCCGGTACCCGAGGAAGACGAATGCGTCGTACTGCAGGAGGAAGAAGGCGGATCGCAATGTGACCAACACGAACTATGCGACCACCTTCCCGGTCTCAACGTTGGAAGCTACACCGCTTCCGATGACATCGATGCTTTCGTGATCAAGGCCGGCAAGGATTACCACGTTTTCGAGACCGGTCTCACCGACGACGGCTGCTACTACGTCGAAATCGAAGGCAATCACGTTTCTTGGGAACGCTACGGTCACGGTTCGGAGTGCAAGGACGTCAGCCACGAGCAGGTCTGGAAAACACCGCTCTGCCCATAGCATCGACCATCTGATCCAACGCTCGTGTCAAGCAGGTTGCTGGACGTAAACGACACGAGTTGGTGACAGAACCATTACAATCAAATCGGGGGTTTTCCTTAGGAAAGCGCACCCGCTTACCAGATGGAACAGGGCTCGACTTTCGTCTCCCTCTCCTTTAGACGAAAGGTCCTGATCCCTCAAAGAAGCAAAGGGTGCGCATTCGCTTTAAATTGCATCTTACAACGATTACCCTGTGGATAACTCGTCAAAATCTGTGGAAAACCGGCCTATCTTGGGGAAAACGTAGTCTCGAGTTTGTCCGCAAACCCTTAGATATGGGGGTTTATAATCCCCTACCCCCATATATCCATTTTCCCGCTCGTCAACACACTTTTCCGATCGTCGTCCCCCTTTTTTCCACAACCTCCTTGTGGGTGAAGTTATACGAAAATTCACATATATATGGGTGTGTGATGCTCCAACCCCCTATTCCTAGGGTTTTCTGTTGCTCCGCGAGCGTCTGTCCACAAATCCCCAGCGCCTACTACTACTACGATTAACAATTAACATTAAATAGATTGTGGGTAACTCATGTCTATCCACCCACTCGAGTTTGGGGATAGACATCTTATGAGAAATAAGCAAGAGATGGAGTCTGGTTCATCTCCATCTCTTGAATAGTTATTACTTTATTCGTGACTATGCCCAGCCTCGTAGTTTAACCACTTCGGCGACGCGTTCTACCGCAACCAGATAAGCCGCCAGGCGATTGTGAACCTTGTGTTCTTCGGCAGCTTTGTGGACGGCGTGGAAGGCGGATGTCATTTTGGCATCCAGGCGTTCGTGGACCAGGCCTTCTTCCCAGTAGTAATCATAGGCGTTCTGCACCATCTCGAAATACGAGACCGTCACGCCGCCGGCGTTGGCCAGAAAATCGGGGATGACGTAGACGTCGTTCTTGTACAGGATTTTGTCGGCTTCGGGAGTAGTAGGACCGTTGGCCAGTTCGACGGAGACTTTCGCCTTGATGTTGGCTGCATTCTCATCCGAGATGACATTCTCCAGTGCGGAGGGGAAAAGGATGGTCACATCGAGTTCTAAAAGATCTTCGTTGCTGATTTCCTTTGTGCCCGGGAATCCGATAACCGAGCCGGTCCTTTGCTTGTGAGAGAGAACTTTTTTATAGTCCAGACCGTCTTCGCTGAGTATGCCGCCACGCGAATCGGATACGGCGACGACTTTGAGACCCAGGATTTCGGCGCCGAGTTTGTGGGCAAAGGAACCGGCATTTCCGTAGCCCTGGATGGCGGCTGGGGCATCTTTCATGTCGATCCCTAACACCTTGCCGGCCTCCCGGAGACAATAAATGCCACCGCGAGCAGTGGCGTCACCACGTCCGGCGGAGCCTCCCATGGCAAGCGGTTTGCCCGTGATGACCCCGAATTCGTTGTAGCCCTTGAGGAAGGCGTACTCGTCTGCCATCCAGGCCATAATCTGCGGCGTGGTGTAGACGTCCGGAGCGGGCACGTCTTTTTCCAGCCCGATGATGCGTCCTACCTGGCGAATGT
>CAYYVY010000003.1:0-85680 GCA_964475265.1 uncultured Anaerolineaceae bacterium | reverse complement strand
ACAAGTATTCTTCAATCATTCATCCGTTGTTGCACTTGGTAGTTGAATCCAGGTTTCTTATTATCGCCTCTGAATCGATTAAAATGCCTTGCCAATTTTTCCGCGGAATAGATTCCCCTCCTCTCCATATTGCAGGTATCGTACCGGTACCACATCCGCAGTGACTCTTGCAACCACCTTGCTGTTCAAAACCATCCGAACACAGGTAATTATCCCATTTCATCGACACACTATCAGATACATTTCAACGCACGCAAAAGAACGAAGCCCATTATTCCGGGTTGTCGACCTCGCCACCGTTCCGGTGGACGATTTCCATCAACTTCGATCTCTGCTGCTCCAAGATGTCCTCATTGTCGGCTTCGATCACCAGTCTGACCACCGGCTCGGTATGAGATTTGCGCAAGTTGAACCACCAGGAAGGATATTCGACGGAAAGCCCATCCAGGTGTGTTTGCTCGCCATCCTTATATGCCGACGCCAGAACGTCCATCATCCGATCCGGCTCTTTCGTGGAGATGTTGATTTCACCCGATCGGACGTATTTCATCAACGGGCGTACAATTTCGCTCAGGGGTCGATCCTTCATGCCCAGCAAATTCAGCATAACGACCATGGCCATCAATCCACAATCGATGTATCCAAGGTCCTGAAAGTAGTAATGCCCCGACAACTCACCGGCGAATACAGCGAAATCCTTGCGCATCTTGCTCTTGATGAATGAATGGCCGACGCGTGTTTTTAAGGGCTTTCCACCGAGCTCCTTGATCCGCTCCGGGACGACGCGGCTCGATCTGAGATCGTAGAGGATTGTCGCTCCGGGTGATTTCGTGAGGAAGTATTCCGCCAACACGGCGATCATCAGATCGGCGGGGATTCGCTCCCCGTTCTCGTCGATAAAACCGCAGCGATCTCCATCGCCGTCGAAGGCGATGCCCAGATCTGCGCTCTCAGCTTTTACTCGCTCCTGCAGTTTTTCGGTGGTCGAAGGGATGGCAGGGTTGGGAACGTGAACGGGAAACTCGCCATCCGGCTGCATGAGCATGGTGACGAATTCACAATGTTCAAATCGGGGAATCAAGCGAGGCGTATCCAAACCACCCATCCCGTTGCCTGCATCCACCACCACTTTCAGATGTTCGTCCCCTTCGATGAACGGCGACAATTCTTCGATGTAATCCGTCAGGAAATCGATATTCTGTGCATGGTCGTGACTTCGAGGCGGGACATCGATGTCCCGCGTCAATGCTTCGATTTCCGGTAAACCGTTGTCCCCGCTGAGTGGGATCGCTTTCTCTCGACAGAGTTTGATGCCGTTGTATTGTTTAGGAAGATGGGAAGCCGTTATCATGGCTCCCCCCTGAAAATTACGTCGGATAATGGCCGAGTACAGCATGGGCGTGGTCGCCATGCCGATATCGTAAACTTGCAGCCCGGAACTCAGGGCACCTGCAGCTAGTGCTGTGGCCAATGACGCGGATGTATCCCGCATGTCGCGTCCGATCACGATTCGTCCCCCTTTTAAATATTGGCCGAAGGCAGCGCCGATTTTACGTGCGATTTCCGCGTTAATCTCCTGCGGCGCCAAACCACGAATATCGTATGCCTTAAAAATGCCTGACATGAGTATATTCACCTTTGATGATATTGAGCATTTCCGTGCTGCGATCACCGTTCCATTTTTATGATATCCAACCCATCGGATTTTGGCTTTATGACTCAGTTATCGCCAGCTTAAGGATGCCTAAAAACGAGGCTTTCAATATGAAATTATGCCCTCCGTCCGGTCGAGTCATGCTCAGGGACGCAACTTTTCTGCAATCTTCCCCATTGTATCGTGCGCCAAGTGAGGCAAGACCTTCAGGTTGGCATACCCATCCAGGCCGAAAGTCGTCTCATCGATCGACTGGAAATGATCCACTGCCGGACGTAAGCTTTCACCGTCGGATGAAACCCAGCCAAATACTCTGCGCTTAATTACGGATATTTATCAGTGGACACATCCATCATCGATATTCCTACGATCATCCAAGCGCGCTCCTTTTCAGGTAACTTTCTCGCGATCGAGCAGTTTTTCCACCTGCCGGCAAATATTCTCGACGCTCAAGCCGTATTCCCGCATGACGATGTCCCCCGGCGCCGAGGCGCCAAATTGATCCACGCCGATCATCGTGGATACGCCTTTTCCTACGTAAGGCACCCAACCAAGGGAGATGCCCGCCTCGATGGCGACGATCGGGACTCCCGGCGGAAATACCACCCGCTGATAATCCATCGGCTGGGATTGGAATAATCGCCAGCTTGGAAAGCTGACAACGCTGGCGAAAATCTGCTCCTGGGCCAGTTTCTCACGCGCTTCGAGAGCCAGGTGTACCTCCGATCCCGAAGCCACAAGCACCACCTGCGGTGTGTCTCGATGGGGACTTTCCGCAAGCACGTAAGCGCCAAATCGGAGACCGGCGTGGAGTACCTCATATTTCTCGAGGTCGAGTATCGGAAGCTTCTGTCGGGTAAGCACGAGGGCGACGGGGCCTTCTCGGCACTCCAATGCGACCTTCCAGGCCAAAGCGGTTTCGTTTGCATCCGCCGGTCGAATGACCGTCAATCCTGGTACGGACCGCAGGCCGAGCAGCTGCTCGACCGGCTGGTGGGTCGGTCCATCCTGCCCCAGCCCGATGCTGTCGTGGGTAAACACGTAAATCACCGGCAGACCGCTCATGGCCGCCAAACGCATGGGTGGCCGCATATAATCGCTGAATACGAGGAATGTGGCTCCGAATGGAATCAAGCCACCGTGCAGCGCCATGCCATTCAGAATGGCGCCCATGGCATGCTCGCGGATGCCAAAATGCATGTTGCGGCCTTCGTGGCTTCCGGCTTCGAAATCGGGGCTGCCGGGTATGCGGGTGTGCGTGCTGGGGGAGAGATCGGCTGCGCCACCCATGAATTCAGGCAAATACTCGGCGAACTTCTCGATGATTCTCCCGGAGGCAACGCGGGTCGACATCTCTCCCTGGCCGGGCTCGAAGACCGGTATATCGTCGCTCCAACCATCCGGCAATTTACCTTCCACCGTGCGATGGTACTGCGCAGCGAGTTCAGGGAACTGTTCGATGTAGCGCTCTACATCTTCCTGCCATGCCGCCTGGGCTTTCCCGCCGCGCACTATAGCTTCTCGGAAATGAGCTTCGACCTCCGCTGGGATAAAGAAATCCGGTTCCAATGGCCAACCGAGATTCTCCTTCGTTCGCAGCACTTCCTCGTGACCCAATGGTTCACCATGTGCCTCTGCCGTATCTTGCTTCGTTGGACTGCCGTAGCCGATATGAGTGCGTACATCGATGAAAGTGGGTTTTTCGGATTGCTGTCCCGCCTCATCGATGGCGGACGATATCGCTTCGATGTCATTGCCATCCTCGACGTGAAGAACCTGCCAACCATAGGACCGAAAGCGCGCCATTCGGTCCTCGCTGAATGCCAGCTTCGTCGAACCCTCGATCGTAATCTGGTTGTCGGCATACAGTACGATCAGCTTCCCCAACTGCAGGTGTCCTGCCAATGAAGCCGCCTCGGATGAAATGCCTTCCATGAGGTCCCCATCGCTTGCGAGCACGTACGTGTAGTGGTCGACGATCGTGTTGTCGGGGCGATTGAATCGCGCCGCCAATGCAGTCTCGGCAATCGCCATTCCCACCGCGTTTGCGAAACCTTGTCCCAGAGGGCCGGTCGTTGCTTCTACACCCGGTGTCCTACCATATTCCGGATGACCCGGCGTTTGACTGCTCCATTGGCGGAATCGCTTCAACTCCTCGAGCGGAAGGTCGAAGCCGGTCAAATGAAGAAGTGCATAAAGCAGCATCGAACCATGGCCTGCGGAAAGTACGAAGCGATCCCGATCCGGCCATGCAGGATCTTTCGGGTTGAACTTAAGAAATCGATCCCACAGTGTATAGGCAAGCGTCGCCGAGCCCATGGGAAGACCCGGGTGCCCTGAGTTTGCCCGCTCGACTGCGTCGACAGCCAGGAAGCGCAGCGTATTGATACATTTGAGATCCAACTCTTCTCGCTCGTTTGTAATCGGCCCTGCTTTTACTGTCGTCGTCATGATGAACCTCCACAATTTGTCGCTCCCGATCCAAGAGAATCATTCCACCTTTCTCCGGGACCGTGAATTTAATTCCTATCGGCTTTACGGACGTAACCGAACGCCATCTTCGTCTTTCGCATCCACCGATGGAGATGAATCCGATCGCGAATACCAATCCCGCCAAATGAGCTTGTGAACCCCGATGCGGCTGGGTACGTCTCGCAAGACGGGGATGAAGGGTAAAAAGACCAAACCGAGATATGCTATGGCCATGATTGCAGCCGCGAGCAGGTCTGCGTTAGGTGAATTGGCGATCGCGGGGATCTGGTACAGGAACACAAAAGGCCATAGCCACCATCCTCCCGGGTAGAGACCAGTTTCGTGACTCATGCCCCATTGCTCGCCCAACATATCCAATTTCTGCGCAACGCCGTGATCCACGTCGTCCTGGAAGAACAGCAGCGATCGCGTCGTGTCCAGCAGATACGGCAAGCCCGGTCCACTATCTATGGCGCCTTCCAACAATCCCGCCTTCCCCAGGTTCAACATGCCCTGCATCATCACTTCAACCGGACCGTATTGGCCATCCGGCAGTTGCACCTCACCGTTGGAAACCTGCGCCTGATCCAGGGCTGCTGAATAGGCGGTTAACCATTGTTGACGTTGAGTCTTCGACGCGGCGCGATATTGGGTCAAAGCCGATTGGATATCCGCATCCAACACTGCCGCTCGCTCGAGCGGTTTTAGGATCAAATCCTCCGCAGGGTCGATGGGATTCGTGACTCCAAACCAATTCGCCGGTGCGACGCCCAGTAATTTCTGAGCGTTTTGAGGGTCGGCGGAATACGGAGGTCCATAATCCTGCAAACTGCTCTTTCCGGCGAGGATGTCCGCACTGGTTTTGAGTAAAGCGATCGGCGCAGACCGGGCGACGTCTTCCGACCGCACCGTTGGATAATCCGGCGATCCAAAGATAGCGGCCAGAACGATTGCGATCAGTAAAATGACCCCAAATACAATCAGTCCTTCCCGGATTAAATCATAGGGCTTGCTGGGAATATCCCGCAGGTACGCACTGGTTCGTTTATTCATCGGATGCCCCCTGTCTGGGAATCGGTTTGACCGGACCTTCTCTGCGGACCATTATCAAATGTATGCCAACAAGCGCCGCGATCAGAAGCGGTAAGACGATCAGGTGAATCGAAAGTACCTGTCCAATATTCATCGGATTGAACAGCACGCCCAACCCGACCGCGTTCATCAAATCCTTGGCCTGCACGGCGATCCACTGGGAATCCCAGTTCGTTTGCGCTAGAAAGCCCGTCAGTGCGGCGAGTGCGGCGATAACGAAAGTGATCGTCCCAATGAACCAGGTCTTCCACCGGCCGTCACGCCAAGCCGACATGAAGATTTTCGTAAGAATGTGCGCCACCAGACTGAAGAAAAGCAATTGTACGCCCCAAAAATGGATGGAATTGACGAAACGACCGGTGGAAGAGTTGTGATACCATGTAGGCCCGAAGATCGCCATGATCACACCCGTCAACACGAGCACGACCAAACCCGAAAGAGCCGCCACCCCGAACAGGTATGCTACCGAATTGACGTATACAGGCATGCGCGTCGGAAGCAGATCTTCCAATGTTAAGTTCTCGCGGATTCCTTGTTGAATTTTACGCGTAAGATTCACCTCTCTATCTCCTCCTGAGCAACTGCTGGTTCAAATATCTTTGGCAGGCGGAACCAAGTGGATAAGAGGAACACCACCACGACTCCAATCCAGGCAATGATGCTTGGGATTGCCAGGTTGAATATTCCGAAAACCACATGGGGAACCGTGTCCAACATACTCGGTGGAATTTGATCCATCGTCTTCACTCCTTTTTGGCTGTCTTGTGAGCGCTCAAAGGGTTACCTTCTTTTGTCGACGCTCTGATGCGCCGCCAATCCAACCATCGATCGTTCACTGCTTACTGATTTAGATTCAACCTCAAACGGTTGCGTTCTGTCTTTACGAACGTCTCAACCTAGAATTATGAAAACCTTAAGCATCCCTAGAGACTTTGTCCCTCTTGGGATTGACATAGCATGTGTTTTTCGTGGTTCGTCGATGAGTTTTGCTCTGCCGCTGTAAAGTATTTCTCAACGACTAGAAATGTGGGTAGAAATCCATCGATTGCGTGGATGAATCAGAATATGCATCTTACTTATGGTATCGAGTGAAGAGCAGAATCGATGAATCGACTCTCAGCTCGATCCTCGAAAAGCGGAATTCTTCCAAAGGATTCTGTACCCGGAAAATCGAACGATCGGCCGGAGTCTGCGACCCGGCCATCGGCGTGCGATGGAAAAACCCTTTCGAAGGCTTTTGATCCTGCTCGTTGTGTTCGATTTCCCTTGCAGCATACTCTTGCAGGACATTCAGGACTTGCGAGCGGGGATTTCGATGGGGTAATAACCAACACTTACTGCACGTGCGAGTCGGAAACACGTGTAAATAATAGATTCAAATTCCAACTGACCGGGTTGGAGTCGACTTCGAAGTGTAACTTTGAAGTTGAATCTACGCTTGAATGATGCCCTTGCGAATGGCGTATTTCACCAGGTCCGTTCGCGAATGTAGGTTCAGCTTGCGCATGATGTTTTCGCGGTGGCGTGCGACCGTTTTCGGGCTGATCCCCAGCGTCTCGGCGATTTCGACATTCTTGGCACCGTCTGCCAGATGCGCAAGAACCTCCTGCTCGCGGTCTGTCAATCCATTGAGGGTATGTTCGTCTCGTGAATAACCATCTTGTTGGAGATAATCGCTCACCAGCAATTTGGCCAAAGAGGGATAGAGGTAGACTTCTCCTTCCGCCGCAACACGGATCGCAGTCAGCAATTCCTCCGGTGCGGCTCGTTTCGGGACGTATCCGCTTGCCCCCGCTTCCAACATGCGGAAAAAGTACTCCTCATCCTCATGAATCGTCAATGCTACGACTGCCGTGTTCGGCCGTAGACGCTTGACCTCTTTAGCCGCATCGATCCCCGACATGTCTGGCAAACCGATGTCCATCAACACGACATCCGGTCGAAGATCGGATAATGCATCCAAAGCTTCTCGAGCAGTTCCGAATTCGCCTACGATCTCGACGTCGCTTTCATTTTCCAACAACATACGTAGACCCGAACGAACGACTTCGTGGTCATCCACCAGCAGCAGACGAATCGTCATCGCCTTCCTCTCCATTTCCCAGATACGGGATGATAACCCTAACCCGCGTTCCCTCTCCCGGCTGGGAATCGATCGTGAACTCACCCCCCAGCTCATGTGTTCGCTCCTCCATGCCTATCAACCCCCACGATGGCCGTTTCGAATCCATGCTCGCAAGCGTCAAACTGAAGCCAACGCCATCGTCGATCACGTCCAGCCAGATTTTGTGCTTGCCGTAGCGAAGATAGACGTCCGCCGTTTCCGCGTCGGCATGCCGGACTACATTCGTCAATGCTTCCTGTACGATGCGGAAAAGACCTGTTTTCACTTCCTGTGGCAGGTCTCTATGTTCGCCTTCGATATGCACATTCACTTTTAGGGGAGCACGCTGTTGGATCTCACCGACGTACCAACGAAGCGCAGCGGCAAGTCCCAGGTCATCCAAATGGGATGGACGCAGATCAGAGATAATGCGCTGCAACTCGTTCAGTGAATGCGCAACGAGATCCTCCAATTGGTGTAAGTTCTGCGCTACTTTACCCTTGCGCCCGCGTAAAAGGGTCGCAATGCTTCGCAGACCCAATCCAATGGCGGTCATCGCCTGACCCGTCTCGTCGTGCAGCTCGCGGGCGATGCGTTGTCTTTCCGCCTCCTGTGCCGCAACGACCCGCTTGAGCAATTCGCCGCGCATGGCCTCCCTGCGCTGGGCTTCTTCGAGGCGCTCGGCTTGCAGTTCGGAAAGCTGTCGCTGACGCTCCACCTCGAAAGAGCGCAAGAATCGAGTCACGAAAATAGCGGCCAGGATTGCGGCGATCGCACGGAGCAGCTGAACGGGAAAACCGAATAATTCCTGAAACAGGACCTGATTGATCACGTTGGAAGGAGGCAGCGGACTGGGGCGTGTGAAGGCCTGGCCAATGATTCCATACCAGGCGAAGGCCACCGCTGCCCAAAGACTATCTTGGCCAAAGCGAGCCAAGCCTACTCGTCGGAAGGCGCGCTGCTGAGCGATCAATCCTGCCGAAGCGAATAATGCCGAAGGGATGGCCAACGAATATCGACTCCAGACATCAGCCACATCCCAGAGTTCATCTGGAAGAGGATAATGATTTTTCAATAGAAGCAGACCAAGTCCCCAAATAGCGGCTAAAATCAGAGGCACCATCAGACTTAAATGCCGGGTACGTCCATCGCGGGAGAGCAATGAGGCACCGAATGCCGCCAGGCCGAGAAAAGAGAACGCCAATATCGCCACGCGTGCGCTCTCCAATAGAATGTGCAAATCCTCCTGCATTGGCAAAAGATGCAGGATCAGGAACATCTCGATCCATTCATGCAAACCATGGAGAAATCCGAATCCGGCCAAGGGGCGCAGGGCATTGCGTAATCTTTCATCGCTTCCACGCCCCGCCTCCAGCGTGATCGCCAGGCCCATGCTGAAGAAAGCCAAACCGTAAAACAGATAGACAATAGAGATAAATGGCGATTGCACGTTTTACCCGATCGTTGACTTACAACGGCTGTACGAAATCAATCCTCACAACGTGATGCGGGATTCGCATGCTTTGGTGTTCTGCCCCATCGCACGTCACAAGGCGTCATCCCTGCCGCAGTTTCGTACCACAACTGCGGCAGTAATTGTCTTCCGCATTTGCCCGAGTGCCACAATAATGACAGAAGCGTTGTTCCAGAGCGTCTTTTGCGGATGGCGAGGCACCCGCTGCTGTACGGCGATGTCGCCGCCGCGTAGAACCGCTCTCACCCTCTCGCCGCAGGCGGACCCACAAGATGCCGCCCAGGGCGAGCATCAAAACGCCAAATCCGCCGATTACATACGGCAGCCAGGCACTCAAATCCGGCGTGCTCCCGCGCGTTTCCTCGGGACGGACAATCATCGCCGGATTCGTGAGCTGTCCGCTTGGATTGTTGTAGGAAACGTCCACCCGAAAGCTCTCAGAGGAGTTTAATGAGCCAACATCGACGATGTGATAACGGATACCGTCTTCTACCACAACTTCCGCCGCGCCCGTTACAAGCATTGACTCTGCTGCCTGCGGTTCCTGTACCTTGAAACGCAGCGATCCGATAGCAAAACCTCCCGGCCATTGGAACGAATAGCTTCGCTCACTGCCGTCCAATGTGAGCGCATCGTAATATTCCAGCCAAACTCCTGGTCGATCGGTATCTATTGCAAGCGTACTCCACTCGCCATCCTCATTCAGCTCCCATTGGACCTGGTCGTTGGGTCCGGATTCAGGATCCCATTTCGCAACGGCCGAGGGCTCCCCCACGCGCGTCGGAATGGGAAGCTCGACGGTGGTCGGCAGGGAAACGTCATCCGCCAACTGCATGCGCATGATGACGAGCATCTCGGAACGATCGTACTCCGGCCACAGGGCGACCTCGAGACTCTTCGCCCGGGGTGTATCTTGCGCCAGGGTTAATGAGGGCAGGAGACAACAGGCGCTGAACAGGACTACTCGTAAGAGAGTACGTACGCTCATGCGGGAATTAAGCTTGGAGTCAGGCATTTGAACATCCTACGAACACCGCATCCCGGCCAAATCACGGCCTACGATACGCGTCATTCAATCACTCCTCGGTTCAATTATCCAAAACGGGGCATTTGCCCCATAGATGCAAGGGATACATACAACGGAAAGCGAATACGCAATACGTATATTATTAACACACGCACTACAATATGTCAATTTTGACCAACTTTCCGCGCTTTGTCGTGCTCGTTCGGTAGAAATTCCACATCGAAAATCCCAGGATGAACAACTCCTGCCGTGAACCTCAGCCGAACGTGTATAATGATATCCATGAATTCCACCAAACTCGATCCGCCAACGCTTGTCGCCGACGCCGCTTCATTGCGCTCGATGGTGAAATCACTTTCCGCACAGCCTCTCGTTGCCGTGGACACCGAATCGAACAGCATGTATTCCTATCGGGAACGAGTCTGCCTCATCCAATTCTCGATACCGGAACACGACTACCTGGTAGATCCTCTGGCTTTTTCGGGGTTACGTGAATTGGGGCCAGTCTTCGCCAATCCGAAAATTGAAAAAATATTCCACAGTGCAGAATACGACATCATGTGCATGAAACGCGATTTCGAATTCGCTTTTCATAACTTATTCGACACGCGTATCGCCAGCCGCACGCTGGGCAGGAAACGCAGCAGTCTGCGCGATCTTATCGCAGCAGAATTCAATGTTGAAATCGACAAACGCTACCAACGCTCCAATTGGGGGAAAAGGCCACTTCCAGAAAAATGGCTCGATTACGCCCGCTTGGACACGTACTACCTGATCCCACTGCGCCGTGGTCTATTTACCGCGCTCCAAGAAGCCGGACGTTTGGAAGAAGCACTGGAAGCATCCGAATATATTACCCGCATTCAGCCCCACGACAACGGCTTCGATCCCGATGGCTTTTGGCGAATCCGGAACGCACGCGATCTCTCACCACGCCAATTGGCGCTGCTCCGCCGTCTCTACCTCTTTCGGGATTCGCAGGCCAAGCGCATGGATCGACCGGCCTTTAAAGTGATGGGAGATCAAACACTCCACGATCTGGCCGCTGCGGCCCCCGATCGGATTGAGGTCTTGAATGAAATCCACGGCATGACGCCCGGGCAAATCCGCCGTTTTGGAGAAGGAATTCTCGAAGCCATACGCATCGGAAAGAAAGATCCTATTCCGCACCGCCCTCGCGGCAATCACACGGACGATGAGATTCTCGCCCGGTATGAAGCGCTGCACGAATGGCGCAAACGGACAGCCCGGTCTCACAGAGTCGATTCGGACATCATCCTGCCGCGCGAGATCCTGATGGACATCGCCAAATCCGCCCCCCGCAGCATCGAAGCCCTGCAGCGAGTGATGTCTCCCCTCACCTGGCGGGCAAAAACCTATGGGGAAAAGATCCTCCGCGAGCTTTGGGGACACGGCGATTCCATTCAATGAGGCGATCATGAAAATTACATTCCACGGCGCTGCGCAAACCGTAACTGGTTCACGACACCTGATCAGCCTGAACAAGCATCAATTGCTGCTGGACTGCGGGTTGTATCAAGGCCATCGCAAAGATACCTATGAGCGAAATCTCGATTTCCCCTTCGCACCCGAGAAAATCGATTCCGTCATCCTTTCCCACGCTCACATCGATCACTGTGGCAATTTACCCAACTTGGTCCGCCAGGGCTACGAGGGTCCGATCAACGCTACCCGGGCAACGATTCATCTTACCGACATCATGACCCGCGACGCCGGCCACATCCAGGAGGCGGACGCCGAATATATCAACAGGAAACGAGAACGTCGCGGAGAGCCCCCGATCGAACCTCTATACACTGTGGCCGATGCCGAACAGGCTGCCCAGTTCCTCACGCCAAAAGCCTACGACACGCCTTTCGAACCGATCCCCGGTGTGCGCGCAACCTTGGTGGAAGCAGGACACATTCTCGGATCGGCCGGCATCATTCTGGACTTGGAACAAAACCACCGCTCCGTCCGATTGATGTTTTCCGGAGACATCGGCCGCTTCGACCTGCCCATCCTGCGCGACCCCGTGCTGCCGCCCGAAGACCTCGACTATCTGATCATGGAATGCACTTACGGCAGCCGCTCCCACAATCCACCACAGCAGGCGTACGAAAAATTACAGAAAACCGTCACACGCACCGTCCATCGAGGCGGCAAGATCATAATCCCCGCATTCGCCGTCGGTCGGACGCAAACGCTGGTTTATTATCTGCATCGCATGATCAGCGAGGGGGACATCCCCCGCGTCCCGATGTTTGTCGACAGCCCGCTCGCCATCAACGTGACCGAGATAACCCGCGCGCATCCCGAATGCTTCGACAAGAATATTCTGGAATTCATCCAGAAAGATGTTCACGGCTCGGCGTTCGGCTTCGATCTTCTCAGCTACACACGTTCCGTGGAGGAAAGCAAGGAAATCAACAAAGTCGAAGGGCCTGCGGTGATCATCTCGGCCTCCGGAATGGCCGAAGTGGGACGTATTCTCCATCATTTGCGCAACAACATCGAGGACTCCCGCAACACCGTACTCATTACCTCCTGGATGGCGCCTCACACACTCGGCCGGAGACTGGTCGAAGGGGTGAAGAGAATAAAAATCTTCGGAGAAACCTATACGGTTAACGCGGAAGTAGTTACGGTCAACGGGCTCTCTGCACACGCAGGCAAGGAACTCCTGCTGGATTATGCGCTGAAGGCGAAAGATCATCTGAAGGGAATATTCCTGGTGCACGGTGAACCCGAATCTGCAGCCGCACTGATGGAAAACATAAAAGCACGAGGTTTCGATAAAGTCCAGTTCCCCGAATTGGGGACGGAAGTGGAAATCTAGATCAGCCCGCGCTATAATCACCACGGTACGGGGAGAGGTGCCGGAGTGGTTGAACGGGGCGGTCTCGAAAACCGTTGTGGTCCTTTCGGGCCACCGTGGGTTCGAATCCCACCCTCTCCGCCTGATATAAAAAAAATTCGGAGTGGCATCGACTCCGAATTTTTTTATCTTCAGCAGAAGACAGGCGCCGCAATCAGGTCATTCGCAAGGGGACCGTAAAAGCATCAACAGCAACTAGCCGGGGATCTCCAGCGCCTCCAGACGCTCCAGACTGGCCTGTAAGACGTCGAAACCACCTTGCCAGAAGGATTCCGAGCGGATATCGAAGCCCGCCTGGGTCAGTATCTGCTCCGCTGACTTCGAGCCGCCGGCCGCAAGCAGTTCAAGATAGCCGCTTTTGAACGCATCTCCCTGTTCCAGGAAACGTTGGTAGAGCGAAAGCACGAGCAGCTGGCCGAAGGAATAAGCGTACACATAGAAAGGCGCGAAGTAAAAATGTGGGATCGCCACCCACTCCACGCGAAAATCCTCGCTCAATTCTAGCGAATCCCCGAATTGATCCCTCAAATTCTGCAGGTATAGATCCGAAAGCTCGTCGACCTTCGCCCCGTTGGCAATTTGCTCGTGCGCCTGGCGTTCGAATAAGGCAAAGTACGCCTGACGCATGATCGTCGCATAAGCGTCGTCCATCTGCCGGAAAAGCAGGTCGCGCTGCACTTCCTCGTCGGGGTCCATGGAAAGCAGCTTGTCGATCAGCAGCATCTCGCCGAAGGTCGAGGCGGTCTCAGCAAGCGGCAGCGAGGAGTGCTGCGTAAGCGCGGTGTGATGATCCGCCAATAACGAATGCACGGCATGCCCCAACTCGTGTGCCATCGTAGCGATGTTTTCTGGTTTTCCTTGATACGATTGCAGTACCCATGGCGTGAGATCGGGGGTCACGGTGGCACAAAATGCCCCGCTGCGTTTTCCCTTTCGCACCTCGCTGTCGTAATGCCTTTCGTCGAAGACTTTCTGTGCCAATTCTGCCACACGAGGATCGAATTCCCTGAAGCTATCCAGCACCATGTCTACGGCCTGGTCGAACGCATAGATCTTTTCGGTCTTGACGACTGGCGCGTAGATGTCATAGCGGCGCAAACGATCCATACCGATCCACTTCGCCTTCAGCTTGAAGAAGCGATGGAATAGGGGCACATTTTTCTGGCAGACCTCGAGCAGCGTGTTCACGACTTCGTCGGGTACGTCGTTGGCGATATTGCGAACGGAGATCGGGGAGGCATAGCCGCGCAAATCGATTCCCTCACTGCGCCAATCACGGGCGATGAATTGGTAAATTTGGCCCAGGATGACCGCGTCGCGATCGTATACCTCATTGAAAACCTGATACGATGCTGCGCGCAGATTTGCATCCGGGCTGCGCGCGTAAACCGCCAATTCACCCCGCGTGAGCTCTTTTACCTCACCATCGACCTCCAACGGAAACGTATAGCGGTTGGTGATCGACTGATAAAGCGTGACCAGTGCCTGTGGACCATTGACGTCCTTGATGTTGACGATTTTCTCCTCGGCTTCCGTTAATGTGTAGGGTTTCTTCAGCCGCAGCGCCTCCAGCCAATAGCGGTAATCGCCGGAGAGATCCAACAATCGCTGCGCCTCCGCTTCCTGCAAACCTTTCCACCACAGAGTAAAGAACATCATGCGGTTGTCCACGGCGGCGGACAGCTGCTGCATCTGTGCCTGAAAAGTCTGCGCCGCTTGGTCCTGCGTATCTTCCGAAAATCGCAAAGATCCATAGGCACCCAAACGGGAAAGCACCCGCACCGCTTTTTCGTAGTCCTCGAGGATCGAAAGAAAAACCGTTTCATCCAACTCCGGGCTTAGCTTTTCTCGATACCCCTCAAATTCGTTCAAGATTGTTTCCAGGTCTTGACGGGATTTCTCGACCTCGGGGGAATCCAGCGACTCGAATAAATCCGCCAGATCCCAGCGCTCCTGCTTATACGTTTTCGAACTCATTATTCGCTCCTCGTGAAACGAGATCATGAATGATCAGATATCTACTATTGTATCGGCAAGGGAAGCGCCTGCCTTTCGATTTGCAGAACGATCAGCTAGACATTAAAGCGAATGTAGATCACATCTCCGTCTTCAACGATGTAATCTTTCCCTTCCAGGCGCAATTTCCCCTCGGCTCGCGCAGGCGCCAAACCGCCCAGTTCGATCAGGGCATGCCAGGCAATTACTTCTGCGCGTATGAAGCCGCGCGCCATGTCCGAATGTATGCTCGCCGCCGCATCGAGCACACTGCTCCCGCGTCCCAACGTCCACGCCCTCGCTTCACTTTCGTTTACCGTAAAAAAGGAAAGCAGATCGAGCAAATCGAACGAATTACGCACGATTCCCTCGCGGCCGGATTCTTGGATCCCGTATTCATCGAGAAATTCCCGGGCTTCTTCGGAAGACAGCTGCGCGATTTCCATTTCCAGCTTTCCATACAGCTGCATCACGCACACCCGGTCGGAATGTGCTTCGATGTGAACGGCATCCTGACCTTCGGCCTGATTGAGCACGATCAAGAGCGGTTTTCCCGATAGCAGTCCGTAACCCGACAGGGCTTCCTTTTCATCCGGCTTGATCTCGTGCTCGCGCAATGGCCTACCTTCTTCGAGAACCGCCCCAAGCCGTTCGAAGAGCGCCGTCTCCCGCTCGATGACTGCTCGATCGCGCCCTCCTTTCTGGCGATCTTCCGCCAGACGCCCTAAGCGTCTTTCAACCATCAACATGTCGTGCAGCAGGAATTCCGTTTCCAAGGTTGTGATGTCACGCTGGGGATCAACGCTGCCCGCCGGATGCGGAACGGCCGGATCATCGAACGCCCGCACCACGTGAAGAAAACCGTCCACTTGTTCCAATTGATTCACTACCGGACCGGGGAGTTCCGTGGTTCTGGCTTCCACCTGAAAACCACCGACGTCTGCGTAAATGACCTTGGTATACGTCTTCTTGTTAGGCTTCAATAAATCACACAAACGATCGAGGCGGGAATCGGGTACGTCGACGGTTGCCGTATGAACCTCAAACCTCGCTGCAGCGCCCGATGGTCCAACCGGCAGATCCGCGCCGGAGAGCATGTTGTAAATGGTTGTTTTTCCGCTCGAAGGTAAACCGATAATTCCAAGTCGAATCACTTGGTCTCCCCCTGCCCGCAGATGGAGTCCATCATCTTCATCGTCCGATCATCAATCACGGAAAACGAGCCCTACACGAATCAGGAAAGTTTGTCACCCGGTAGAACCCTCGGTTGGAAGCATGTAGATTTGAAAACTTGACCGGCCGTCGCCGTTTGAATATACTTGCCTTACGCCGAAGTGGCGGAACTGGCAGACGCGCGCGACTCAAACTCGCGTTCCTTCGGGATTGTGGGTTCGATTCCCACCTTCGGCACCAGTCGATTATAGCATAGCCGACCCCAGTAACTCACGTCGAGGCTGGGGTCGAGCGCGTATACGCAAACTGGATATTTCCGGCACTGCCTGCACAAAATGGCTGTGCTGGTCTCCCCCATCCCCACATCACAGGACGGCAATTGTTGCAGAGCCGGGCGCAATGTGGCAAAATCCACCCAACGCGATGAAAAACACAACCCTCACTCGTCTGGTCACCGGATTGGCGCTTGGCCTCGTTCTCGGCTTGCTCTATGGCTGGGTCATCCGACCCGTGGAATACGTCGACACCACGCCAAACACCTTGCGCGCCGATTATCGAACGGAATACGTTCTGATGGTGGCCGAAGCATACAGCGGGGACCAGGATCTGGATGCGGCGCTCATCCGACTCGCAGCTCTCGGTTCGCAGCCCCCGCTCGATATCGTCCTCGATGCCATCGATTACAGTATCGAAAGCAATTATCCGCGTTCTGAATTGGAAGTTCTCAACCATCTTGCCAACCAACTGCGCGATCTAGAAGCCTCACCAGAAATAGGCGGACCATGAACAAAGAAAGATGGCTGCCTCTCGTTATCGGCTTGCTGCTGGGAATCGCCCTGGGCTTGTATTACGCCTGGGAGTTCAATCCCGTAGAGTACCTGGAGACCGCGCCGGCCGCACTGCGGGACGAATACAAGGCCGAATATTACGCCTTGATCGCCCTCGCATACGCCAGCACGGGTGACATCGAGCGTGCGCAGTCTCGGCTGGCTCAAATTCCGGATCCCGATCACGCCGGCACCCTCAGCCAACTTGCCCAGACACGTTTGGCTGCAGGTCGGCCCGAACGGGAGGTGCGTGCGCTTGCCTTGCTGGCGGCTGCGCTCGGCGAACGCCCAGCTCCTTTTGCCACCACGCCATCCACGCAAGGGTACAGTACCCCCACCCCGGCAACTCCTACTCGAACGGCCACCATCACCCGACCGCCGCGCACAAACACACCCACGGCAACGCCGGGAGCGCCTTTCGAAATGGTCGAAAGGGAGCTGGTCTGTGATACGGAACTTGAAACGCCACTGATCATGATCGAAGTCGTCGACGCCGCCGGCCAACCCGTTCCCGGGATCGAAGCACTTATCATCTGGGACGAAGGTGAAGATCACTTCTTCACCGGATTGAAACCGGAACTCGGCAGCGGTTACGCGGACTTCACCATGCAGGTGGGAGTCTCCTACACCTTGCAATTGGTGGATGCGGACATACCGATAACCGGATTATTCGCTGAGGAGTGTGCCGGAGAGGACGACGAGACTTTCCCCGGTTCGTGGTTGCTTACCTTTCAACAACCTGCTGAAGAAGACTAACACCCTGAGGCGCGTGAAATCTTCCGTCTCGGACTATGCCTCGCGCTGCGCGTCTGTTGGAGATCGTCGATCGGTCAAGATTCACTGGGCAGCAGATGCTCCGGCACTCGAACGGCCACCACTTCCCCGCGCGCACACACTTCGCCTTCTGCGTAGAGCTCGGAGCTGACGATTACCTTCCTGTCCTTGATTTCCTTGATCTGGCTGCGAATCTCCAACGCAACACCCAAAGGTGTTGGACGTACATAATCGACATGCAACGCGGCGGTCAGGAAACGGAGCGGCGGTTCCGAATCCATGGAACGACCTTCAGCGCGGTATGCCGCCGCAGCCGCCGAACCCGTGCTGTGACAATCGATCAGGGAGGCGATCAGACCCCCGTAAACATAGCCGGGGATGGCGATGTGGTAGGCTTTCGGGGTGAACGTCGTCACAGTCTCATCCCCATCCCAGTAGCTCTTGATCTGAAGACCATGGTCGTTTAAGCGGCCGCAGCCGTAACAATGGCTGTATTCCTCGCGGTAGTAATCCTGAAACGCCTTCTCTGCCATGCGCAATCCTCCTCAACGTCACGCGGTGCGCTTGCGGATATTCAAGACCATCTTTGCAGGGTCGGTTCACGCCGCTCCACGACCCCAAGCGTCAGCCAGCTCACGCCTATTCGTTCTCCGGGGACTCTAGCCAGGCACGGATGGATTCCTCGTGTTCCAGGTAATGCCAATCCATGTTGGCAGAGACCATCTCCCAAAGCGGTTTTCCCTTGCGCCAAGGGAACCGGTCGGGATCGAAAAATACATCCTCGTCGATATCCTCGACGATACTTCGGGCCGCAGCGTAGGAAGCATGGAACTCTTTCAACACCATTGCCAATTCCACACCGCGTAATTGCTCGAAAGTTGCATCGTTCCAACGATCCAAATCGTCCCACGTCATCCCAGAAGGCAGCATCTCGGGTTCTCGATCTTGAAGCGTTTCCTTCAACCAGTCGATCATGCGCCGCTCCCAGATGCCGATGTGGGCAAGCAGATCTTTCACCGAATTGTCCCCTTCCACCCCGGAAGTCAGCATGCGGCTCTGCGGAACCGCGGCAATTGTCTGCTCCAACTTCGCACGCGCCTCCTGAATGGATTTCAACAGTTTGCGTTTGTCCAGCTCTATTTCCATGCCCTCTGCCTCACAAAGAAAATAATTCCAGGAAAAATCGTATCAGTGATCGGCGCCTACTCCGCCTTTCCCCGGCGTCGTTCACGCAGGATTTCCCGGATGCGGGGGGCTAATTCCGCGATGATGGGGGATGGTTCGCTCGGCTGCCAGATTTTCTGCGCTTCTTCGAGTGGTTGCGGCCAGGTCTCGTCCGAATGTACGATTTCACCCGGGGTATTGACTTTTGCCAACACATTCAGAGATTGGCGAAGCACTCTCATCTGCTGCGCCGCATCGTGCGCCCGGCCCAAGGTCTGACCGAACGGGAATTCGACCGCCAGCGTACGCGGCACCCCGACTTTCTGCGCCCAAAACGGCATCATCGTCACTAAAACCGTACAAAGACTAGCTTCTTCAAGTGTGCGTGCCAACACGGGCACGTTGATCGCACAATCCGGTCAAGCGGGTGTGAGCAGCACACAGTGGACCCCCTCGGAGAGAAAGCGTTCGGCGACCTGAGGGCCGTAGGTCTCACGCCAGGCGCTGGCGTCAGGCGGGTAGCCCTGAAAGCCCATGAATGAATAGGCGTACTCCGCCACGCCGCCGATCTCTTCAGCAGCCATCAATTCGCGCATGCGATCGAGAGGTAAAAGAACATTTATATCTTCAAGCACCATCGCCTGATTGATGTGCAGATGGCTGATGTGGATTTCATGCAGATCGACGTTCGTGGGGATCGTGCGGAAGGTTGGGTCACCCCAGGTTGGCTCTTTCCTTTCCCGTTCGATGTCGAACGCAGGCTCGCTGCCGCGGTGATAGAGTCCCCCCGAGGTTACCAACCCAAAGGTACATTCATCCACGGGACGCGGCAGCGGCGTCCAGGGAATGGGCAGCTCCGGCTCACGCGTCGTCGTCTGGTAAAACATCGCAATCAAACGGGGCAAGTATTTAAAACTATCGACCGGCATACAACCCTCCCACAGCCACCCGGTTGAAAAAAATGGTCATTTGCCTTCGGGTTCGATCCAACGCATTCCCGGAAACTGGATCCAACCCCTATTCTAAAGGCAACGAAGGGATTATCAAGAAACTGTGAAACCTGCAGTCACCTTCCCGCACAAAGGCATGCGATCCGGGTTTTAAAGGATTGAATTCGTCAATATTGACGAATTGTATCCACTTTCGTACAATCTCGATACTCGATGCGAGAACTGGAGCGCCCGATGATTAACAAGGAACAGCTGATCGATGGCTTTGCCCTCAATCTCTCCCTCATCCAAAGGCAGTGTGACGGACTCGAGCACGAGGACAGCCTTCGGCAGCCCGCTTTCCGCGGCAACTGCCTGAATTGGGTACTCGGACACATTCTCGTCAGCCGGGATCGAGTTATTCGCCTCCTGGGGGAGCAGCCCACACTCTCCGCAGAAGAAAAGGATCACTACGAAACCAATTCCGATCCGATCACGAGGGACGACGAGGAAATTCTTGGGCTAACCGATTTGCTGGCCCGCCTGCAGACGGCACAAGAGCGCATCTCGGCCGGTCTGCAGCGCGCCACTCCAGACGATCTCTCGAAAGCGATCGATGCGGAAAATCCCGCCGTCACGGTTGGGAAAAAGATTTTCGGCTTGTACTTCCACGACACCTACCACACCGGGCAAACAGAATTGCTGCGCCAATTGGCGGGAACGAACGATAAAATTGTTTAGCCGAATCGGGAAAGTATAACGATCGAGCCTACGATTCTCCCACAGGCGCTTCAGAAGGCGCTTGCCCTTCATCGAGAGGCTCCTGCGTTTCGCCTGGCTCCGATTCCTGCGTGAAACCGAGATCGAGTTCCTCTTCCATGGTGATCTTTCCCCGCAGAAAGGCGCCCTCTTCCGTCGAAAATGAAGTCGTGACGACATCTCCCCAGATGCGGCCGTTGCGCGTGATCTCGACTTTGCGTGCGGTAATGTCCCCTTTGACGGAGCCGGCGACGACCACCGTCACTGCGCGGATGTGTTCGCAAGTCACTCGTCCCCCTTCCCCGACCACTACCAAACCCTGCAGGGCAATCTCCCCATCGAAAACCCCCTCGATGCGCACACCACCTATGCCGGAGATTTGCCCTTGCCAGATGATTCCGGGCCCGAGCACGGAATCCACCCTTTCGGGCACCGGCTGGGTTTCGGCAGGCATGTCGCTCGTTCTCCGGAACATTCAACCTCCAGCGTCTTTCGAATGGGAGCATACTCGTTCAGGGAATGGATGTCAATGTGCCATCACTTTGGCCGCAGCTGCGATCGCCCGGCCGCCAAAGTCCGCCGCAATGAATCTACGCCGACTGGATATCCGCTGCGGCGGGTAATCCACCTGCGCCCTCGGCCTTCAGCACGGCGTTCACGATGGCGCGGGCGACGACTTCAGCACCATAGGCACCGACGAGATTGACGTCCGCTCGTTTTTTGCCCGTGGCTAGGGCGATGATCGTATCTCCGTCATACATCGTATGCGCGGGTCGTACCGTGCGTGCAACACCGTCCTGCGCCATCTGCGCTACCTTGTTCACTTCTTCCTTGTCCAATTGTGCATTCGTCGCCACAACCCCGATCACCGTGTTGCTTTTTGCGGCAAAACGCAGGGCGGTTTTACCCACCATGCCCTTCATGACCACGAGCGTGTCGGCGAAAGGCCCTTCGCCACCGATCGCAATCGGACCCACCTTTGCAGGACGTACGCCCGCCAGAATGTTTCCCGTCTGCGGATCGACGACATCTCCGAGCGCGTTGACGGCCATAATCGCACCAACGATGATACCGCCGCCCAAATCGGCGCTCGCCGTACCGATGCCGCTCTTCATCGCTCCTGCCATGCCCAGGATCTTCCCCACACTGGCCCCCATGCCTGCGCCGACGTTTCCCTGCTGCAAGCGGTCGTGGCTGGCATTCTGGCAGGCGAGGTACCCCATCTCGGCATCCGGCCGGACGTCCGCTCGTCCCAGGCCCAGATCGAAGAGGATCGCTGCGGGCACGATCGGCACCTTGGCAATCGTCGTGTCGTGTCCGATGTCGCGCTCTTCGAGATAGCGCATCACGCCCCCCGCGGCATCCAGGCCGTAAGCCGAGCCTCCGGCGAGCAAGACAGCGTGGACTTTCTCCACCAGATGGGACGGACGCAGCAAGTCCGTCTCGCGCGTGCCCGGCGCGCCGCCGCGTTGATCCACCCCACCGACGGCGCCGTCCGTGCAAAGCAGCACCGTACATCCGGTTAGCGCCTGTGCATCGTCCGCATGGCCGACCATGATTCCCGACACATCGGTGATCGAATCTGTGAACTTCATGGCACACCCCTAACTCCGGCTATCAAGATCGAGCCAGCTTATCGCTGAAACCAGACTATGAAATCCTGATACAGAAAATATACTCCCCACGTTCAGTGGACATGGGCAGCATCGGGAATACTTGATTACTCCAACTTATAGCCAAACTTGCGCAGCAAGGCCTTGCGTTCCTGGATTTCCTTCTCGCCTTCAACGCCGGCGCTTTTAACACCATCGATCACACCCAAGACGCCGCGCCCCTGTTCGCTCTCAGCGAGGATCACCTCGACGAGGTTTGCCGTCGCGCAGAAGACACGGCACACTTCGGGCACGGCTTTCACGGCGTTGAGCACGTTGACCGGAAACACGTTTCCCAAACAGATAATGAACACGTGTCCCGCAGAGAGCGCCAACGCATTTTCCTTCGCCAATTCGACCAAGTCGTCGTCCGTGCCGCTGATGCGCACGAGCGCCGGCCCGGAAGCCTCACAAAAAGCCAGGCCGAATTCAATCCCCGGAACAGCGCCCACCAATGCTTCGTGAAGGTCTTCCACCGTTTTGATAAAGTGGGATTGGCCGATAATCACGTTTACCGCTTCGGGCTTTTCGATCCTGACGCTCAACAATTCCATTCGCTCATCTCCTCCCTGGCAAGTGGCCCAAGAGATTCTATTTTCACTTGCAGCCATCCACAAAACCCAGCGCTAGTGCGCCGGTTTCCGTATTCATTGTAGCGCAAACGAGGGCACGAAAATCCTACTGCCCTCACAAAGATCCATCATGCGGGAATCCGCCTAAACCAGCTTGGGCAATACATCCGCTCCGGTATTCCCCATTTCGTAGAGGAATATACCACGCTTGTCGTCGATCGCCACGGGCGCCCAACCGTAAAAGGAAAATGAGTGTGAAACCACGCTCGCGCCGGGCTTCAGCTGCGCTGCCAGCCGTGGTTTGAGGCGCTGATTGGTGTCTTGTAAAAGGTACATGCTCACAACGTCCGCATCACGGAAGTCGAAGGTATACATGTTGCCGTAATAGACACGTGCGACGTCCTGCAACCGCAAGACCCTGATCAGCAAATTGGCGATCAAACAACGCAGCGGATCGATCTCCACCCCGACGGCCTAGGCTTTGAAATTTCACGCGGCAACGATCACGATGCGCCCATCCCAGGCACCCAGATCGACGAGCTTCTCCCCCGGTTTTACGCCGCCATCTCCAACACCTTCTTGACCGTACGCATCGAGGAGGGCCCCCAAGCCGCACCCCAGAGAGATGACAACAGCGCACTAAGTCCGAAGAAAAGCACCAGCCCCAGTACGGCACGAAAAAACGGGGATTCAGAAATCGCAATCCGTTCGGTCATTTCAATCGAATCGGCGAGGTCCGCCGATCAATAAATCTACGATACGGCGCATGGCGTTAATCAATCTCGAGATCCAATTGCTGATCCGGGCCTTCTGTTTTCGGTGCAAGAACGGGTTGACCGAGAAGCGCTGCGAATTGACGCACACTGGCGGGGCTGTGACCTGCAAAATGATTGTTGAAGAAACCATACACATCCGTACCGGCGTCCAGAAAACCAGCCACGATTTCGGCCCAGGTTTCGAGCACCTTTGTCCGGTCGATCTGGATGCGGTCGAAAACCTCAATGTCCTTCCGTCTTCCCAACCAGCGAACCACACTGAAATCCGCCGTGACCCAATCCAGCCGCGGCATGTAATGCAAATCCTGAAGCACGAGGGCCGTATTGTGTCCGGCGAGCATCTGGCGAAACGCCGGCGTCAGCCATTCTCGGTTGCGAACCTCTACAGCGTAGTGCGGACCAACCGGCAGGGATCCCAGGAAGTCGTCCAGCCGATCGAAGAATTCGGGTTTGAAGTCATAGGCAAACTGCAAGGTGAGAACGGCTAACTTTTCCGCCAAGGCCTGCATGCTGCCGACGAAGGCTTCCGCATCTCCGCGCGCGCCCTCGAGTTTTTTGTCATGCGTAATTAATTTGGGGAATTTCGCCGCGAATTTGAAATCTGTCGGCGTGCGCTCATACCAGCCGCGGACTGTCGTCGCTCGAGGTATGCCATAAAACGTGGAATCGATTTCCACCGTCGAAAAATAGCGGGCGTACGTCTCCAGGTAAGATCGTGAAGTGGTTCCCTCGGGATAGAAAGGACCCACCCAATCCTTGAATGAAAAACCCTGCGTGCCTAAATAGAGATTACCTGTTCGAGCTTCCATACTGAAAATTAGATCACATTCTTTTGCGAGGCGTGAAGTAATGAATTTTGATGTAAAAATGCCCTGAAAACCGTTGCCCACACGGAAAGTAACTCAATCGGCCGATGCCAATAATTCCACCACATGATTTAAAAGATAGTCGGCAACCTTGTATTTGCTCATTACAGGCAATTCTATCGGGTCGCCGTCTTTGGCCAATACAGTAACTCGATTGGTATCCACGCCAAAACCCGCATCAATCGCCGTGATGTCGTTGGCGGCGATCAGGTCCATGCCCTTCTGCTGCAGCTTCGCCCGTGCGTTTTTGACCAGATCCTGACTCTCCGCAGCGAATCCGACGAGCACGATCGGTTTCTTGCTCTTCTTGCGCTGCGCCGTTACAAATGCAAGGATGTCCTCCGTGGGCTCCAATTTCACTTCGGGCACCCCCTGGCTGCGCTTGATCTTCTCATCGACCGAGCGCTTTGGCCGGAAATCGGCCACCGCAGCAGCCATGAGCAGCACATCTGCGCCCTCGATTCGTTCCAATACTGCTTGGCGCAGTTCCTCTGCGGTATCGACATCGACTCGCTCGGCTCCGACCGGTGTCGGCAGCATGGTTGGCGCGCTGATGAGGATCGTCTGCGCGCCGCGATCGATCGCCGCTTGTGCCAGGGCAAATCCTTGTTTGCCGGAGGAACGGTTGGCGATCACGCGCACCGGATCGATCGGTTCCTGTGTACCTCCGGCCGTGACGACGACGGTCCGCCCCTGCAGATCCCCACGCTGACCGAGAATCAAGCGTACGTGGCCGAATATCTCCTCCGGCTCCAGCATGCGTCCCTTGCCGACCAACCCCGAAGCCATGCGGCCTTCAGTGGGCCCGAGAATATACGCCTGGCGTTCTTTAAGGATCGTGAGATTCGCCTGGGTCGCCGCATGGGCGAACATCCCGGCGTCCATCGCCGGCGCGATGGCAAGTGGACAAGTCGCGGCCAGCGCCGTCAGGGTGAGGAAATTATCGGCTTGTCCGTGGGCCAATTTGGCAATCGTATTCGCCGTCGCCGGCGCCAAGACGAGCAAGTCGATCTCGTGGGTCAGACCAACATGGATGACGTGCGCTTCGCTGCCCCACAAATCGTCATCCGTGTAGGCCCGCCTTCCGGTGACAGATTGAAATGTCAGCGGAGTCACGAAGTGCTGCGCCGCCGGTGTGAGGATTACGTCCACGATGGCGCCTGCCTGAGTCAGCTTGGAAGCCAGATCTACAGCCTTGTAGGCCGCGATCGACCCCGTCACGCCCAAGAGAATATGCCGATCTTTTATAACCGGAATTCCATCGTTCTGCGGCATGTGGCCGTCCTCGTTATCGAATGCGTCGCGCTTCCCATCATCTATCAGGGAAGAAATCCTGCATCCATTGTACACTGAGCCGATCCAACTTTACTGTAGAGATGTGGATCAAGAAGTCAAATTGTACCGTCAACCCGATATCACGGCCATCGCCCCGGCCCTCTGGTGCATATCAATCAAAGGAATAGTAGAAACCCAATCCTCGTCCTTCACCGGCGTAAACGGGTAGTGGATGAAACACCACTATTCATCCAGGTACCATATGCTGAAATCATCGAAACTCACGCTGGCGTTCGGTTTCTGCGCGCTCCCCAGATAGAGGGCGAATTGCCCGTGAATGCTCTCGAACCAGCCCGCAGGGATCGCGCGGTTATCTACCCACTTCCCGTTGATGTAAAAGTCCACATCCGCGCTCTTCACCATAACACCGATGCGGTTTACTGCCCCTGGTCCAGTCTGGATTAATTCACTAGCCGTCAATACTCTCCGCTCGCAATCGAGCAGCGTTCCGCCGAGCCAAGAACACACCGGGCTATCGGTCGGAGGCCAGTAGGTTTTGCCTACGAAATACTCCCCGCCACAGCTGAGGCCGAACATCAAGCCTCGATCCGCAGCCTTATCCCCCCGAAAAACAATGCCAGCGGTATCCCCGGCGACGCATTGTTCGCCGTTGAATATCAGAAAATCGACGTAGAAATCTTCGGCGTCGATATACGACCAGTACCAGGTCCAGAGACCCCGTGAGTTGAACGTAATTTTATAGCGGCCATTTTCGTACCAGGCGTTCGCCGCGCCTGCGGAATTGGTGGGGAATTTCCCCGATCCGCCATCGAAATCATCACCGTCGTGAGCCGCTCCCCAGCCGAAGGCCGGATCGAACGCAGCGCGTTCCAGGCTCCCCACAGCCCCTTCCGCGCCGTCGTGCGGACCGTCATCCGTCGGCGTAGCCTTTTCTCCCGCTTCGGGTTTCGCCGTTTCAGTGACGGTGGGCTGAGGAGACTCGGCTTGCTGCTCCGCTTCGTGGGTGAGCCTGGCTTTCTCCAGCGCCAGAGTCGTCGCCTGCACCTCGAGCGCCGTCTGTGTCGAGGCGAGCGATTCGGCTACCCGTTCAGATGGCAAACTGCACGCCAGGGAAGCAATAAACAGCGAGAGAAAACATAAAGGGATGAGAATCTTGTTCAAATTCGAACGCCTCCTCATCCCTTTCCGAGTTGTTACTTTCTTGCCAATTCACACTTCGATTTCGACACGCAAATTTCAACTCTGAACCTCAATCGAGGTACCAAATATTGAAATCGTCGAAACTCACACTGGCGTTCGGTTTCTGCGCCGTTCCCAGGTAGAGCGCGAAATGACCGTGCATAAGGGCAGGAGCGTACATCGCCACTGATCGGTTGGCGACCCATTTGCCGTTGATGTAGAAGTCAATCTCCGTTCCCTTAGCCATGACCCCAAGGCGGTTGACTGCACCCGGGTCTGTTGCGATCAGATCGCTATGGAACAATTGCCGGTCACCAAACTCAATGCCTGCTTCTGTGAAATTAATCACGAAACCGTCCGATCCCGGAATGGCAGTGAAGCCGATAAAGTATTCCCCTCCGCAGCTGATGCCGAACATCAACCCATAATCCTGAACCTGATCGCCTCGGAAAACAAACCCTGCCGTGTCCCCGGAAACACATTGGTCACCATTGAAGATCAAGAAATCGGCGTAGAAATCTGCCGCGTCGATGAACGACCAATACCAGGTCCAGCGGTTGCGCGAGGTGAAGGTGATGTTGTAGCGTCCGTCCCCATACCAGGAGGTAGCCGCTCCCGCACTGCTCGAAGGAAATTTTCCGGTCGATGCGTCGAAATTGTCGCTGTCGTGTCCCGATCCCCAGCCGTAGGCCGGATCGTACGAGGCGCGCTCCAGGCTTCCCTCCACCGCCTCGGAGGGTTCTTCCAGCGCTTCTTGCGTTGCCGTTGGTGTAGCCTCTGCTGGCTCTTCCTCCGGCGCAGGCTCTTCAGCCTCAGGTGGACCAGCCGATTCTTCCTGCGATGCCGCCTCCTGGGTAAGCACGGCTTTTTGCAGCGCCAATGTCGTGGCTTCCACTTCGAGGGCCAACTGTGTAGCTTCCAACCCGGCGGATGATTGGTTCGTAGGAAGACTGCATGCCAGGCTGGCGAGGAACAGGAATATGAGGCACATCCATGCTGCGGCAGATTTTCGAAGGTAGTAGCTATTCATGAGAACCTCCTTGATTAGACTCGGTCACGAGTGAAAAAGTGGATTTCAGGTCATCGTTTGCCGTCTTTATATACAAAACGGATCGCGCCTACCGTTTGTGACGTTTCGCAGAACGCGTGGCAGCCTTACTCCCATAATAGACTCAAGCCGAACCTGCGGCAAATCCGTTTTCGCTCCTAAACGAAGCGCTCGGGGCCGATGGCCCAAGCCGTCTGCGCATTCAATCGCGCAGTGCGATCCTCTGATATACTTCATCACTGCGCTGCAAACAACTGCAGTTTGGAGTCATGCATGACAGAACGACCGCAAACGTTCATTGACGAAGTCACCGAGCGAGTACGCAAGCTGCACATTCAATTCTCAAGCGCCATGTGGCAGTCCGCCACGACGGGCACGGAAGAGGCCGCACGACGCGAGAAAGACGCCAAAGCCGAATTGATGCGCTTCTGGGCCGATAAAAAACTGTACGAAACCGCGCAGAAATTCAACGAAACGAGCACCACGGACGATGCGCTGCACCGTCGAACGCTAAAGCGGATCTACCTCGCGAGCGCGAAAGCGCAGCAAGACGAAGCAACCATCGAAGCCATCACCGATCTCGAGACCAAGGCCCAACATTGCTTTTACAACTTTCGCGCCCTCGTCGATGGAAAATCGATCAGTGATAACGAAGTAGAGAGTATTTTGCGCACCAGCCATGATTCTTCCGCCGTGCGCCAGGTCTGGGAAGCGAGCAAGCGCATCGGCGAAGAAGTCGCCGACTACGTACGGGAGTTGGCCCGCCTGCGGAACAAATCTGCACAGGCGCAAGGCTTCCGCGATCATTACCAGCGGTCGCTGGTTCTCAATGAAATCGATGAGGCACAGCTGGCGGCACTCTTCGCCGAACTCGAAACAGCCACTCGAACACCGTTTATACGCTTGAAGGAAACGATCGACCGGGTCCGCGCCGGGCACTTCGGAATCGACGCGGTAGACCTGCGACCCTGGCATTACGGCGATCGTTTTTTCCAACGCGCGCCAGAGATCAGCGAAGTGGCGCTGGATCCTTATTTTGCAGATCGAGACCCCATCGAGTTGGCCCTCGCGACCTACGACGGCATGGAAATAGATGTGCGCGGCATCCTCGACCGCTCCGACCTCTACCCGCGTGAAGGTAAAGACCAACATGCCTTCTGTATCGACATCGATCGGGAAGGCGACGTACGCACGCTAAACAACCTGGAGCCCTCCCACCACTGGACGTCGATCCTGCTTCACGAACTCGGCCACGCAGTATACGACCAGCACATCGATCCCCAATTGCCGTGGATTCTAAGAACCCCACCGCACTCCTTATCCACAGAAGCCATCGCGCTGTTGATGGAAGCACAGACCTACGATCGCATCTGGCTGAGCAGCGTGCTGGGGATGGATGACAGTGAAGCGGAACGCCTTTCTTCCGCCGCCGCCGAACAGAAACGCGCCCAGCGGCTGGTTTTCACACGCTGGGCGATGGTGATGACGGATTTCGAGCGTGCCCTCTACGCTGATCCTGAACGGGACTTGGATACTTTATGGTGGGATCTGGTCGAGAAATATCAGTTGCTGCGGCGGCCCGAAAATCGGCGCGCACCGGACTGGGCTGCAAAGTACCACGTGGCACTCGTCCCCGTCTACTATCATAGCTATGAAATCGGCCATCTCGTGTCGTCGCAGCTGCAAGCGTTCCTGAGTAAGCAGAGTGGCACACGCCTGGGACAGACCCAGACCGGCCGGTGGCTGATTGAGAATTACTTCAAACCCGGCGCCAGCCAGGATTGGGCGAGTCACCTCGAAAGCGTGACCGCAGAGCCGCTGAACCCGAAATACTTCGTAGATTCCGTCCAATAGGGTCTGTAAGGGTGTGATCTGCCGTGATTAGAAAACAACCAGAGTGTAATCGATGACCAACCCCACGATCGACCCCAAAATATCCGACACCATCGTCGTTGTATCTGGATTGCCCCGCTCAGGGACATCCATGATGATGAATATGCTCGCAAGCGGCGGGCTAGAACTCCTCACCGATGGCGTCCGCCAGGCGGACGATGATAATCCCCTGGGGTATTACGAATACGAAGCAGTGAAGCAGCTGAAGGAAGGGGAGACTTCCTGGGTGGAAAACGCCGGAGGCAAAGTCGTCAAGATCATTTCCTATCTTCTTCCCAAGCTTCCCAAAGACCTGCACTATCACGTCATCTTTATGCAGCGCGAACTCGGCGAGGTGCTTGCCTCACAGCGAAAGATGATCGTTCGCCGCGGTGAAAACCCCGATAAGATCGATGACGAGAAAATGAAAACGATCCTCGAGAATCACCTGCGAGAGATCGAAGTATGGCTCTCCCAACAAGACTACATTGCCCGTATCGATATGCCTTATAAGGAAATCGTCAACGATCCACAAACCTACGTCGAGAAGATCGCTCAATTCCTCGGTTGCGCACTCGATCTGGATTCGATGGTTCGCACGGTTGATCCCAAGCTCTACCGTCAGCGCAAGTAAAAATTGAATCGTGAAAAGGCCCCGCGGCCGCTCGGAACCACGCCCAGATTTTTATCAAACTGAAAACAACCTGCGACATGGTTTATAATGTCGGGGATCATAAATCGATGAAATCCACCAATTCGGGCAAAGACGTTAAACCTTTTTGTTTTCGGCGACGTATCGCACCCGGATGAACACAAATTTCGTTTCGATTTAAGAATAGAGGTGCAACCATGTATATTGATCCGAACACCGGAGGCCAGATTTTTCAACTCTTAGCGATTCTCTTTGCGGCGATATCTGGGATGGTTCTGGTGTTTTCAAGCAAGATTCGCATGTTTTGGGCGAGGTTGAAGCGACGATTCCGAGAATCGGGAAGCGACACGCCTGCAGAAATCGAAAGCACGGATGTAGATCCATCCACGGATCAGTGAAACCGGGACTCACTGTAGTATTTAGATGAAAACCTTTATTATCGGATTCGATGCGTTCGATCCCACCCTGTTCGAACGGCTGCACAGCCAAGGGAAACTGCCAAACCTGGGAGAGTATGTCGCAAACAAGGGTTATGCCCGCTTGGCGGTTGCTAATCCTGCACAAAGTGAAGTTTCCTGGACCAGTATCGCCAGCGGCATGAACCCGGGCGAACACGGACTCTTCGATTTCGTACACCGCAATCCAGACAATTACGCCCTGCACGTTTCCTTACTGCCCACAAGGAAATCGGCGCTCGGCGTGCAGTTCGTCCCCCCGCACAACGCCCATACCGTATTCGAACACGCCGTAGAGATGGGCTATCCCGCTACGACCCTTTGGTGGCCGGCAACTTTTCCCGCCCGCAGGCAATCCCCCGTACAAACGATCCCCGGCCTCGGGACGCCAGACATCCTCGGCCGCCTGGGTGTGGGAACCTATTTCAAGCTTGACCCCAACCCCACAGAAAAGACCTACAAAACCAACGTCGAAACCCTCTCACCGGATGGCAAGCAAAAAGCACACGGCACCTTGAAGGGACCGCTGCTTAAATCGGACAAAACCGATGACAAGCAAGCCTCACTTGCTTTCGAGATCGAATGGATCGACGCCAACAACGCCAGATTGCAAATCAACAAGAACATCATTGCGCTGGAAAAGGATCGTTGGAGTCCTTTTGTCGAACTTGCTTTCAAACTGCGGCTCGGTGTTTCCGTGCGCGCCATCACGCAAGTCCTGCTGACCGAAAATTCCCATGGACCGGGATTGTACTTCCTCCCGCTGCAGATACATCCCCAAAAAGCTGTGTGGCCTTACGCCAATCCAGGTGGTTTCGCCAAGGGGCTGTGGATAAATGTCGGCCCGTTTCACACCCTCGGCTGGCCACAGGACACGACCGCATTGGACGAGGGATTCATTCAGGACGACCACTTTTTATATTTGTGTGATTCGATCCTCGAGTCTCGCGAAAAAGTACTTATGAGTCAGATTCAAGCTTTCGACGAAGGCATTCTCGCCATCGTTTTCGACTCCCTCGATCGTCTTCAGCACATGTTTTGGCGAGACCGAGAGGACATTGTCGAATCATGGTACCTGAAATTGGACGCCTTGTTCGGCCGCATCGTGGCGCAAATTAAAAAATGCGGTCATCAAGATGCAAGAGTTCTGGTGCTCTCCGATCATGGCTTTAGCAGCTTCGACTACAAAGTTCACCTGAATCGCTGGCTCATTGAACATGGCCATCTTGCCCCTGAGACCAACGAGGCACGAGGGGGACTTCAGGACGTCCTCTGGCAGAAGACCCGTGCTTATGCGGTGGGATTATCGAGCATTTACCTCAACATGTCCGGGCGAGAGAAGCTCGGCATTGTCGCCGACAACGAACAAGCTGCGCTGTCCGCCCAAATCAAAGACGAGCTGCTCTCTTGGAAAGGACCCGATAACCGACAGATTGTGCGGACGGTCTGGACGGGCGAGGAAGCGTTCCACGGCCCGCTCACGCCCTACGCGCCGGATCTTGTAGTGGGATTCAATAGCGGATATCGAGCTTCGGGGCAGACGGGACTCGGAAATTGGGAGGCCGACGCACTCGAAAGGAATCTCGATCACTGGGGTGCGGATCACTGCATCGACCCGGGCCTCGTGCCGGGCGTGCTGTTTGCCAACACGAGCTTGGAACAACTCGCATCGCCCTCGTACGCCGACGTTCCGGATCTGGTGATCGGTGGAAAATTCCAACCCCGTGAAACCTCAGCATCCAAGCCGCCAGTTACGAGTGATGAAGATCGGGAAACTCTGGAAGAAAGGCTCAAGGATCTTGGCTATCTTTAAGCACAGGTTTTCTTCAGAAGAGTTAATACAGATTTTCGTCACCTGTTCGTTTCCGATCCATGTATGGGCGATCCCCAACATGTTCCGCGATGTTCCTTCCTGGCTGCTTCACCTAACAAGAAGTGAACTTGTTGGCGCCGTTTCCTATACTTTGACCTTCATGCTCGTCGAGAGCATCTTTGTATTCGCCTGTATTTTGTTATTGGGACTATTGATCCCCAAACGGTGGATCGGACCATCGATCGTTCCTTTTTGCTTTGTGTTGTTGATCGAACTCTCCCTCTTGGCGATCGCCATTCAATACCTTACGCTCAAATATGTACTCTATCGACGCCTCCTGGTCGTCGCGGCGATACTGCTGGCCATCGTGGTCGCATTTGCAGTATCACGCATCCAGAAGCTAAACAACATCTTCGTCGCCATCATCAAACGGCTGACCGTTCTTACATTCCTCTATATTTTTGTCGATATCGTCGCCCTGGTCGTCGTATTCACCCGGATCCTGTGAGCCATACTATGAAACCAACCATCAATCGTCGTGGATTTCTCAAGCTGGCATCCCTTATCCCTTTCACCTCTCCAATTCTATCTGCGTCGAACCCCGAATTCGAAGAACAGAGAACAAATGCGGACACTCCCAACGTCATCATCATCGTCTTCGACGCTTTTTCCGCGCATGATGCCTCACTCTACGGCTTCAATCGAGAAACTACCCCCAACCTGCTGCGTTTCGCGGAACACGCAACAGTGTTTCACAGGCATTACTCCGCAGGCAATTTCACGACTCCGGGAACTTCTTCGCTGCTCACCGGGACTTACCCGTGGACCCACAGGGCAATAAATCACTACGGCACCCTGCTCGATGCCTACAACGACCGTAACGTTTTCAGCGAATTTGGCGGCGGTGATTACACACGCATCGGCTTCACACACAATTTCTTCGCCAGCCTGATCCTCGACCATTTGAAAGCCAACCTCGATGAATTCATTTTGCCGAACGAGGTGGCTTTGATCGATTACAACCTCGCCGATAACATATTCCCATGGGATTACTCGATCGCCTCCCAAAGCGAGACTTTTTACTTCAAAAAACCCGATAGGTTGTCTGATTCTCTCTTTCTGTTCCCGATCCTCTGGTCTATTCGGGAAAAAATCAATAACTTGCTGATCGATCGCCTCGAGGGCAACTTCCCCAAGGGCATTCCCGGCGACCATGACGTGCTGTATCCGCTTGAAGACACCATCGACTGGATCATGGAACAGTTGAGGCGCTGGTCACAACCCTTCCTGGCCTACCTGCACATGATGCCGCCACACGATCCCTACCGCCCCCGGAAAGATTTCATCGATTTGTATCTGGATGGTTGGCAACCCCCTTCAAAACCCGACCACTTTTTCGGCGACTTCCCCAACCGACAACACATCCTCGATGGACATCGCATTTTTTATGATCAATTCATAGCTTACGTGGATGCCGAGTTCGGACGTCTGCATGACTATTTGCAGGAAACTGGCGTATTCGACAACAGTATCGTAATCCTTACATCCGACCACGGGGAGATGTTCGAACGCAAGATATGGCAGCACACTACGCCGACGCTGTTCCAGCCCATCATCCGCGTACCACTGCTGATCTCCACCCCCGGCCAAACTTCACGGCAAGATGTGCGCACCACGACTTGTTCCGTGGACGTCCTGCCTACCCTCCTGCATCTTACAAAGCGTCAGATTCCATCCTGGGTTGAAGGCACGGTGCTTCCCCCCTACACGCCGCAAAATCAACCTCCCGACCGCAGCATCTTCGCTGTGGAAGCGAAAAGCAATCCCAAAATAGGACCGCTGCGCAAAGCCACCGTCGCGATGATTAAAGGCGAGTTCAAACTGATCTATTACCGGGGTTATCAAGGATACGACGACGTATACGAACTCTATAATTTAGAACAGGATCCTGACGAACTGGAAAATCTTTACTCAACTCAATCGTCTATCGCGTTAGCATTAAAAAATGAGCTGCTGGCGAAGATTGAGGAGAAGGATGCGCCTTTTATCCAATCGGACTCAGACTAGCCTTGCCTCTCTAAAATGACGAGACTATCTCCAAGCGAGGTCAAGCAACGTTGAAATTCCTGCGAAAACGCTTTTCTCCACAAGATCTGATGCACGTATTCGTTCTGTGCGCCTTTCCAATCCACGTTTGGTCGATCATCATCATGCTCAGAAACGTCCCCTCGTGGATTCTGTACATGAGTGGGGACGACATCGTTGGCAGCGTGGCATACCATCTGATGTTTACGATTTTCGAGACACTCCTCATCTATCTCATCATACTCGTCATCGGTTTGCTGATCCCCAAGAGATGGCTGCCAGAACCTTTCCTAACCACGTGTGCAGTCCTCTTGATTGAACTCTCGATCATGGCCATCGTCTTTCAACACCTTGTACAGCAGTATTCCCCCTTACGTTGGATGTTCGTTGCTTGCCTGATGACCCTGGCAATATCACTCATCATCGTACCTAGAATATCAAAGTTGCAAAAGATAACCCGCCTCGTGGCAGAACGGCTTACGATCCTGACCTTTCTATATGTGTTTCTCGACATCATCGGGGTCATAGTCGTCATCGCACGGAATCTGTGAGTATTCAATGAGACCAAAAATTAACCGGCGCGAATTCCTGAAAATGGCTTCCTTGATCTCGCTCGCCACACCGTGGGTTGCCGGCTCCAGTCCTTCGTTTGGCCGGAATAAAACCAATGCGAACAAACCCAATGTGCTCATCGTAGTTTTCGACACGCTCGCAGCCCGCGATGTGTCTCTCTACGGATTCCATCGGGAGACGACACCCAACTTGAAACGCTTTGCAGAGAGAGCAACCGTCTATCACAACCATTACGCCGGCGGCAACTTCACCACGCCCGGCACCTCCTCCATACTCACCGGAACGCTCCCCTGGACGCATCGGGCATTCAGCCACCACGCAACCCCGCTTGATTCATTCACTTCCAGAAATATTTTCAGCGAATTCAACGCAGAGACCTACACCCGCGTCGGGTTTTCCCACAATCTCTTGGTAAACATCATTTTGTTCTATCTCCAACAAAACCTCGACCTTTTCACACTCCCCAATCAAATCGCCTTGGTGGACTTCAATGTCTCCGATAACCTCTTCCGGCGCGATTATGGTATCGCTTCCCAGGGCGAACGCAGTCATTACAAACAACCGGGAGAACCGTCCAATTCTCTTTTCCTTTTCCCGATCTTATGGTCGATAAAGAAGTTCGTGAACCAATCCATAATGCGACGTTTGGAACGAAGGTTTCCCCGCGGTGTACCGGGATATCACGACATGCTCTACCCGCTCGAAGAGACGATTGATTGGATCCAAGAACAAATGACCGAGTGGCCTCAACCCTTCATCAGTTATTTACACATGATGCCTCCACATGATCCCTACAGCCCACGCGAGGAATTTGTAAACATTTTCTGGGATGGTTGGACGCCAACGCCGAAACCCGATCATTTCTTTGCCAACTTCGAAGATCGGCAGCACGTTTTGGACGAGAAACGCGTCTTCTACGACGAATACATCGCCTACGTCGATGCGGAGTTCGGGCGATTGGATCATTATCTGGAAACCAATGGGTTCTACGACAACACCATTGTCGTGCTGACGTCCGACCATGGTGAGATGTTTGAACGCAAGATATGGAAACACACCACACCTACGTTGTTCGAACCGATCGTCCGTGTCCCGCTGTTGATTACACGGCCCGGTCAGAAAGAGCGTCAGGACGTCTATCTCCCCACAAGCTGTATCGACATTCTGCCTACCCTGCTTCACCTTGCCGGTCGTTCAATCCCTTCGTGGTGTGAAGGATTGGTTCTTCCCCCATATGCCGCACAAGATCATCCCAGCGAGCGAAGCATCTTCGTCGTTGAAGCCAAAAGCAACCCCAAACTGGCTCCTTTACGCAAAGCGACGGTGGCGATGATCAAAGGCGATTTCAAATTGATCCACTACCGCGGCTACGAGGGGCACGACGGTGTGTACGAGCTCTACAACTTGCGCGATGATCCGGAAGAATTGCAGAATCTACTCACCACCCATCCGACAATTGCTTCGCAACTGCAGCAAGAAATGCTTAAGATGATCGAGGAGAAAGATCGGCCTTTCACGAAGCCGTAGCGAGAACGAGACGCCACGCTTTCGAGCTTGTGATGGGTTATTTAATTTTGCCCATTATGATGCGATAATACCGCCAGGAAGCAATTCCATGTTTGGTGGTCCTTTCGTAATGTAGAGTGCCCGATAAATCGATTCGATAATTTCGTCGAGGCATGCCAAGAAGGAGGTGCACATGGCAGCCGCAACCGTCGCCGCGTATAACGGAATCAGTGAAATGGAATACAAACGCCGCATCCGCGCTTGGACGCTGTACGATTGGGCAAACTCCGCCTTCGCTACGACGATCCTGGCCGCCGTGCTGCCGATTTATTACAGCCAGGTGGCCGGCGCGACGCTGCCCAGTCGCGCCGCTGCGACGGCGCTTTGGAGCCTGGGCCTATCCATCTCGCTCTTCGTCATCGCTCTGCTCTCCCCGATCCTCGGCACGATATCCGACATCAAACGCGGTAAAAAAGGTTTTCTGTCGGTTTTCGCAGGTATCGGCATCGTGGCCACCGGGCTGATGGTTTTCATTCAGACGGGTGACTGGGTATTGGCGTCGATCCTGTTCGTGCTCGGCCGCATTGGATTTACTGGAGCGAATGTCTTCTACGACGCACTGCTGCCGCATGTGGCCAAGGAAGACGATCGCGATCGAGTTTCGACTCGCGGATACGCACTCGGATACCTGGGCGGCGGCATCCTTCTGGCGGTAAACGTGGCCATGATTCAAATGCTGCCCGGGACGTTGGGCTCCCGCCTATCGTTTCTCAGTGTTGCCGTCTGGTGGGCGATTTTCACCGTCCCAATGCTGCGCATCATACCCGAACCGCCCGCGGCCACCGCTGAACTTGGTTCTAGAGAGAACGTTATCTCGGCAAGTTTCAAACGACTGCGTGAAACCTTCAAAGATATTCGCCAATATCGTCAACTCTTTAAATTTCTACTCGCCTTCTTGATTTACAACGATGGCATCGGCACGATCATCGGCGTCGCCGCGATCTACGGCGCCGAACTTGGCTTCGGCACGGTCGAGTTGATTCTCGCCCTTCTGCTGGTGCAGTTCGTAGGCATTCCCTTCAGTTTGATCTTCGGCCGAATTCCCAGCCCTCGTGAAAAACGCAGATCGTTCTATCTGGCTTTCATCGTCTTCAACATAATCATGCTGCCCCTCGTTGGCGTCCTGGGCCTTAAACTGCTCCCTGCAGACGTTACAGGATCGAAGCCCGCGGTCTTCCAGGCCACTGCTGCAGCCGCCGGCGAAGGTATACATGATGTGGATCATGAGACGATTTCGTTCACAGGCAATTGGCGCGACGAGGAAGTCTCTGCCAGCGAGATCAGCGGGGGCGGTTTCTTCGAGTTCATCAATCGCCTGTTCGGTGAAAGCGTAGAAGACGTTATCTATCGACAAACCAGTGATTCGGACACGCGCCTCGATTTCACTTTCAACGGGCAGGAAGTTCAATTCACGTACAGCGAAGGACCGGACGGGGGCATCTGGGCCGTCGAAATCGACGGAGAACCCTACCTGGACTCGGAAGGAACGGAGCTTACGCTCGATACGTACGCTTCCACTACGCGTTACGGCGTCCTCTCCGACACCATCGAGATCGACGAAGCCGGAGTCCATACCCTTTCCCTGATCAACACACCGGATCGGAATGCGGAAAGCGCCGGAAACACGATCTCGATCGCCGCATTCGAGGTCATGCCGGCCGCGCGCCAACAAAGTCTGCTCGTCATCCTCGGCCTGATCCTGGTCTTGCAGATCGTTGGGCTGCTGTTTGCCTGGCTTGTCGGAGACCGGCTTTTCTCCAAACTCGCCGCCAAACTGGACACGAAGCACAGCATCATCCTGGCCCTGCTGGCGTATGCAGTCATTGCGGCCTGGGGCTACTTCCTTAACTCGACCATCGAATTTTGGTTCCTGGCCTGGATGGTCGCCACGGTCCAGGGCGGCAGCCAGGCGCTAAGCCGCAGCCTGTACGCCGTCATGTCACCCGCGGCGAAAAGTGGAGAATTTTTCGGCCTGTTCGGCGTAATGGAGAAGTTTTCCGCCGTCCTGGGTCCAATCCTCTTTGCAGCCGCCGGCGCGGCGTTCGCCAGCAGCCGGCCCGCCATTCTGAGTTTGATCGCCTTCTTCATCATCGGTGGTTGGCTGTTAACCACGGTAGACGTGGCGGAAGGACGCAAGGTTGCGCGAGCGCAGGACGCAGAACTTCTGGCGGCGGACAAGATAAGCTGAGCGCAGGTCAACCACAAGCAACGATCAGTGGACGAGAATGGGGCTGTTCAAGTTGAACAGCCCCGTTGATTTCCGCTCACGCACAACGCTGTATAGAAATCCGAACGACGCTTCGTCCTACGAGATGCCGCCATAACGCTCCCGGAAAACGCCTGCTACCCCCAGCAGCACCAAGCTCGCGCCCGCAAACGTCCACAGCGTGATCTCCTCGCCCAAGATGACCGCCCCCAATATGACCGCAATCACCGGATTTACATACGCGTAGGTCATGGCCACGCTGGAAGGCAGGAGCTTGAGAGCCTGCGTGAATGCCGTGAACCCCAAAACCGAGCCAACCAGTACGAGATATCCCCAGGCCACCCAGGCTTCGCCCGTCGGTGTGGGCAACCTGTCGCCGGCGAGGAGAATGCTGATGATGAAACCAAGGCCGCCGATAAGCTGCTGATACCCCGAACTCACCTCCGGCGAGAGACTAACCTTGCGTCTGCTTTGAAGCACGGAACCGAGCCCCCAGCTGCAGGAAGCGCCGAGCAGCGCGATCAGCGAGTACAGATCGGCCTGCACACCGGATTGCAGCGAAGGGACACTCAAGAGAACGATGCCGCCAAATCCAAGCAGCAACGAGAAGAAGAGTAAAAACGACGGTGGGCGACGGTCGATCAAAGATTCGATAAAAGCCACCCAAATCGGTGTAAAGGCGACGATCAGCGCCGCCAATCCCGAAGCGGCACGCATTTCCGCCCACCCCACAAGCCCGTTGGCGATGGTCCAAAAGAGAACCCCCGATCCGATGAGCACGGGCCATTCCTCTCGCAGTGGCAGCATGCGCTTCCTGCGCATCACACCCCAAACCAGGAGAATGATGCCTGCCAGAACCAGACGCATGAAACCGAGGGTGAACGGTGAAAAACCCCCGCCGGGACGCACGGCGACGCGAATCGCCAGGTACGTGCTGCCGTAGGCGAGGTATACGATCATCAGGCTGATCAACCCGGCGGGATCGATCGTTTCCTGTGCATCCTGCTTGCGCGCCGCATCCGGGCGTCCTTCCACTGAAGGTACATCTTCTCCGGCGTGGGCTCTAGTGCGATTCATGCGCTTCTCCTCGGTTACAAAGCAGAAGTGTACCAAGGACCGGCCCAGTTATCTACACTGGACTTCGATTCGGTCCGCTGCGAAAACAGGTAAATCAGCAGTTTATTTCCCAGATGAGGCGCAAACCATCGAGCGTGAGCCATGGGGCAACGATTTGAATCACAGTCGTTTCTGCTGCGATGATCTCGGTCAATCCCCCCGTGCCAATAACCTTCATCTTAGGACCCAACTCGGCTCGGAAGCGGTCCACCATGCCTTCCACCAGACCCACATAACCATACAGCAGGCCGGACTGCATGGCATGGACGGTGTTCTTACCGATCGCCGCCGGGGGTCGGGAGAGTTCCACGCGCGGCAGCTTCGCCGTGCGTTGAAAGAGTGCCTCTGCGGCGATTCCGATTCCCGGCGCGATGGCTCCCCCCAGATAGTCCCCCTCGGCGGAAATGGCGTCGAACGTGGTCGCGGTACCGAAATCTACGACGCACGCCGGGCCGCCATACAAGTGCTGCACCGCCGCCGCGTCGACCACCCGGTCGGCGCCGACAGCCTTCGGATCCTCGTAGCGGATGCGCACACCGGTTTTCACGCCGGCATCGACCACCAACGGCGTCTGGCCGATGTATTCCTTGCACGCCTGTTGAAAGGTACCCGTGAGCGGCGGCACCACCGAAGCCATCACCACCCCGTCCACAACGTCCGGTCCATGTTCGACGTGCTGCAGCAGTCCCAACATCTGCAGTCCATACTCGTCGGGCATGCGTTCGTGCGCCGTCGCCAAACGCCAGGCTGCTTTCATTTCTGCAGCCTGATACAGGCCCAGGGTGATGTTCGTGTTGCCGATGTCAATGGCTAACAGCATGATTCTCTCTCCTCAGCTCTACAATCACTCTCCAACCAGCATGTTGTCGATCAAACGCGTCTTGCCAATGAAAACGGCCATCGAAAGCAGTGCCCGTGTGATCTCTCCCGACGATTCTTCCAGGGTGTCCGGATCGGCCACAGATATGTACTGCACCTCCGCCAACGGCTCTCCGGCAAGCACCGTCGACATCGTCTCCCGCAGCGTTTGCGCCTTGCGCTCCCCGCTTTCGAATGCCTGCACGGCTGCATTCAGCGAGCGAAAAAGCACCGTCGCGGCCTTTCGTTGTGCTTCGTTTAAGTACGTGTTGCGGCTCGACTTTGCCAGACCGTCCGCTTCCCGCACGGTTGGACAAACGACGATCTGAATGGGAAAATCCAAATCGGCGCTCATGCGGCGAATCACCGTCGCCTGCTGGGCATCTTTTTGCCCGAAGTAGGCCCGATCGGGCCCCACGGCGTTGAACAATTTCGCCACGATCGTCGTCACGCCGCGAAAATGCCCCGGCCGCTGCTCACCCTCCAGGTGCTGCGTTAATTCTTCGACCGACACCCAGGTCTGGTAGCCGTCCGGATACATCGTCGCCGTCGTCGGCGTCCAAACCAGATCGACCCCTTCGGCTTTGAGAAGTCCCAGATCGCGTTCGAGATCCCGCGGGTAGGCGGCCAAATCCTCCTGCGGTCCGAACTGCGTGGGATTGACGAAAATGCTCACCGCGACGCTTCCGCATTCCTGACGCGCCTGACGCACGAGCGACAGGTGCCCTTCGTGCAGGAACCCCATCGTCGGTACGAAGCCTAATGGCGATTCGAGTTGCCCGCGTGCTGTTCGTAGTTCTAGTATGCTCTCCACGATTCTCATCACACCTCTCCCTGATTGCCCGAAATCATGCCGTGAATCAAGTGCCAGAGTGTTTTTGTGACCGGCACGTCCAGGTTCATTTCCTCAGCCGCTTGCACGATGGCACCGTTGATGGCGTCGATTTCGGTCGGCGCGCCCCGGGTGACATCCTGCAGCATGGAGGAGCGGTTTTCTGCAGTCTGGTGTGCAACCCGTTCCACTTGTGCGATCGGATCATCGTAGGGCAAAGAAACGCCGCGAGCCCGCGCCACGGCAGCCACTTCCGCTGCAACAGCCTGCATCAACCTGCGCGCATGCGGGCGCTCCAGCAAGACTCCGTTGGGAACCCCCAGGATCGCCGTCAGCGGATTGATCGCCGCATTGACGACCATCTTCCCCCAGAGCACGCTTTCCATGTCTGTGACAATTTCAACCGCAAAGCCCGCCGTCTTCAACAAGTCGACCAACGCTGCCGCTCGCGGATGCTCGGCGACGAGGATGGCCCCTTTTCCACCCTCACGAACACGGCCCGGTCCCAATAAGGTTGCGCCTGTGGTCGTCACCCCTTGCGCCGCCCGCGATCGGCCGAGGATGCACCGAAGGATATCGTAATTGCCCAAACCGTTTTGCAGCGTCAGCGCCACGCCATCCTCATCCAAACAAGCAGTCAATTGCTCAGCCGCACGCTCGGTCTGCCAGGATTTCACCAGAACCAGGGCGCAGGCGTGCCCCACGCAATCCGCCGGATCGTTCGTGGCGCGCACTTTGTAGGAACCTGCTTCACCATCTGCTGCAACCAGCTGCACGCCGCTCTCCTGGAGCGCGGCGATCCCCTGCAGCCATGTGCCCAGCAGCGTGACTTCGACATGCGGCGCCAGGCGTGCGGCGAAGTAGCACGCCAGTGCACCGGTCCCGGCGATCAAGACCGACTCACGCCCCATAATTCCGTCTCTCAGTCATCGAGCAGCGCAGTCAGCGCTTCCCACTCCTCATCCGGCATCTCGATGCTGTGTTCGTCCGTTGGAAAGCGGCCGCTCGTCACGTCGCTGTTATAGGCAGCGAAGGCTCTTACCATTTCACCGTGCAGGTCGGCGTACTTTTTCACGAAACGCGGGGTGAAGCGCTCGAAGAGTCCCAGCACGTCGTGCGAGACCAGCACCTGCCCGTCGCAAGCGGCTCCCGCGCCGATGCCGATCGTGGGAATTTCCAGCCGCTCCGAGATCAAACGGCCCAGGCGCGTGGGAATCGTTTCGAAGACGATAGAAAAGCAGCCGGCTTCCTGCAGCAGCAAGGCATCCTCGAGCAGCCGTTTGGCGGCCTGCGCCGATTTGCCCTGGGCGCGATATCCCCCAAATTGATGCACCGACTGCGGCGTGAGGCCGAGGTGCCCCTGCACCGGAATTCCCGCGGCAACGATGGCCTCGATCACCGGGACACGCTCGCGCCCGCCTTCCAGCTTCACAGCGTCCATCCCCGCTTCCTTGAGGAAGCGTCCTGCATTGCGTACCGCTTCTTCGACTGAAACCTGATAGGACATGAACGGCATGTCGCCAATCAAGAGCGGATACTTGGCGCCCCTGGCCACGGCCTTGCAGTGATGCAGCATCTCGTCCATCGTCACCGGCAAGGTGTTCTCGTAGCCCAGAACCACCATGCCCAGCGAGTCTCCGACCAGGATGGCATCGATCTCTGCCAGGTCTACGGCCAGTGCGGTGGCGTAGTCGTAGGCCGTGAGCACGGTGATCGGCTCGCCGCGCGCCTTTTTCTGCTGGAAGGTACGTGTGGTTATTTTCTTGCGTTTAACGGATTCGGATGATTCTGACACGGCTATCTCCTCCCTTGAGTGAGATGCCCAACGGTCCGAGGGTTTCCGCCTGGACCCGGGGCGGTATGCATAAAGGTCGAACTTTTTTCGTCTCGGTCCTTCAGATCCGAGCGACCGGCGTATTATAGCAGATAACATGAAAAACATGCTGCAGGGACTTTTCGTTTCTCTGCGATAGAATATCTAATCGTATATGAAACAAACACCTGTCACACAGGCCCTGGATGCGTTCGACATCCCCTATCGCCTGCACCTCCACTCCACGCCGCTGCGTTCGCTCGAACAGGCAGCGAGCGAGAGAGGGCTGCTGCCGGATCAAATCGTGCGCAGTCTGGTATTTCGACTCGAAAATGAAAAGTACATCCTGGTGCTCATGCCCGGTCCGGGAAAAGTCGACTGGCAAAAACTGCGGCATTACCTGGGGGTTTCACGCATAACGACGGCGGAGGCGGACGAAGTGCGCCAGGTTTCTGGATACGAGACGGGCGCGGTTTCGCCCTTCGGCCTGCCCCGACCCATACGCATCCTCGCCGACCGCCGTATCATGGACCACGAAACCATCTCCATCGGCGCCGGGATACGCAACGCAGGCATCATTCTCCAACGGGATGATCTACTCCAGGCAGTCAATCCGGAAATCGGCGATTTTACGGCGTGAATACTTATTATCCAGAAACAGCGAATGGATTATACCTATCGCTAACGTACCGTGTCTCACATCCCTGGCTTTGGCTGGCCACCAAGAAATGCGCCTGCCAATAGGCCAAACGCCAAGGCAGCGGCGATGAGGCAGGTACCCGCCGCCATCCAATCGCCACTCAGCGCGGATGCCAGAGCAACGAGAAGCGCGGCAACACCGGTGATTGCGCTCCCGATCACGGCAATTCCGATCACGCTATTCACCCATCCACTTTTATCACGCATACGTGTATCCTCCAGCCGATTTTACGTAGTAGATCCAAATCCAGCATTGATTATTCTACCTGTAGATATATTGTAAACTCTCAGTTGGATTGCTGCGCCGACACCGCAGTCGAGACGCCCATGGAATCCGGATGCAGGATACCCAGCTTTGGCTTCTGCATCGTCCTGTGCCTTCTCGATTTTTTTATCGCAATTACTTCCGAATGGTGAATATATAGTACCGCTTATCAAGAACATCGACTTCCGGCTCGTATCCCATTTCACGGAATATCCCAAAAAAATCTTTTGGGGCATCATCGTTGAGTTTCGCAAACCAAACCAGGATCCTCTCGGTTATTGATTCCTCCACCGCTTTCGGCCACTCCGCGATGAAGACTTTTCCTCCTGTCTTGCACACGCGGACCATTTCATGCAGCGCTTCTCCGGCATCGATCGAGTCACTACTGAGCGCGTTCGTCGCAACGACTTGATCGAAGGTGCCCGCAGCGTAAGGCAATCGATAATAACTCCCCCGCTGGAATCTGGCGTTTGGTACCTTACGCTGCGCCTGTGCAAGCATACCTTTGGAGAGATCCATACCGTAACACTTCAGCCCTTTTTCAACGGCCATCTCCAACAGCGTCCCTGTGCCGCAAGCCACGTCGAGAACCGAACCGGCGGTCAGTTTCTCCACGATTTTCTCGCGCCCGGTTTCACCGATGGGGAAGAATAGCTTCATGAATCTGTCATAGTAGGGGGACAAACGGTTGAACGTCCTGGTCGTCCAAATGCGAGGGTTTTTTTGATTCTTCATCGTATTTTCCCCTCCTATGTGATTACACTGATTGCTGCTTGAATTTTCCGCATATCCAGGCTCCTCGAGTATATGCGATTTGAATGCGTAGAAACAGCATAAAAAACCGATTCTGGACGACTGGGCCGATAAGGCTAATCGTCCCGAGCGTTTCCATCCCTGCCCGGTCATTGTCTGAGCAGCCAGGCGACACGATCGTAGGAAAATACATAGTGCAGCACGACAACCGCTCCCAATATCCAAGGGCTTACGTTCGACGTCAGTGCAGCCAACATCCAAACCGCAGCACCGAAAAAGATGAACTCGAGTAACAGCCGGAGATAACCGGGGATTGGAACGGGCGCGCGACCGGATCGGCTGGGATCATTCGGAACGGCGAAGGTCCCCCAAAGGGAAGCCGCCAATAGGGGAACGCCTAACGCGAGAAGATAGCGTAAAAGACTGTCTCCCTGATGCCAACCCCACGAACCGAGAATCAACAGCGCAGCCATTTCCAGCAAAAAGCGAACACCAAGATTTACAGGGTTCGTTGACATATATTTCATTCCTCCTTCCACGATAACCTACAAGATGGGTACTTTGAAAGCATTGCGCAATCAGATCAAACCCAGGCCTCGCCGAGCAACTTGTCGAGTGAGGATCGCGCAATGCATAACCGCGCCTTTTCGTTGTCGAGAATGATTACTCGTTCGTCAAGAACGCAACGGCCTTTGTGACGACTTGCTTCATGGCTTCCACGGAAGCCTCGAGATTCCCCACCACGTCCATGCTGTGATCGGCGTCGTTGACGACATACAACTCAAACGCTCGCGCGGCACGTAAATTTTCGAGAGCCGCCTCATCGTAAAAACGATCCGCCGTGCCGGTCGCCAGGAAAGCAGGCTGTGCAGTCTCCAGAAAAGTGGAATCGAAAAACGGATGCCCAAACGGCGGATTGAGCAAGGCGATACGCGCCGCAGCGAAAGCGGATTCTACCTGGCAAATGTGGGCAACCACACTGGCGCCGATCGATTTTCCAGCCAATCCAATGCGGGGATAGCTTCGCTCGGAGAGTACGTGTTGAAGCGCGGCGATGCATTCACCGACCAGCCCGGGGATGGTCTCCAGAGATAGTTCTTCCATGCGCGTTTGGTAACCATACGTCACGGCGAACGAATCCCAACCGGATGCCTGCAGCATCTCGCTAAGGTAGTACAACATCGGCCCATCCACGCCGTAGTTGCCTCCCGGCAGAAGGACGATCAAACCTTCCGCTTCCTGAACCTGCCGGTAGAACTTGTGCATCAAGGGGCGCCCATCGCTCGTTTGAATGGGTAGACGGATTACATCCGCCATGCGTACCTCCTACGAGAAAAGCCGTCTTTCGGTTTGGCTGTCCGCCTCGCTACGGAACCCATTGCGGTGCATAGCCTCCTTCGACCAGCAGTTCTTCTCCCCCGCCATCGACGCCGATCACCCAAATTTCAATCGGTTGGGCGAGGTCTGCCTGATTCTTGCGCACAAAGGTCAGCATGCGAGCATCGTGACTCCACACGACGGAGGACACGTGCAAATTGGGTTCCGCGGTCAATTGCCTGGGATCCGATCCATCGGCGCGCATGACCCACAACTGCCGGCCGAGTGTCCAGCGATCGCTATCGAGGTATTTGCGAGTGAAGGCGATCCACTTTCCGTCCGGGGAGTAGATCGGTGCAGCGTCCTCGACCTGCCCCGCTTCATCACCCGTGAGATCAAAAATGCTGCCCGAAGCCACGTCCATGCGGTAGATATGGCTGTAGAAGTCCACCTGTGAATCACCCGTGGAGTCGCCTTCCCGGATCACGATGGACGCATAGACCAATTCCTGACCGTCCGGCGACCAGGCGCCATTCAGCCCGAGATCGTTGGGAATGAAGTTGAACGGCTTTTCAGCCAGGCTGTTTTCAACATCCACGAGGGCGATCGCCTTCAAGGTATCATCGTAGTACGCCAGCCGACCGCTCGTCGACCAGTCGGGGTTGGATCTGGCGTGATCCACATCTCCAATCGGAAACACCTCTTCCCCGGCGTCCGGATTCAACACCCACACGCCGCTCGGTCCCGGAAACGGCTGCCCACCATGCCCGGCTGCGAAACCAAAACGCTCGAAGGCAATCCGCTTCCCATGGGGTTCGACGGCAATCTCCTGACAGTGATCGCCTTGCGGACATGCATACAACAACCGATCCTGCGCCGTCGAAAGCGAAAGCTCTCGCAGCTCGGTGCTGCCGTCTTCGCACAACGCCGAGTAGACAAGCGTATCCCCGTCCGGACTCAAGCTGTAATCGAGAATGCCCGAACCGCTTTGAGTGAGGCGCACAGGATCATCTTCCGTCAGATGGCGGAGATAGAGATCCGCTGGACCGCTTTCCAGCCACAGGTATACAATCCGCCGCTCCGCGATTTGAAAGGACCAGGAATAGCTGCGCAGCATCGGCAGGAGAATCTTAGCACTCGCTCCGGATTCCAATCGCAAGCTCACCAGGGTGCCTTCAGGCCAACTCTCATCCGGCTCGAACGTCAGTGTTCGACTTTCCCAGCTAAAGCGCCCGGCCACATCTGGATCGATGAAAATACGAGATTCAACGCTTTCTCTGTCCATCTCATGGGTAAAAGTAATTTGAAGCGCACGCTTCGATGATACATCGACGCTGCCGTCTCGCGGCACGATCTGCACGACGCGGGGCGTGGCGAGCAAAAAGAGCGCCACCAGCGCCAGAAACAAAGCCGCGCCGCCGACGAAGGATCGCCGCACGCTGGACATGCGGGTTCTCATTTCGCCTTCGACCCCGAAAATTCCCGAAGCCGCACCTTCAGATCCTCAATTGCGGCCACCGGTGTAGGATCTACGCCATACGCCATGGCCATATAATAGGCTACGTAATCCCCGAAGTGCAGCGCCGTCCATTGCTGCGCCAGGAGAGTCTCACCTCGGGCTTCGACGACATCTGTGTTGAAACCCTCCACCATCATGATTTCCTTGGTTACGTCAATGCGCGCCAGGTTCCGCGGGTGATTGTGGGCAGCACGCAGAAAGATAATCGCCGTCTTTGCGAGCAGCGCTTCCGGATTCACGACACCGGCCACCATGTTGTGATCCGCTTCCGGCAGAAATTCGAACTGCGCCACAGCCTTGGATAACTCGGCGATCTGCGTTCGCCATCGGCGCGCAACGGGCGCCAGAAATTCCGCGCCGATGATCGTCGGCCAACGGTCGATCAGCTGCCCGGCCAAACGTTTTGCCGGGTTTTCTGCGACGGGGATCTCGGCGCGCAACCGGGATTGCTGCTCTCGCATGGCCGCCACGGCGTCCAAGACCTCCGTTTCCGGATCGGGGATCAATCCCAGGCGGCTGATCGCCGCCAGGAGCAAACCGAAGGAGAAGCCCACCACCGCCCGCGGCGGGCCGGGATGATCGAAACGCCAAAGCGGAATACCGAGCGATTCGGCTCGCTCGGCCAACTTTCCACCCGTGGCCACGACCAGCGGCTGGACCCCCGTTTCCACGCCGCGCTCCAGCGCCGAAATCGTCTCTTCCGTGTTGCCCGAAAAGGAGGAGGCGATGACCAGAGTTTCCCGGCTATCGGCGTACGCGGGTAGATCGTAATCGCGCCAGACTTGAATGGGCGCAGCGCACATCGGCGCAGCGTAAGCAGCGAGCAAATCGCCCCCGATTGCAGAACCACCCATGCCGGCGATGATGATCCGCCGCACACCGGAAATGTCCCCCAAGGGTAGTTTTCGCCCTAGGTCCCAGGCTTCCTGCAGTTGATCCGGAAGGGCGTCTATCTTCGCCAGCAATCCCTCAGGGTCGTACGATTGAAAACGTTGCAGATCGTCCAGCTTCATTTCTCCTCCATGATTAACTGATATACCTCACGTCTGGACCAACCCGACTCGAGCGCAATTTCCCGCGCCACTTGCGATGGGCTGCTTCCTCGATCCATGCGCCGGGCTGCTTCCGCCTGGACTTTGTCCGGCGACCACCGTTCTTCCTGCGGCGCAGCGCCGATCACCAGGGTGAACTCTCCGCGCGGTTCGACTTCGCTGAAATGCTCACGCATTGTCTGCAGCGAGCCTCGCAGAATCTCCTCATGCATCTTGGTCAACTCCCGGCATACGGCGACAGGGCGCTGGTTTCCGAAGACCGAAATCATGTCGTCCAAAGCCTGCCGCAGGCGGTGTGGCACCTCGAAGAGGATCAGCGTGCGCGTTTCGTCGGCCAGACTTTTAAGTACGCTGCGTCTTTCCGAAGCTTTACGCGGTAAATAACCCAGGTAAATGTAGGAATCTGTAGGCAGTCCGGATGCAACCAGCGCCGCGATCGGCGCCGAGGGCCCGGGAACGGGACTCACTGTGTGCCCCGCCTCCAATGCCGCCCGAACCAAACGGAATCCCGGATCGGAAAGGCCCGGCGTTCCGGCGTCGGAAACCAGCGCCACATCACCCGCCTCGAGTTCGCCTAAAACGCGCTCGATGCGGGTGCGCTTGCTGTGTTCGTGATAGCTGATCAGCGGGGTTTCGATTTGATAGCGGTTGAGCAATTTACCGGTGTGCCGCGTGTCTTCCGCAGCGATGCAGCGCACGTCACGCAGCGTGCGGATCGCGCGCTGCGTGATGTCTTCCAGATTGCCGATGGGGGTGGCGACCAGGTACAGCGTTCCCACGCCGTAATTGTAGCAGAGACCTACAACTTATCGAGGCAGAAGAAAACGGATATCCAGTTTTGCATATCAGGGCTCAACGGTCAAACGGCGGCCAAGTCACGAAGTTCAATCCAGAGCGACTCTTCCACTTCCGCGATCTCCATCAACGGATCGGTCGTTTCCGGCAGGATCGAAGCTGGATCATCGATCTCCGCGCCGTGTTTGAATATTTGCGCCACGGCCTGCCACGTATCGCCAACGGCGTGCAGTTCCCGCCCGATCTCAGCCAGGCGCGGCTGCCCCGTGATCTCCGCCGCTTCCGCCAGAAAACGTCCGTACATGTAGCGAAAGATACCGCCGCCCGTACCACCTTCTGCATCGATAAAAATGTAGTTGTTAAAACACGCCCAGCTTAGTTCTTCAGGGGTCATCTTACCCGGCCAATTCAGCGCCATTTTGGCTGCCTTGCGGATCCCCTTGACCCCGATGTTGGTAATCGGGCCTTCGAGCATCGTTGCACACACCTCACCGATCGCTTGCCGCACATCCTCCGGATTCGGCATCCGTTTCTGCTTGAAATCAAAGCTGTACCAGGTATTTTCAGGAGGGAAGGGTTTGTACGTCGACCCGCGGGCTGCTGCCAGGTCCATCATGGAAACCGGGTGCAGCGCTGCATCACGATCCGCGAGCAGAACTTCCTCACTCGCGGCGTCATACCCACAGACAACCACGACGTGCTGGCCGAAGTGGTAATCATCCGGAAGATCGAAATAGGGCAGAAAGCCCATGTCGACGTGGATCATGAGTGGTTGGTCCGCCCGCATGGAATCCAACAACGCTTGATCGGCTTTCTTGCGGCTGCTGGTGCGGAAGCGTTCCACCCGCACACCGGTGCGTCGCCCCGTGGTGATCTCCAAACCTTCCACACCCGGTCGATGCACGTTGCCGCGGCCGAGGAACATGGGGATCATGCCCTTTTGATGCCAATAGAAGAACCCGAGCCCCGAGCCGATGCCCAGCAGCATGTCCTCACTGAGGGGATGATCGTTGTAGTGATAGACGTGCAGCATCGAACCGGTGACGCAGTGATGGGTCTCCAAGGATTTAAAACCTTCCAAAGGTTTAATCGACATCGTTAATCTCCTTAACCGGCTGCCGGAGAACTGTCTTCAGCTTCTCAGGAGCCGTCTTGCGCGGATCGCTCAGATAGATTTCGTGGTGTTTCCCCGTTTCGACGTAGCCGTTGTTGGGAATGAAATCGAGATGCATCTCGGCCAACACGGGACCCTCGTCGGCGTACGGCCCGACGTGCAGGGTCTGGACCGAAAGACCTTCGTGGTATGAATCGAAACGCAGCTTCTCCAGCGCGGGAAGATCTTTCGCCTTCCCGACTTCTCCACGGATTTGTGCGACCATCTCCGCCGTGATCCAGGCCGGCTGCATGATCATCATCGTCCACAACCACTCATCCCGCTCCGATGCCTTGAACAGTTCCAACCACTCGCGCGCATCCCCGGCTCCGGCAAGTTTTTCCTGCATCTCTTCCGATCCCCACAATCCTTCCAGCGGTGGAACGACGTAATCCTTGTCCAGTTCGTTCTTGCTCATGAACTTGAGCTTGTACGCCGTGGCATAGAGCGCCTCGACGGCCTGCTGATAGGGCAGCGCCGTGTTGGGGTCTCCCTGCCCGTCGATCATGATGTAATTCAGCACGGGGACCTGCACCACGGAAAACTTCCCTTTGGGTGGGTTGTATATATCTTTCATCTGCTTCTTGAAGTCAATTTTTGCCATCTTCCTCTGTCTCCACTTGCTGGATGAATTGCTCGATCCACTGCCGCTCGGCTTCGATCATCGTGACCGAAAGCTCGAACATCGCCTCCACGAAGTAGGGTAGCGGACGCTGGGATTCCCGGCGTTCCTGCACGCGCGCCAGGCGTTCCAACAACGCCTGGTTATATTGATGCAGCGAGATGAGCGCCTCCGCCGGCGTGATTCCCGGCAGGTTGGCCAGCCCCAGCTGCAGCGGGCTGTAGCATGGTTGCGGAATCGAGAGCGCTTCCAATACGCCCTCCTTCAGCACTTTACGTCCGGCAGCTGTTGCCCGATAGACTTTACGCGCCGGGCCGCGCTCGGCCGCCTCCAGACTCCCCTCAAGCAGGCCTTCGCCCTCCAGTTTCTTAAGCAGGTAGTAAATCGAGGAGAAACCGATTTCTGTCCACTCGCGCATGCCGCGTTCCTCGATCACGCTTTCGATTTCGTAGCCATGCCGGGGTTTTTCCGCCACCAGACTCAATATCGCCAGTTTTGCGTTGGTCATCTCATTATCCTAATACTATAATATTCTATTATTAGAATATCATAGACGACCCATTTTGTCAATGCGCTCCGTCCCGGTCACTTAACATGTTGACCTCAATTGAATGGTTATATCGCAGCACTCAAGATGGACAATCAATGTGTCACAAGTTGTATGAAGATTTCGTTATAAGGTGTAGGAGGGGCTTCGAACCACTCGCTTTGCCAGCACATTCCCCTTGAGAGATGGTTCTCTTCTACGTTCCATGAAGAGAAAAGAGAGGGATTGCAATGAATATAAAAATGAAATCCAGCGCCTTGATATTTACAGCCTTGTTCATCACTATCCTGCTTGCCGGCTGCAACCCACCCTCCGAAATCAATGTCAACTGCAGCGTGAACGACCTGGTCAACGCCATTAATACAGCCAACGCAAACAACGACACCACCATCATCCATCTCGATCCGAATTGCACCTACACCTTCAATTCCGCGGATAACGACGACGGCGGTCACGGCTACAACGCACTCCCGATCATCACCACGAATATGCGCATCAACGGCAACGCAGCGCTGCTGCAACGTTCTCCATCGGCGAACCACAAATTTCGCTTCTTCTTCATTACCGCTGAAGGCGGTTTGCGGTTAGACGAAATGAGCTTATACGGCGGCAGAAGCGAGGAAAATCCAGATGAAGTCGATCCCGGCGGCGGCGCGATCTATAACGACGGAGGTGGACTCACCTTGAATCAGGTAACCCTGGAAGCCAATCTCAGTCAAACCGTCGGAGGCGCGATTTTCAACCGCGGAACCGTCACTTCCGATCAGGACACGATTTTCCTGGACAACCACGCATACCAAGGTGGAGCTATCTTCAGCGCCGGGGACGTCGGCATCCCCATGACTCTCAACCACACGACCTTCCGTGAAAACATCGCCTGGCAGGGCGGCGCGCTTTACAGCGAAAGCGCCGAAGCGCAGTTCGCCTTCTACAACGTGTCCTTCCTCAACAATGAATCTCGCTCGCATGGCGGCGCCATCTACGCCGAAGACGGCCGCTTTACCCTCGGCGGAAATACCTTCCATGAGAACACAGCGATGGTCCAAAATTCTACCTCACCCAGCAACGGCGGGGCGATCTACATCTGGAACGGTCGTTTCGACATCGCCAGCACCCTTTTCGAGCTGAACGGTTGTGCGCAAAATGGCGGCGCGATCTACAGTCATAACGGGGACCTCACCCTAAGGGACGAAATCACCTTCGAGAACAACACCGCTGGCCTTCAACCTCCCGCGGGAAGTCCTGGACACGGCGGTGGCATCTATAATGAAGCCGGAAGCGTAGACATCAGCGAAACTTACTTCATCCAGAATTACACGCTGGGCATGTACGCTACGGGCGGAGCCATATACAACCAGGGCACCGCGACAATTCAGGAATCCGCCTTTGACTCAAACATCGCTTATCATGGAGGCGCAATCATTAACCATGGACAGGTCATCGCAACCAACGTCTCGTTTTCCTCGAACATTGTGTCCCAAAATGGCGCCAACATCTTGAACGTTGGCGATCTTTCCTTAAGCTTCGCAACGTTGAAGGCCGGGAGCGCCGATAGAGGCAAATCGATATTCCAAATCGTCGGAAACACGCAGATCAAGAACAGCATTTTGTATGATCCCGGCATGCAGGAAAATTGTGATATTGGAGGTGGATCCTTCCAGGCCCTCGGTGAAAATATTGACAATGTCGGTGATTGCCCCGGTATTTCGATCAACATGGATCCGATGCTGGGCAGCTTCAGCGATAATGGTGGTTTCACACCGACCTTCGCCATCTCATCCACCAGTATCGCTTTCAATCTTGTCACCGACTGCAGCGATGTTGCCGCCGCTGCGGTGGCGCAGGATCAACGCGGCGTCTCGAGACCGCAACCTTCGGGAAGCGCTTGTGACACCGGCGCTTTCGAACTCGAAAGCGAAGGCGGTGATACGTCCTCTGCAGACGAACAACCCACGCAAGAACCTACCGCAACACCCACGCCCGAGCCGCTCGTGCCCATGCTCTTCGCCCCCCAGAACACCACCTGCCGCAAAGGCGACAGCACCGATTACGAAGATGCCGGCTACCTGCTGGCGGGCGAAAGCGCCGAAGTGATCGGCCGCAATCAGGAGGGAACCTGGTTGGTGATCAACAACCCGGATTGGAATGGAATCTGCTGGATTCTGCGGGCTATCGTCGAGACCGAGGGGGACGTCGACGGCACCAAGGTCTACATTCCCGCTCCGCTGCCGACGAAGACCCCCATCCTCGGTTGCCTGGTCCAATCCGAAAGGGGCGGAGACCCGGTGTGTACCGTTCCTTGCCCCGACGGCGCCGTCCCCGGAGATCCCTGCACGCCATAATTCATCTGCCGCCAGGGGGGTGGCGCTGACGAGGCGCTGCCCCCCTTTGACCATCCAATTAATTGACATCCGCAGCGCGGACGTGGTAAACTGACAAACGTTATCCGAATAGACCGGCGTTGACTCGCCGGTCGCTCATCGAGAGAGGCGGAGGGACCGGCCCTGTGAAGCCTCGGCAACCACCAATGGATGGTGCCAACTCCGGCAGAAGGCCCGCCGCAAGCCGGTCTTCTGGAAGATGAGGGAACGTTTGCGCATGCAAGTCAGCCCCTTCTTCCTGAAGGGGTTTCTTTTCATCCGAACAAGGAGCAACGATCTTGGACCAACGCCGCTACACCAACCGCCGCTACCTGGACGCTCTCGCAGAACGCGTCCTGGTCTACGACGGCGCCATGGGCACCAGCCTGCAGGCCATGCAGCTCAGCGCAGACGACTTCGGCGGTGAAAGCTACGCAGGCTGCAACGACGTGCTCGTGCTCACCAAACCCGACGCCGTCGAAGCGGTGCACAGGTCCTTCCTCGAAGTCGGCGTCGATGTGATCGAGACCGACACCTTCCGCTCCAACCGCATCACGCTGGCGGAATTTGGCTTGGCGGAGCGAGTGATCGAGATCAACCAGGCTGCCGCGTCGCTGGCGCGGCGGTTGGCGGACGAATACGGCACACCCGGGCAACCACGCTTCGTCGCCGGCTCGATGGGTCCATCCGGCAAACTCCCCTCGGCGGACGATCCCGACCTCTCAGACATCACTTTCGACGAGCTGGTCGACGTGTTCCGTGAACAGGCCGTGGGCCTGATTCAGGGCGGTGTCGACGTACTGCTGATCGAAACCGCACAAGACATCCTTGAAGTGAAAGCCACCATCCACGGCATTCACAAGGCTTTCGAAGAAACCGGGGAGTTGCTCCCCATCCAGGCCCAGGTCACGCTGGACACCTCCGGGCGCATGCTGCTGGGCACCGACATTTCGGCCGCGTTGACCACCCTCGAGCACCTGCCGATAGACGTGATCGGCTTGAACTGCTCCACAGGGCCCGAACATATGCGCGAACCGATCCGCTACCTGGGCGAACATGCCGCCCTGCCGGTGTCCTGCATCCCCAACGCCGGACTTCCACTCAACGTGGACGGCGAGGCGGTGTATCCGCTCGAACCCGATCCATTCGTGGCGGATATGCTGGATTTTGTCGAGAAACACAACATCAGTATCGTCGGCGGCTGTTGTGGAACGACGCCCACTCACCTCAAACCGCTCGTCGAGGCGCTGCACGGCCGAGACCATCCTCCCAGGCCGGCGCAATCCCCGGCGCGGCTCTCCTCCGCACTGCAATCCATCGCCATGCGTCAAGAGCCGCCGCCGCTGCTCATTGGAGAACGCATCAACACCCAGGGTTCGCGCAAGGCGAAAGAATGGATCCTTACCAGGGACATCGACGCCATCGTGACGCTCGGGCGCCAGCAGATCGCACGCGGCGCCCACGCCCTGGACGTGTGCGTGGCGCTGACCGAGCGCGACGACGAAGCCGACACGATGCAGCAGATCGTGCACAAGTTATCCATGAGTGTCGAAGCGCCGCTGGTGATCGACTCTACCGAACCAGACGTCATGCGGGCGGCGTTGAAAGCCGCCCCGGGACGCTGCGTGCTCAACTCGGTTAACCTCGAGTCCGGCCGAGAGAAGATCGAAAGCGTGCTGCGGATGGCCCTCGATCACGGCGCCGCGGTGATCGCCCTCACCATCGACGAAGCCGGCATGGCCAAAACGGCCGAGCGTAAACTCGAAATCGCCAAGAAGATACTCGCTCTCGCAGTAGACGAAATCGGCTTGCGGCCCGAGGACTTGATCTTCGATGCCCTGACCTTCACACTGGCCACCGGGGATCCCGAATTCGCCGATTCGGCCACCGAGACCATTGAAGGCATTCGCCGTATCAAAGCCGAACTCCCCGGCGTATTCACTTCCCTCGGAGTCTCCAACGTATCCTTCGGTTTGAGCAAGCCGGCCAGGGCTGTGCTCAACAGCGTCATGCTCTACCACTGCGTGCAGGCCGGTCTGGACATGGCCATCGTCAACCCGGCGCACATCACCCCGTACATGGAGATTCCGGAAGCGGAGCGCCAGTTGGCAGAGGATTTGATTTTCAACCGACGTGCGGACGCCTTGCAGCGCCTGATCGAGCACTTTGAATTGGTGGTCGTTACAGCGGAAACCAGCATCGATCCCACCGCAGACATGACCGCCCAGGAGCGCATTCACTGGCGCATCCTGCACCGCCACAAGGAAGGTGTGCAAGCCGACATCGACGAAATCCTCTCGGATTTCTCCGCAGAAGACAAAGCGCAAGGCGCGGTGGAGATGCTTAATACCGTGCTTCTGCCGGCCATGAAGGAAGTCGGTGACCGTTTTGGCGCAGGCGAACTGATTTTGCCCTTCGTGCTGCAGTCGGCGGAGGTGATGAAGCTGGCCGTCTCGCACGTCGAGACCTTCCTCGAGCGCCAGGAGGGGGTTTCCAAAGGCAGCATCGTTCTAGCCACTGTATACGGGGACGTGCACGACATCGGCAAGAATCTGGTCAAAACCATTCTCGCTAACAACGGCTATCAAGTTTACGATCTCGGCAAACAGGTGCCCGCCAACGTGATCATCGACAAAGCTGTCGAAGTCAGCGCCGATGCCATTGGTTTGAGCGCCCTGCTCGTGAGCACCAGCAAGCAAATGCCCTTGATTGTCAACGAGCTGCAACGCCGCAGATTGGAATTTCCCGTGTTGATTGGCGGCGCGGCGATCAACCGTCGCTTCGGGCGGCGCATCCTCTTCACCGAAGACGGCCCAGCCTATGCCCCGGGGGTTTTCTACTGCAAGGATGCCTTCGAGGGGCTCAGCGTCATGGACCAACTGCAGCATCCCGATCAACGCGCCCGGCTGGTCGCCGATCGTCTTGCGGAAGCGGAGCGCGAAATCAGCCGGCCGCCCCGGGTGCGAAAGCCTAGGACTGGCACATCCGACGTGGAATTGGCCGAGGAAATCCCCACAGCGCCACATTGGGGGCCGCGCGTTGTGGAAGAAATGCCGCTGGAAATCGTATTCCAGCACCTTTTCAAGAACGAGCTCTTTCGTCTCTCCTGGGGCGCCAAGAACACGCGCGGCGAGGAATGGGATACGTTGGAAAGTGAATTCGAAGATCGTCTCCAGCGCATGCAGAAACAAGCTTTGAAAGAAGGTTGGTTGAAACCCCAGGGCGTGTACGGTTACTGGCCGGCGCAGGCGCAAGAAGACGAACTGCTGATCTACGATCCCCAAACGTTCGAAGACGGACAGCCGCAAATCCTCACGCGTTTTCATTTTCCCCGCCAGCCGGATGGCGAGCGCCTCTGCCTCAGTGACTACTTCGCTTCTGTAGAAAGCGGCAGGATGGATGTGGTCGCCTTTCAGGTCGTGACAGTCGGTGCGCAGGCCAGCGACCACATCAACGAGCTGCAGCAAGCCGGGGATTACAGCGAGAGTTACTTCACGCACGGTCTGGCGGTGCAAACGGCGGAGGCGACTGCTGAGTATCTGCATCGACACATCAGTCGCGAACTGGGCCTTGCCGAGGGGCAGGGAAAACGCTATTCCTGGGGATATCCGGCGATCCCCGAACTCGAGGATCACGCCAAGGTGTTCGAATTGTTACCTGCGCAGCAGTCCTTGGGCATGCAGCTCTCCGCGGCCTATCAACTGATTCCCGAACAGTCGACCGCGGCGATCATCCTGCATCATCCAAAAGCGAAGTACTACAGCGTCGGCGTGAGCCGCGTAGAGCAATTATTGGACGAGGTATAATCCGCCCCACGCTGGCATGTCGAAACCATCCAACGAGACGAAAATGGCAGACAAAGAACTCTTTCAACACTGGCTCGAACGAAAAAACCCCGTTCTTGCCGACGGCGCGATGGGCACCATGCTGCACGTTAAAGGCATATCTCTCGAAACATGCTTCGATGAATACAATCTCATCCAGCCGGCCATAATCGCCGAGATCCATCGTGAGTACATCGACGCCGGCGCGGAGTTGATCGAGACCAACACCTTCGGTGCCAACCGTTACAAACTCGCCGTCCACGGCTTAGAGGACCGCGTTGCGGAGATCAACGCTGCCGCCGTCCAACTCGCCCGGCGGGTGATCGAGGCGTCCTTCAAGGAGGTACTTCTGACCGGCAGTGTAGGACCGTTGGGCGTTCACATGGCGCCCTTCGGCCGCGTGAAACCCGAGCAGGCTTATCAAGCGTTTCACGAACAGATCGAAGCCCTGGTGGAGGCGGGCGTGGACGTGGTGCTCATCGAAACCCACAACGATCTCGAAGAGGTTCATCAAGCCATTCGCGCCGCCAAGGACATCGGCGACGTACCTATTATCGCCTCGGTTACCTACACGCGCGACGACCGCACGCTGCTGGGCGACCGTCCCACACAAGCCGCCAGGCGCTTGGCGGGCTACGGCGCCGACGTCATCGGCGCCAACTGTTCCAGCGGGCCGGCGCAGCTGCTGCGCATCCTGCGCCAAATGCGCCGGGCGGTGCCCGAAGCACATTTCTGCGTGATGCCCAACGCTGGCTGGCCGGAACGCGTCTCTGGACGCATCATGTATCCCGCCACGGCGGATTACTTCGGCGATTATGCCCGCGCCTTTTGTGAAGCGGGCGCCTCCATCATCGGCGGCTGCTGTGGAACCACACCGGAACACATCGCTGCCATGCGCAGCGCCCTGGACAGCATGGAATCGCCCTGCATCGAATCACCGTCTTCCACAGGCGCAGATGGCAAACCAGAAACGGCGATGGCGTCACCAGAGCCGACCGAACTCGCCTCGAAATTGGCATCGCAACACTTCGTGATTTCAGTCGAGATGGACCCTCCGCGCGGCTTCTCCACCCACAAGCTGCTCGCCAGCGCATCGTTGCTCGCCGAAGCCGGCGCCGACGTGATCAACGTGGCCGACAGCCCCATGGCGCGCATGCGCATGAGTCCCTGGGCCGTGTGTAATTTGATCCAGCGAGAAGTGGGCATCGAATCCGTGCTGCACTTCCCGACGCGCGGCCGGAATCTGCTGCGCGTCCAGGGCGACCTGCTCGCGGCGCACGCCCTCGATGTGCGCAATATCTTCGTCGTCCTGGGGGATCCCACGGCAATCGGCGATTACCCCGAGGCGATGGACGATTACGACCTCGTGCCCTCCGGCTTGATCAAGCTGATCAAACAAGAACTCAACAGCGGCGTGGACCACACCGGGGCCGACATCGGAGAAGCCACTTCGTTCTTCGTCGGGTGTGCCTTAAACCTGTGCGCCCAGGACCCCGAACGTGAGATGCGCATGCTGCGCAAGAAGATCGACGCCGGCGCCGATTTCGCCCTCACCCAACCGGTCTACGAACCCGAATTGGCCCAAGTCTTCATCGAGGCATACGAAAAACAATATGGGCCATTGGAATTATCGCTGCTCGTGGGTGTGCTGCCGCTCTACGGCTCGCGCCACGCCGCATTCCTGCACAACGAGGTGCCGGGCATCCAGATCCCCGAGCCGATCCGCCGGCAAATCGCGGATGCGGGCGACCGGGCGCCGCAGGAAGGCGTACGCCTCGCCGTCGAATTGCTCGAATCTCTTTCCGCGATCGTACAGGGCGTCTACCTCATGCCGCCCTTCCACCGCTACGATCTCGCCGCCGACATCATCGAAGCCATCCGTCAATCGGAATAGCCTCACAGAAATAAAAGTCCGCATGATAGAATCTAGATAATATTTGTCTAGTTCAACTGGAGTTGATGATGTCCGAACTCGCACGAAGAGAACTCAAGTTGCCCGCAAAGGACGCCGCACCATTGCGAGGTGATGAGCTGCACGCCATGCACGACCAACTCGGGGACGATTGGCAGGTCATCAATGAGGACCATCTGGAAAAGGTCTATAAATTCGCCGATTTTCAAGAAGCGCTCGACTTCACCAACGCCGTGGGGGAATTGGCCGAAAAGGTTAATCACCATCCTGAGATCTGCCTGACCTGGGGCAAAGCAAAAATTACCCTCTGGACCCACTCCATCGGCGGACTCAGCGAAGCCGACTTCATCTTTGCCGCGAAATGTGATCAACTCGCTTGACAGTATTGGTACAATAAAGAAACGAATTTGAGGCCGAATTCTTATAGGTCGACCTCGGGGATAACGATGTTCAAAGCACAGCAATCCATGCGCATGTCTGAGCTGCCGTCGCCGGTGGTGCGCGAACCATCGGCTTGGAGTGGCCGCGCCTCCTGCTGAAACAGCAGACATCGGGGACGCCGCCAGCCCCGGCAGCCCATCAGCGCCAGCGATAGAGCTGGCGTTTTCGTTTTCCGGGCGGCGCGCAGCCCGAGTTAATCTCGCGCAGGAAGTGTGGTATGCTCACCCCCGGTTTATACTTGAACGAGATGCCTGGCATGCAAAGGCGTGCAAGCGCATCGAGGAGTTAATCATGTCCGATCTGATTCACATTTCCGTCGCCTGGCCGTACGCCAACGGCGACCTGCACGTGGGGCATCTGGCTGGTGCGTACCTGCCCGCCGATATATTTGCGCGCTACCATCGTTTGAAGGGCAACCGCGTACTCATGGTCTCCGGCTCCGACGCGCACGGCACGCCCATCAGCATCGAAGCCGACCGACGTGGGATCAGTTCGCGAGAGCTGTTCGAACACTATCATCACCGCTTCTTGGAGACGCAGAAAGCGATTGGCATCAGCTACGATCTGTTCACGCACACGGACACCGAGAACCACCATCGCATAGCCCAGGATTTCTTCACCCGCTTGCTCGAGGAAGAATATCTTTATCGCCAAACGCAGGAGCAGTTATATTCCGAAAGCGAAGACCGCTTTCTGCCGGACCGCTATGTGGAGGGCACATGCCCGATCTGCGGATACAAAGAAGCGCGCGGCGATCAATGCGACAACTGCGGCAACTTGCTCGACGCATTGGAATTGATCGATCCCCGCAGCAAGACCGACGGCAGCACGCCGGTCGTGCGTGAGACAGAACACTTCTATCTCGATCTGCCCGCCTTCAGCGATCGCCTCCTGGCTTACATGCAAGAACATGCCGACCACTGGCGTCCCAATGTGATCAACTTCGCCCGCAATTACGTCGAAGGCGGTTTGAAGGGACGCGCCGTGACGCGCGATATCGACTGGGGCATCCCGGTGCCGCTTGACGGCTGGGACGATAAACGCCTCTACGTCTGGTTCGAAGCCGTAATGGGGTACTTTTCCGCCTCCGTGGAGTGGGCCCACAACTTGGAGCAGCCGGAGGCCTGGAAAGCGTGGTGGTACGATCCGGCTGCGCACGGTTATTGTTTCATCGGCAAGGACAACATTCCCTTCCACACGCTGTTCTGGCAGGCAGAATTGCTCGGCGTCGAACGCTTGTACGAGGACGACGAGAACCTGCGTCTCAACCTGCCCTACGACGTCCCCGCCAACGAATTCATGAACATCGAAGGCGCCCAATTCAGCAAAAGCCGCAACTGGGCCATCTGGCTGCCGGACATTATGGAAAGATACGACGCCGATGCCATCCGCTACTACGTGGCCGCGGTAATGCCGGAGACTCGCGACAGCGACTTTTCCTGGGACGATTTCGTGCGTCGCAACAACGACGAACTTGTCGCCACGTGGGGCAATCTCGCCAATCGCGTGCTCTCGTTTGCCTACAAGCATTGGGACGGAGTCATTCCCGAACCAGGGGAATTGCGATCAGAAGATCGCGCCTTACTGGCAGAAATCGAATCCGGCTTCGATAGCGTGGGGGAGCATATCGAGGCGGTGAAACTGCGCGCCGCGCTTCAGGAAGCGATGCGGCTGGCGCGGGAGGTCAACGGGTATCTCGATCGTGCGCCCTGGTTTGGCGTAATCAAGGAGGACAAGGCGAGCGCAGCCACAACGGTCTATACCGCGCTACGGGCCATCGACTCATTGAAGGTTTTGTTGGCACCTTTCCTGCCTTTCAGCAGCGAACGCCTGCATACCAGCCTGGGATACGAAAAGCCCATCTTCGGCGAGCAGCACATCGAAAGCTTTCAGGAATCATCCCGCCCGCACGAGGCGCTCGTCTATGACCCCTCAACTGCTACGGGGCGCTGGGCAGCGAGCGAACTCGAAGCCGGACGCAAGTTCCAAAAGCCAAAACCGTTGTTCAAAAAATTGGATGATTCTATCGCGGAGGAGGAGCGCAGCCGTTTGGGAGCCGCCATCGATTGAAACGATCGAACGCCATGGATAATGCGCTTTACCCGGGCTGCCTCGCAAGGCAGCTCGGGCCATTAAAAGAGGGAACCCAGATCGGTATCTTCAGAGTCATCGTCGAAATCGAAATCATCCAGATCGATGTCAAATTCGATCTCGATTTCGCTTTCTTCCAACCGCACCCAAAGGAAGAGCGTGTCCCCTTCTTGTTGTTCCACCCAACGCACGGCAATGATGCTGGCTTGATCGGTCAGGCCTTCTTCATCCCGATATTCGAGATAGATGGGTTCACCGGCGTGCCAGGCGCGGTAGCAGCGTTCGACCAATGCGGGCCCATTGAAAGCGCGCACGCGGCACATCGCCACACGGGATGGAAGCGGACTCTCGATTATGCTGTGCAGCCAGGGATCGGATACCAGTTCGAATGTGGGGGTTGGGCCTTCAACAATGGTGATTTTTTCGGGTTCTGTCATCTCTGCAAGAAACCAAGTGGATTTTATCAATCAAATATTACCACGGATTGCGACCTTGTTAGGAAATCGAAAGTCGTATCGTTTCAGCGCCCAAAAAGGGGCGTCCGCAGCAAACCGAAGCTTATTTCTGCGACGATTTCCCGTCCCGCTTCGTTCCCTTCTGCAAAGGAACAGAGCATCTTTTCGTACTTTTCCTCAGCCACATCGCGTTGCGATCGAGACGACATCGTCATCCGTCGAGGCGCACCGAGGCTCGAACTGCGGCGCAGCGCGGGCAGCCCTTCCGGTCGCACAACAAGGCGCGAGGGTCTTCATGAATCCAGCCCACGACAATGTTGACCATGTCCCGCAGCGGGATCGCCTCGATCGTCGCCTCACCCAGCCGCATCGTGCGGCTGATGCTCTGTAAACGCGAAGCGACCGTCTGAAAACCAGCGGAACAACCCGGAAATCCCGGGCACTCGACTACCGCGTTTGGCGTCAACGCCCATCGGACGAATTGACGCCGGCCGGCTTTCATCTCCGCATAATGCAGACTCACGTTGCTCGTGTGATCGACGCCTAGCATGACCACATCGGCATCATATTCCGCTAACCAGGCGATGGGTGCCCATGGCTCATCAATGGTCTGCGCTTGCAAAGCCTCCACGGCGTTCACGCCCACGAAGGAAAGCAGGGGGTGCCGGGAACGCAGCGCATCCTGGTGTTCGCGCAGAGCCTCCGGGATGCTGCCGGGGCCTTCATCCGCAGGTAAATCTGCGCTGAAGAGCTCGGCCTCGAGATTCCGATCTTCATCTTCTCCGTAATCCAAGGCATTGTCCTCGGGTCCCACACCAGGCGTGACCATCGAACGCAGCGTAAACGCTGGCGCAATTATGGTTTCGCAGGTCGACAGCAGCGCACCGATAATGGTTTCCGCACCTCCGGGGATCGGCGGCAACGCAGCTGGAGAAGCATGCAGCAGGACACGGCTGTGAGGGCCAAGCTCCAATTCTCGGAAAGTGTGGATCATGTCACGGTAGGAAGGCATTTCTCGAATGACGTCCCTTTGAGATCGTTGATCCGCTTCGCTTTCGCATCTCAACACAGGAAATTCGAACGCACGACTACGATGTAGCGAAGACTTCATCGCATCCGAACGCCACAATGATAGGCTCGAATTCGATTTACGGCCACAGCCGATTCCGCACGTCCAACGTCAGTCAGTGCAGGTGATGTCCCCGTCGCCCAGCTCATCGGCGTTGAGCTGCAGGCCCAGATACGGCGAAGGATCGATTGTGTTATTGAACACCAATTCGTTTTTGAAATTCCTCTCTCCGTCGTCCTTCACGATGGAGAAATGCAGATGGATGCCGGTGGGGTTATCGGGGTCGGCCGAATAATTGCCCTGATACCCCAACAGCGTTCCCGCTTCGACGAATTGATCGTACGTTCCCGGCGGAAAAGTGTCCACAATAAACGAATTCCCTTGCGCATCCGCCATATGCGTATAGTAGAGCCAGATTTGCCGTGTCGGTTGAAGCGGATCGGATTCGATGCGTAGAATGATCGAAGATCGCCAATCGGGCAGCCGCGTCAGATAGGCATCGTACGCCGCCACGACCGGCGTGCGTCCCAAGCCGTCCGCACCGAATATATCCAGTCCTTGATGGGTGTGCCCGGGCCGAAAGGAATCTCCCCACACGAAGCCAATCAACCCGTCTGTGGGCATGATGAAAGGCGCCTCGCCGCATCGCTCTCCCGCATGGATCACGCCCTCGCGCTGCGCTTCGGGATTTTGCCAGTATTTTCGCAATCGCTGCATCCGGCCGGAAGAAGATTGGTAACCTTGATAGACGTAATAAGCCGCAACGAGCACGACCACAACGACCAGCGAAATACCCAAACCCAGGGGCCTTTTCATTTCAACGCTCACCGAGGTTGAGAAGGTCCAACCGAATCCCGTGCGTCACTCGCTCAATTTCCCGAGGATGTACTTTTATGAGCGCATGAATGTCCCCGCCTCCGGCGTAGACGACCTCATGTTCGAAAAGACGCACATCGATGAGCGTCACCGGCTGCTCGGGCAACCCAAAAGGCGGCACCGCCCCAATCGGGTAGCCCGAGAACTTCAAGACCGCATCGGCGTCGGCCATCTTCACGCGTTTACGCCCAATCCCGAAATGCCTGCCGATCGGGCGGCGATCGATTCGATCCTTTCCACAGGCAACGGCCAACACCGGTTCTTCATCGGCTAAAAAGAGCAGGCTCTTCACGATCTGGCTCGAGGAAGTGCCGACGGCCTGTGCGGCGTCCTCTACGGTTGGCGTCGCCACAGGAAGGACGATCACCTGCGCATCGACGTTGTTCTTCTCAATGAACGCTCTCAAATCATCCGGAGTCAGCATCATTCCTCTTCCGCTTCCATTCTGTCGGAGCTGCTGTGTCTCGAGATACAACCCGGCTACGATCGTTCAAGATCATCTTCCCAATGTTCGGCGTAACAAAGCGTAACGATGTCTGCGGCAAAGGACATCAGGATCCTTCCGGCGTTCTGTCCGCTCGACGAAGCCATTGCTCGCCGCATCGATTCTGCGTTATCAAAGTAGAATTCATGCACGAGATGGAAGTCAACCGCTTCAGCAAGGCCTCCATTGATCCGACTCACCGTCACACGGCGGATCCCCGGCATTTTCTCCGCCGCCCGTACAAAATCGTGGCTCCAACGGGTTTCGAAAGTCGATAAATCCTCCGGTCGCCGGAAAATGAGCATCAACTTGTGCACGATTCCTCCTTCCCGCTTCCTTCGTAAACCGGTAGAACTCGCCAATCTCCCCGGATGACACCCTACACTGGAATACTATTGAGTTATTCCGCTTTGCGACCGTATACTATACTTAATATTATGCAAAATTTATATTATCGAAGTCTTCGTTCATTATATTCTTTCCCACGCGGTCAGGGGCTCGTAGAATATGCGCTGATCCTCGTTCTGGTGGCGATCATCGTGATCGTGGTACTGGCCCTTTTTGGCGGCGCAGTGGGGAACATGTATAGTAACGTCATCGCAAACCTATAGACTTCAATCGAGGCCGGACGCCGCTCAGAAACCTCGCTGGCGTGCCAGCGTATCGATTGGAATCTCTATTTTGCGTGATGCAACTGTACGGTTAAAAAATCTTCGCGCCTGCACGCCTTTACCGGGAACAGGCTCGCAGCGCCAAGGTCGCTTCCGGCTCAAGTGCCGTTTACATCCACACCGCCCTTCGTAACGTAGGATTTCATCCTGCGAGCCACCTCTCGCCGCGGCAGGAGAATGCGCCGGCCGCATCCCAGGCATTTCAAACCAATGTCGGCACCCAAACGCACCACGACCCAATCCGTGTTCCCACATGGATGCGGCTTACGTAAGCGTAGAACGTCTCCCATTTGTAATTCCGGCAGCATGTCACACCCTAAAACGAAGAAGGCGTTGGCGCGGATTATACCACCCACATATGCGTCAATCTCCGGCGCGCTAAAGCGCTGCGCCCCCTGCGGATGGTATAATCCTGAACATGTTATCGCTTGAACCGCTTCAAATCGCATCTCTCATCATCACCCTGGTGCTGTCCCTCTCCATCCATGAATTTGCCCATGCCTGGACTGCGGATCAATTGGGAGACGACACGCCGCGCCTGGCGGGCCGATTGACCCTCAACCCGCTCGCCCATCTCGATCTTTGGGGTTCCTTGATGTTCGTCATCGCCGGATTCGGTTGGGCGAAACCGGTCCCCGTGAACTACTTCGCCCTGCGTCGACGGACGCCGGCCGGATTCATGCTCGTTGCTCTGGCGGGGCCATTCTCGAACTTGCTCCTCGCCATCCTCGCATCACTGCCGTTCCGCATGGGGTTGTTCTCTTCGGGCAGCATCGAGCCGGAGATCGCCGGCATCGTGGCCCCTTTCTTACTGCTGTTCATTTTTTACAACCTCATCCTGCTCTTTTTCAATCTCCTGCCCATTTTCCCGCTCGACGGCGAGAAAATTGCCGCATTCTTCCTGCCGCCGGGCGGACAGGACGTGCTCTATCGTCTGCGGCCTTTTGGTCCGATGATTCTCATCGGCATCATTCTGATCGGAAACGTAACGGGCTTCAATCTGTTCGATCTGGTCATCGGCGCGCCGGCGGATGTGATCTTCCAAAATCTCGTTTTCAGCGTATGAAAATTCAATACCGGGCCTCTCAATTCATCCACGCCCTCTTCGCCAGACTGTCTCCGGAAGACCAGCTGCTCATCGAAAACACCCTCTCTCCCTCCCTGCTAGATGCCTTTCGGCGCATGAGCTGCTCGGATCAACTTCACGCCGTTCGAGTCCTGCGCGCCATTCGCGCCGACGATGCCCACCCGACCCTGTGTGCCGCAGCGCTGCTGCACGACGTGGGCAAAGCGAATCACCCCCCGCAGCTGTGGGATCGTATACTGGTCGTGCTGGCCACGGCGCTGTTTCCGCGGGCGGTCGAACGTTGGGGAAACGCAGAACCACGCGGCTGGCGGCGTCCCTTCGTCATCGCCGCACAGCATCCCCGCTGGAGTGCCGAAATCATCCGCGCCGCAGGAGGTTCGGACGATCTGGTGGCGCTGGTTGGCCGCCATCAAGGATCCTCTCCTGCACCTCCGCAGACGGAGATCGATCGTTTACTCTACCGCCTGCAGCAGGCCGACGGGGAGAATTGAGGTGTTCGCATGAGCAGAGAGATTTTGTTTATCGGCCTGGGACAGATCGGCACGTCGATCGCCTTGAACTTCGCCAGATCCGAAGCGGACATCGTGCTTGTAGGCTATGACTCCACTCAGGAAAACGCACGACGCGCCAAAGATCTCGGCGCAATCGGTCGACTGGTTTCGAATCCGGGCAAGGCGGCCAAATCGGCGGACATGGTGGTACTCGACGTTCCCCCCAATGCCCTGCACGAACATCTCGAAATGCTGGCAAAGAAACTCAAACCCGATGGGATGCTCATCGACACCACACCAGCGCGTTCCACGGCCATCCGCTGGGCTGAAACTTCCCTTCCGGCCGACCGCCATTACATTGGCGCAAGCCCCATTATAGGGCCGCACGTTTTCAGCGCTGCGCCGGCAGAAAGAAAACAGCCCAGACTCGATCTGTTCCAAAATGGCCTGCTGGCTATCGCCGTCCCCAAAGACAGCTCGGAAGAGGGGGTGTCGACGGGACTCGATCTGGCCAGGCTGCTCGGTGCGACGCCGATTTTCATCGACGCGTACGAACACGACGGAGTAGCGGCAACCATAGAGTGGCTGCCGCGGTTGATCGGTGCGGCAGTCTTACAGGAGGCCGCCGGGGCCGGCAACTGGCAGGACATCCAGCGCATGGCGGGATTGACCTTTGCGGACATCACTTCACTTTGCAGTGAAGATCCCCTCGGCGATCCCGGGAATTTCAGTGCCCTGAATCTCGAGATCCTGCGCGCGAAATTGACTCACTTCATCGGCGAATTACAGGCTCTCCAACACGCCCTTGCCGACGAAAGCGGGAATTCACTCAGCGAATACGTCAGCGCGGCGAACGCCGCACGTGCACAGTGGCTTTCCACCCGGCAGCCCGGCGTACGGAGCGATAAAAGTACGGCTTTCGAGCGAATCCCCAAACGCCGCAGCTTGATCGAGAAACTGCTCGGAATCAATATGCCCGACGATCGAGGCTGACCTCGCATTTCCGGCCGCCCCCTTTTGCCCAAGCGTTGGTCTCCCGGCAGGTCTACCGTATAATGAAACCGTGGCCGAATTCTACTGCTACATGCTGGAGTGTGCGGACGGGACGCTGTACACGGGTTGGACGACCGATCCCCAACGACGCCTGCGCGACCACAATGCCGGCCGAGGGGCGCGCTACACGCGCGCTCGACGCCCGCTTTACCTGGCCTACCTCGAGCGTCTCCCCGACCGGTCTGCTGCCATGCAGCGGGAACGGGCGATAAAATCACTCTCGCGAGATCGCAAACTGGACCTGATCGACTCGCAAGATCGACCATGCACAGACTTTGGAGAAGGTGAAACCACATGACCAAAACCAACAAGCTGTCCTGGATTCGTGAAGCGTTAACCACCCTCGAAGAAAACGGCCTGCGCACCAACATTCGAACCCTGAATTCCGCTCAGGGGGCATGGCTGACCGTCGACGGACGCAAGGTGCTCAATTTTTGCTCCAACAACTACCTCGGCCTCGCCAATCATCCTGCGCTCGTGCAGGCCGCCCACGACGCCCTGGACAAATACGGAATTGGTCCCGCGGCGGTACGCACGATCGCCGGCACGATGGACCTGCATCTCAAATTGGAGCGCCGCGTGGCGGAATTCAAGGGCGTCGAGGCGGCGATCACCTTCCAATCCGGCTTCAACGCCAACCTAGCCACCATTCCGGCGCTGGTCGATAACAAGGACATCATCTACTCGGACGAACTCAATCACGCCAGCATCATCGACGGCTGCCGGCTTTCCCGCGCAACGATATGCCGCTACACCCACCGCGACCCCGACGACCTGCGGCGGCGCATCGATGATAACTGCGCCGAGAACTACCGCCGCGCCCTGATCGTCACCGACGGCGTGTTCAGCATGGACGGCGACGTGGCGCCCCTGGATGAACTCTTCGCCGTGGCCGACGAGCACGGCTATCTGCTCATGGTCGACGACGCCCACGGCGAGGGCGTGCTGGGCAACAACGGCCGCGGCATCGTCGATCACTTCGGCCTGCACGGCAAAGTCGACATCGAAGTGGGCACCTTCTCGAAGGCCTTCGGCGTGGTGGGCGGTGTCGTCGCCGGCAGGCAGGAGATCGTCGATTGGCTGCGCCAGCGCGGGCGCCCCTTCCTGTTTTCCTCGGCGATGACCGCGCCGGACGTCGCCGCCTGCATCGCCGCCATCGATCTGCTCGAGGAATCCGGCGAACTCGTCGAGCGCCTGTGGGAGAACACGGAGCTCTTCAAGCGCGAGTTGAAGATCATCGGCCTCGACACGGGCGTGAGCACGACCCCCATCACGCCCATCCTGCTGGGCGAAGCCCCCCTGGCGCAGCAGTTCAGCCAGGCGTTATACGAAGAAGGCGTTTTCGCCACGGCGATCGGTTTCCCGACGGTGCCGCGCGGCAAGGCGCGCATCCGCGTGATGATTTCCGCGGCGCACGAGAAAGACGATCTCGAATTCGGGCTGACGGCGATCGAGAGAGTGGCGCGCAAGCTCGGCGTGATCTGAGCGGTTGCATCCCTTCAAAACACGCAACAAACACGGTGCCCGCTTATCGCGGGCACCGTTTGATTCTCCGAATAAGGATTGCCGCTGTTGTGCTGCAGGGAAACTAGCGGAAGGGATCGTAGCCCGGCAGCGTCCCCGCCCACTGGCAGGTGGGCGCATCCAGCCGATTGCAGCGCAGACCGTGCGAGCAGCGGTGGCCGAGCACGCGCGGCCGAGCGTCCGGCAGAATATCGGCCGGGAAGACGAGATGCACCTCCAGCGCGGCTTCCTCGCCGATGCGCTCACAGTGCCGGGTTTTCATCACCTGCCAGACCTCGCGTGCCATGTTCGACCTCCGTTCGCTCGTCCCACTCACGATTATAATCCTGAATCTACCAGCTTCGACGGCGTTCCCCAAGTGTGGACTGTCACAGCGCAAATACGACGATTTACACCGTAATACTACGAAATGAATGCGCAGAAGTCAAATCCCCAACCCGCACTGTGAATCAACCCATTCATGTCGGTTCCAGTTACGCCATCCAAAACCCAGGTTCATGCTGGTGCTCTGCAGCAATTGAGTATATCAATCGACCGGGACGATGTATCGCATAATTTCGGATACGACTTCTTCATACGAAATGTCCGGGCCTTGTATATTGGGAACCGATCCACCTATGGAGGGCATTGTATCCGGGCACGGTCCCGGGTCAGCCCCATTTATCTGATCATAGCGGATTGACTTCTCCGATTCCGCATCAATAATCGTGATCTCGAGTCTCTGGCGTTGCCGCTGAACCACATCCGTACCGAGACCTACGCTGTAGGAACATTCTCCGACAGTCATATAGGCAAAACGAAGGCAAACGATTGCGTCGACTTCATCTTCTCCGTTGGCAGCCCACTCTGGAGGCAGCTGTTGCTGCCAATCGTGCAGGGTCAGAGCATTCGTGTCGAGATCCGCTTCGACAAAGACGATGCGCCGAATCTCATCCACCGGCTTCTTCTCCGATAACGGCATGGGCTGCAGCCCGATTACGTCCTGGCATAGATACACCTCATCGCCGTACTTACGAGCCAGCTGTTTGGAGGACATCGGCAATTGAGACACGAAGAGGTACATGATCAACAAAAAGGCCGGCACACCAAACCCAAGGCCTATCATCAGCATGGTCTTTCTATTTTCCTGGCGTGACCGGTAGGAGTAACCCATAGTCGACCTCCCTGAATGTTGCTACAGAAGTACTCTAAATCTCCGCATTGAATCTAAAAGGGCGCGATCAAGAAAATCCGATTTCCGAATAAGATCATGTGCCCTCTGTTGTGTTCTGGCTGCATCTTGGCATAGCATACACTTTGAAGAGCGCATATTCAAGCGATTCTGCTGAGCTATCTTGATATTGGAAGAAACAACGCTCGTTTACATACAGGGTCTAAATTGTATCTGCAGTTACCGTTCGGGGAATTAATACACTTCATTGCTGGATTTCTGGTAATTACGACAAGATCAGGTTTTCCCCCTCTCGCCAAAATCTTGCTTGATCAGGATGCATTTCAACCAAAGAAAAAGCCCCGACAATCCGGAAATGCCGTGCAATACATTATCGAGGGATACTCAATCCACCTCGTAGAAACTCAGCCGGTTGCAGGCCACCCAGCCCATGGTGCTCCAGCCTTGCAGCGTAAGCCCTTCGACCAGGCAGGCCGTGCGGTCGGCGTTGACTCCCTGCAGCACGACTTCGGCGCCCGCTTCCAGGTCCCCCAGCCAGGTGCCGCCGTCGTTCAACGCCGGACGGGTGAACATGGGCAGGATGGTGATCGTCTCCTGCGGATCGTAGGGAATCTCGTTGGGCAGGACCCAGGCGCGCGCCGGGAAGTAATAGAGCGGCGTGCTCGTCGGTTTTATCGAAACCGGATCTTCCGTTGCGACGCCGTAGAGCTGCAGCGCTTCCTGGCCGCTGATCACACGCGGAGTTCCGTCACCGGCCGCGACATTTTCCTCTGGTACGCCCTCGTCTGTTCCTTTTCCGAAGATGGAACATCCTGCGACGATCATCGCAACTATGCCGGCAACCAATACGATTTTTCTCATACCGAGCTGCCTCCGATGAACAAAGGCCACAACCAAAGATACAAGATGCCCGCAATCATAGCAATCACCGCCCAAGGTGTACGGATCGCATGTGCGTCCGGTTTTGCGGCGAGATTACGAAAAACCTGGTGCAGCCGCTTGAGACCTTCTGTCACTCCATGTCTTCGGAAAACAAGAAAAATCATCGAGATAATTGTTGCTCCAACCAGAAAAGCAAGAATGGCCCAATCGTGGCCGATCCCAATAAGTCCGATGGCGAGCTGCGCATCCCCACCACCGAACCAATGCATCCAAAAAAACACAGAAATAATAACGAGGCCTAAAACAAGCGGGATGCTATCCCCGCCGCGGACGAATGCAGTTGCCAGTGAGGCAAGGATTAACAGCAACGTCCAAACGCCTCCCGAAGTACACCAGATCGCGAGAACGTAATACAATGCTTCGATCCAAAGCTGATTCCACAGCAGAACGAAGAGACCGATGGCCAAGACGCCAAAACCAGCACCTCTGGGGATTTTCCTGGTCATTAGGTCTAGCCGCGCTGCCCAGATTAAAAGCGCCGTCGTAAAACTGGCCACGAAGGCGTTCATGCCATCGTGGTCCCAAGTAGAGTTCTATCCAAGAGGTTTAACACTCCGAAGTTATTCTGTTCTATTACACTCATTCCCCCGCAGCCTGTCATTCGCATCGGTTTTCACATCCATCACGCTCAGATTGCCAGCTTTCATTGTGGCCAATTATTACACCGTTTGGTTCAAAGGAGTATGCGGCACCGTGGTAGCGATGACGAAACTCGATATTGCTCTGACCTCGCCGGTTTTTTTCCAGCGACCAACGCACCAACGGAACACCATCTGTATCGACACCATCCCGGTTGGCAATCAGCGCAACGTCCGGCTCATACTGCATGATGGGGTTCCCCCAGAGATTCTCGAGATGCACTCTTCCCTTACGAAGACCATCATCATCCGCGGCGCCAACCGCAACAACGGACAAGACAGCCCCCTGGGCTGTCGTCCGCATCGCTAGACCTTTCAAGCCCGCCAGAACTCGCTCGATGCGCTCTTCAGTCTCGAGCGCGCCTGAGGCATCAATTACCGGGACTCGCTGTACGTAATCGATAAAGAGCACAACCCTGGGTTTATTATAGTGTTGAACGGCAAGCTCAACATAGCGGCGCAATGAGACGAGATCTGTATTCACGCCATCGCCCATGACCAACCAGATGTTGCGGATGCGGTCGGTCAGAGTCGACCAGGCTCGAGTTCCTCTCGGTATCCTCGAAAGGACCTCGTCGAGCATATGCATTTTGTCGTGGGACGCATTGACTTGAATCCGATCACGCTCTCGAATTGCCTCGATGTATGCCTGACGGAGTAAATCCATAGTGATGTGTTCCTCGCGATTGGCAATATAGGAGTTCTGACAGAGTAGACGTTCCCAAAGCGTGATTGTGTTGTGCTCGTAACAAACGACAATGGCAAGGGCGTCGTTGACGGCGAGGTGATTGGCCCATTGAAGCACGAGCGCTGTTTTACCGACGTTCTGTACACCCCCCACGATCGTCAGATCGCCGGCATGGAGTCCCCCACCCGCGTATCGATCGATGGGCTCAAATCCTGTGGAGATGGGCCAAAACATCTCCTCGCGACCAGCAGCAAGGTTCTCTTCGACGTGAAGGGCTACCTCTTCAAGATCCTCTGGCACCATGACAAAAGGAGGTAAATGGAAACCTGGCGGGGTTTTAGGCACGTCTACCGATCCTTTTCGAATACTGACGGAAACACTTTTTTATTCCTCGATAACCTTAATCTCCGAGATCAGTCGATATCTGGGAAGTCGCTTCGTGCTCGATTGAATGCTGTCGGTAATCTCCATGCCCAACGTGTTCCGGATTCGGTTTCTCAATTTCCGCAGCCGCTCCGTCGTTGTGATCGGGTCCACTTCAAAGTCTTCACCCCATACATGCATGATGATTTCTGGGCGTTCAACGAACTTCCAGCCATCATTATCGCGCGCCGACGCCAGCAGTCGGATCAACTTGATCTGAACGTGTGGAATACCAATTTCCATCGTTCCCTTTTTATAAATCGCTCGTTCCAGATCGAGAACGCCATCACCAATCTTGAGCTTGATGCTGGTGGATTGTTTCAGTGCCTGCCCTCTCATACGGGCTCGCAGCGTTTCCATTTGTTGAAGCATTGCCTTTGGTCGATACGGCTTTCTGAGATATAGATCCGCTCCGCAGGACAACAAATCCCATTCGGGAAAATCTTCATAATATCCAGATAAAATGATGATTATCAGTTCTTCCCCATATCGTTCCCGAAGTAAAGGCACGATTTCTGCCGAATTTCCATCTTCAAGGTTCAAATCAAGGATAAGCCATCCGGCGTTTGTCGTGCTGACGAGATTGTCTACTTCGGCTCTCCATTTCGTAATCGATACATCAAATCCACCGATTACTGTGAGAATTTGCATCATCTCGGAAGCACGCTCTTGATTATCTTCTGCGATGACAACCCTTTCGTAATCCCTTTGTGCCACAATCTTCGTCCTCCATTCTGGTCTGGTTAGTCTTCATACGCCAAGGGAAAGGTAACTTCGAAACAGCCTCCACCTTCTTGCGTATTGCTGAAACAGAGTAAGTCCCCGCCATAGGCACGCGTTATCGCCCTGGAAATGGTCAATCCAACCCCCATCCCATAATCTGCCCTCACACCCGCTCGCCTTCCCTCCTTGTAACTCGCCAAAGGAGAGAAAATTTTATCGGTGTCCGCCGGGTCCACTCCCGGGCCCTCATCATGGACGGAAACGTGCGCGCACTCGTCATCAACCACAACATTTACCGTCACGGTTCCTTCTTCTGGGGAAAAGGAAGCCGCATTGTGCAGCAGGTTGCGGATGATCGAGCATATATGTTGATCTCCCACAACTTCCAGCGTATCACTGGCATCCGGAAATTTCAGAACGAATGATAGGTCGGGCCAGGCCTGGCGAATCTCGTCAAGTGTCTGACGAAGCGAATTCGAAAGAGAGACGATGTCCCTTTCAACGGGAAGCACGTTATCTACCAGAAACGGCGCTTCACGCATCAGATGACTCCAATGACTAGCCCGAGCAAGCATCGCGCGCAGCTTTATTAGCTGGTCACTTGAAATCTCTGTGGCCGGGATGGAGAAGGCGTCCATGGTGTTGAGCGCCCCCTGGAGATCATTGTTGGTCTCATGAGCAAGTACACGCATGATCAAGCCTAGGTTCTCGATGCCCAATCCTTCACGTCGCTGGATTACTTCTGTCAAGATGCTGCCAATGCGTTGCACAAGCAAATCGAGGCTGGTCGTCAATGCCTGCAATGTCATCGTGTCCGGGATCGAATTTTTCTCCCCCAGGCCGATCGCCATTCCAGTAGAGATATCTCCAGTTTTAACGCTAGACGTCCATACGAGCACAGGAGTATCTTCGGCTTTTTGTCCTGAGAACAATCTATGTCTCCATGATGCGCCGCCAGGCTGGTAGCCAACTTCAATTTGATCGATCAAGGACTTGTCCGCCATATCTGCCGACCATGTGCCCTCCGGTTGCCTAGCGACTTTCAATACCCTAGCCGTGACACGATCTTTGTCTCCATCGACGTTTTCAATCAAGTCTTTGAGGTAATTCTCAGCCCAATGGACATTCCACTCACTGTCTAAATTGGCGGAAACGATGGGAAGATACTTGCGCCTTTTTACTTCACCTCGAATTAGCAAGCCGGGAGCTCGAATTAATAGAATCCAACCTGCGTTTTCGGTGAAAACACTTAACATTTTTTCACAGACTGGATAGATACTATCGGCATTGAGTGGGGCCGATAACCCTGCGAGAAGAGAGTTCAATTCCTGCAACCAGTCGAACAGATCTAATGCCTTTGTTTCTTGACGTGCGGCGATGATGAGCAAGATGCCCATCAGGGCACCAAGAAAAGCGATAAAAATCTGTAGGACGACATCGCTCCAATTTCCAACGCGCGTATACAGTGGAAACAAAGATGACGAAATCGCAATCGCGCCGCTGATGGCGATGATAAAAATACCTGCGATGTATAGAAAAAATCGTCGCCGCGATCGCACGGTGCGTCTTCGGAAGAGATCTTTCATGATCGTTCCGCTTCGATCTTCTCTAGCAGCCATAACAGGCCTTCAGGAGACGAGCCGGACTTCACCATGAATTCCAGAATTGCACGTAAGTCATCAACACGGCTTACGGAGGAAAAGTTGTCTATCATGAACGCCATCAATCGATCAAGGTCGGGGTGGCTTGCATCGACATGAGCCATAGGCGTGGCAGCAAATACTTCCATAACATCCGTTGCTGAAAAACAGTGAACATAGTATTCACAACCCCCGCATATTTCCCGTCCACATACCATGCGAGGAACATACACAGACTGGTGCATTCCAGTAAGCACCGAACTTGAGATTGAATCCAATAGCTCAAGCCCTTCATGCAAACGAGGCGTGAAATCCTGATGCTCCCCGGACGGAAGGTGGTAGAGGCTTACCCGCTCAACGATATTTCTCTCCGCATGCTTATGGGGATCCAATCGTGCCTTACCAAATGCCAAGATACGCAAATCCCTGGCCAGACCCTGAAGAGAAGGAAATTCTTCGTCAAATATTAGGAGAATGGTTTCGAGTTTTAGAATGCCGCCGGTACGCTTTGGATCCTTTGAGGGCCGCCCAACGCCTCTCGATCTTCCGATTTCACGAACAATATCTGCTCGGCAGTTCAGGCTGACAGATGGCAAATCGACCACCATAGGAACACCTACGCCAATTACACTGCTGGCTTCGGGCAAACGGATGTAAGCCGCCATGTCCACGGAATCCGAATAGGCATCCGCAAGGCCGATCGGTGATCCGTGATGTTCTCTGTCGGGAAGTCCGATGACTTCTAAGCCAGTATTCTTCGCTTGACTGTCGATGAACCTGCGCAGATTTGAAAGTCTGTGGGATTCAGCCAATTCCCGCCATTGACGTGTCCTCATGAGACTCCGATAGCCTGCCCCATTCTGTCCGGGAAATGTCGCCGCTTTGAATCTACACAGCAAAGAACGTCGCCGGTGTTGGTAATCCACCAGAGGTCGGGCAAGGATGTCGGATAAATTCCAGGCGTTGAGCCATTTTCTCCAAATCAAACCGAGGCTTTCTTCAAATGTAAATTCCGCCCTTTTACGTACAGCTCGGTAGTACAAACGAATTGCAGCAAGAATCGACTGGCGCACAAGTCCATCCGCCGTACAGCTGCTTCCGACATCGGCGACTTTCGAATCATGTTTCCCTCGTTTCCACCAGACTCGCAAAGGACAAAATGCCCAATCCATCACGTCCTCGAGGTCAAGTGGAAATTTCATGGAATCTGATACGGTCATCTCGCTTCCTACAAACCGGTTTAGAGTTCGTTCGGCAGCCAAACCTTCCATTGAATGGTCGTTCCTTCTGATAACAACGAAAGCTTTGAGGGGTGAAGCTCGAGAATATACCAAGACGGATGGGAAGTCCCATAGTAAGGATGCCATTTCTTGGCAAGCTTGGAATGAACAACCCTTCCGTCGAAATTCAGCCAGGCAACTGCGATAGAAAAGTGCATACCCAGCATATGTATGGAATTGACGACGCCCGCTTTCCCTTTGCGGTAGACTGGCATCGCCATCAGAATCCCCTCGTTCACAGCAAGTTGAGATCTACCCAACAATCCCTTGCGCCGCGAATCTCGAGAACAGCAATAAATGACACTATCGGCAATTACATCATCGTCCGATAGGACAACCAACCTGGATTGATCCTGTATCCCCATCTTTCATCCTGAGCCAGGACTTGGTCGAACCCCTGAGTCCCCCAAAAGTTCCTATACGTTTCCTTCGAGGAGGAGTTGATTTAATCCCCAAAATAGCAGCGTTCGTGATGGATGAACGCAAGCCCTAAAAGAGTAAATACCAGGCGATCAAAATGACACTGGACAACGATGTTGCGACGACTACGAGATTGCCTAATGCGGGATTTTTCCTCATGATTCGAGATCGAAGTCCCACACCGAAGAAAATAAAACCAAAAGCCGTGGCGATCAACCCAATCGTGAAAGACAGACCTGGGCCAAATGCAAACATGATGATAATTCCAAGTATAGAAAGGCCCAGGCCGATGTAGAGCAACGTTAACTTTTCTGTTGTCCCTTCAACATTATGATCCATCATGAAACCCTCCTTTTTTGATTGAGACATCCCCTTCAAAAGAAGAGACACAATCATCGCGCTTATCAAAAATCAATCGCCGAATGCAGAATTCTCATTCTTCGATTAAACGTTTGAGTAGTTCCTCATGGATGATCACTACTCATATAAGAATCAGACTAACAATGTAAAAAGCAATTCCCCCGATAATGAATGTTAGGATTGATACCAGCAAGGGATTTTTATTAATGTAGCCGATGAACCCCTCTTGAGCTCTCCCCTTGTACTCCATAACACCGGAATGATCGTTTCGCCACGCAAGATCCTCTATCCAAAGGCGATCGACGCAGTCAATATCCTGTTCGATGGATGCTTGATCGTCCATTCTTCGTCATCCTTGTGAGTCCAATAAATGCTTTAGTCCTCTTTTTCGGGCACTTCGAGACCGGAAACGTCCAGCTCTTCATCCGGTATGGGATGAAAGTAAGAAATCGCCTCCGCCTGTACATCCCCCTCGCCTGCCTCCAAGCCGCACATGATCCCGTCAACAACTTCGTCTCGCTCGTCAGATTCTTCTTTGGGTTGACGATCAGCATCATCGACATCCATACCTTCCTGTGTCTCGCCCATTCTTTTTCACTCCCCCATTCAGGACGAATGAAACCGTCCCGTTTACCATCAAAATCAACTTCCAACAAATGCACGGTATCAGCGTGCCGTGCCGTTTTCCCAAATCTCCTCTAATACGCAATGTAAGTGCCTAAGTTTATCGTTCAGGCAAACGCATACTGCTGAGATTGACTGCCGGATTTATTCCATCGTAGACATTCGGACCATACTGGACCATCACAATGAATTCGCCTCCTCCCCCATTTCGTCCTGGTTTTTCAGTGGTCCTTCAAACCCCGCTATGAAATCCCTCCATTCTTCGGCCGCAATTTCTCCTTCTGCCGCCATGTTTTGGAAGTCGTCAGAAATATAAGAATTCCCGCTACTGCCAGCACAAGCCTGCCAGGGCAACTTAACATCCTCTAGACAATCGCGTAGCGTATCGATCTCTCTTCCGGACAACCCGACACCAAACGCCGGCGATCGAGTGGCGTACACCGGGTGTTGAGATTGGGTCGCATGGACCCCCAACGTGCTCATCGCCCGTCCGTGTCCGTCGAAAATCGAAAGCATTTCAAGTGCATTTTGCATGGCGGCTTGATATGGGAAACTATAATTGGCGCGTAATTTGAGGACGCGATCGGCAAGGAGTTGATCGTATTCAGGAGGAGGTTCGCTTTCAAAATAGAAGGGGCGACTTAGCCCTCCAGACTGCCGTTCAAGACGCACGTACGCCTTGTGCGGTTCGAGGCTGATGAGCGTATCGGCACTGGGTCCACCCTTCTCACCGCTAAGTTCATTTTTCGAAATATACGCCGCATCGTCTCCGTTCATCGTGAAAGCAAAAAGGGAATACACACCGCTCAAAATGATTTCAGGGATTTCAGGATTTTGTTTTCGAAGACTGGCCATGGATTGCGTTCCCAGGATCATACGGCCACCATATTTGCGCATTTGTTGTACGAGGTCTTCCCAGCAAACACCCGTGAAAGTCTGAAATTCGTCAATCACGATCAGAACCGGCACACGGTTGTGGGATGTTTTCTCCCCCTGCCGGATCAATTCCATGAGAACGATGTTGATCATTAACGAGCCCACAAAGTCACTCACTTCAGATCCATACTTGTTCTTGCCGGTATTAATCACCAGGACATTGCGATTGCGCACAATCTCACCGACGTTCAATTTCGATTCGGGACAGCTGAAGATTGGCAGCATCGGCTCTTCTTCAAAACGATGAGCCTTCGAAAGAACGGGTTGAATCACCTGTTCCCGGAAACTGCGTGAGAGGTCTTCATAGTCATGCAGAAAATATTTTGCGAGCGTTTTCCTGTGGGGACTGCCGTCTAAATCCTGAGCAATGAATTTTCGGCGAACCCCCGCATCCGCATTCAGCACCGCGGCCAGTTGGGATAGTCCCAAACATGCGTCTTTGGGGCGAAGCTCGTTGGCGGCCGTGAGCAATTGAACCCCGCGCTTGAGCGGAATCTGCATTCTCGGACCCCAATACCTCGTCCACAAAGCCTGTCCGATGTCGACGATCGAATTCGTGACCTCGATGACGCCCCATCCCTCTCGATGGACATCGAGTGGATTCAGCGTATATGCGTAGTCCTCGTCGGTGATGTCGAAAATCCGAACTCGATCCACATCCGCAGGATCGAGTGTGCCCAGAAATTCATTGACCAGATCGCCATGTGGATCGATCAGGATCAATGCCGGCTGATCTTGATCCACCATCGCCGCTCGGGATAGATGCAGCATCAACGTTGATTTTCCCGCATCCGGTTTTCCGATACAGAAAATGTTATGCTTCAATGCCGCGGAAGAGACATGAACCGCCTTCTTGACACCGTCTGCCGTGAGGTACGTTCCAATCTTGTAGAACCCGATAACATCCTGCGGATCGGGTGAACGCATCTCCACTCCCCGCACCGGAACCAGTCCAGGAGAGATGCGGTCATTGACGATCGGCGGATGCCAAAGTCCGGCAATTTCATCCGGGCCAAGCCATATCCACGTATCGTCAGGCACGACGTGCCGCAGCGGCCATGAGCCCAGACCCTCAAAGGGATCCGGCGCGATCATGAAGCTGTTGCCTCCTGCTACAGCATACTGCGCCATCGCACCCTCGAGTCGTTCAGCCAGATTTCGCGCCTCGCCGGGAGATTTCGCCCAGACACTGGCCCGCAGCACAGCCTGATAATAGCTGTCCTGATGGACGACTTTCTGCCGCACGAGCGACAGATCGGCTTCGTGCCACGGATCCTCCGGCCGGCCGAGAAAACGCCAGAGCACTCCCGCGAGGGACATGCCCAGGATGGAAAAAATGGTGAAAGAAAACCAGTTCCCCTGGATGGCGAGCACCGCCATGACGAAGGCGAACAGCAGGAGTATCAGGTATGCGATTCCGTTCACCCAGGCAATCCTTTGCGGCAGCGGCGTCTGCCCAAAAGCGGCGGCCTGTGCGCTGATCGCAGCGCCGTCATCGATGGCGTATCCGCGCTGAAACTCAAGTTTGAGCCTGCGTTGAATCCTGGCCAACCATTCCGGTTCACTCTTCCTCGCCAGAAAGACCTGGAGCCAGATACGCTCGTGGGATTCAAGTCCGAGCATGGCCGCCAGAAGCGAGTGCAGCGGATCGCCCTGCAGGTATGTTTTCCACGTGCGGATCGGCAGGTAGCCGGCTGCTTTCAATCGGAATGAAAAATCATAGCGCATAGTGGGCACCATTGTGTCGCTGCATGCTCCGACGGGATCATGGTCGAGCAGGCGCAGCACGGCGCTGGGCCACAGCGTCTGGATCTTCCCCGCCAGGAAGCGCAGGTCTTTTCGTCGACCGCGGACGAGCATCACCCGACGGTCCCCCGCGCCGTACATTTCCAGCGCCAACGGGAGCGGCAGCGAACTTAAAAACTGCCCTACCGCCTCCTCGTCCACCTCGTTGTGCGCCGGCAGGAGCAGTTCGGCGACGCAGTGTTGGCTGGCCGAGAAATCGGATGGGGCCGCAAACGGACCCGCACTTTCGTCTCGGGTGATCCAGCGCACATCGACCGGCGCAAGTTCCGCACCGCACCGGCCGCAGCGCATCCCCTGGCTGGCGCCTTGCGCCAGAGTCTGGGAGAGATTGCAGGTCGGACAAACGACCGCGGGCTCGGATAGCATGCACGTCCTGACTGCGAGGAGTTGGTCAGCTTCTCCCCGCACACGAATAGCTTCGTTGTTATTGTACGAACGATGGGGGTGTTCTCAGCGTGACACAGCCGTCACGCAGGCGGGATGCGGGCGTCCTTTCCTTCGACTACACTCGATGCTGCGCATCTCGTTCCGCTCAGGATGATTGAAAGGGAATGAGTGAAAGGCTGGGACGGGTGAAGAGGAGAACATTACTGGCGCCGGATATGCATCCGGCGCCAGTATTTGGTGGATATTCATCCACCTGTGCTCACGTAATAATGGGAATCGGGGGACGAATTATTTTTCCCCCTTAGGCATCACATCACGAAGCGAAGATTGGCAGATCGATATCTGCCCGGTATCGGTTGCGGATGAATATCCGCAACCAGCGTACGAGTTGAGTACATCCCGTGTGAAATCTTGGGTTTCGATCCCCCTCAACCCAACCTGCGGACTTGAATTATGAACCGATATTCTATATAATATGAACCATGAGTTCAGATATGCTCGAATTCCCCGAGTGGACGACGATCCACACGCACATCCTGGCCCTGGAGCAGGCCGGGCTGGTCACGCGCACTTTCCGACGCCTCGATCCCGGACGCCAGCAGATGATCTTGCAGGCCGTGCTCGACGAGGCCAGCGAGGTCGGGCCGACGGCGGTCAACGTCAAACACGTCGCCGCCCGCGCCGGCATCGCCGTCGGCTCGCTCTACAACTACTTCGGCAACCGCGAAAACCTGCTCGCATTCACGGTCGAAATCTGCACGCGCTACGTGCTGGATATGTTCGACGCCTTCCAACCCTATCTCGTCTCCCTGCCGCTGCGCGAGGCGCTGGCCGCCTATCTGCAGGGCGGGCTGGAATGGAACCAGACGCAGGCCGGCCTGGTGCAGTTCTTCGTTCGCGCCGCCTACCAGGGTGATGAATCCTTCTACCCGCAGTGCGTGGAACCGATTGCAGGGAAAATGCTCGCCCTTGTGGAGCAGATGCTGGCACAGGCCGCCGCACGCGGCGAAGTGCGTCCGGACGTCGATCTGCAGGCCGCGGCGCGCCTGATCAACGCCGCCCTGCTCGCCATCGGCGACAGCCAGCTGCTGCCCTACCTGAACCGCTACCTGCGCGTGAGTGATGACAAGGTGTCCTTCGAACGTGTCGTCGAGGCGCTGCTCGATCTCATCCAGGCGGGGATCGGGGACCAAGGGTCGGCGCAGCCCATGCAGGAGGCGGGGGCATGAAAACGCTCTCCGTGATGCGCAAGACGTTGCGCGAACTGCTGCGCGAGCGCATGACCGTGGCCTTGATGCTGGTTTTCCCGGCGCTGCTCGTGGGCTTCTATTACGTATCCTTCGGCCCGACGAGCGAGGGTCTGGCCAAATATATTTCCGTCCTGGTGTTGAACCTCGACGCAGGCACCGGAGCTTCCGGCGCTGAATCCTCCGCCGCGGGCCGGACCTTCATCCGCCTGCTGCAGGACGCCGAATACGAAGGACAGCCCCTGTTCGACGTGACCGAGGTCGACGAACGCCAGGCTGCCGAAGTCACGCTGCGCGAACACAAGGCCTCGCTGCTCGTCGTCATTCCGGCCAATTTCAGCACCGCCCTGCAAGATTTTGCGGCCAGGAACGGCGGCGCTGCTGCGGCGGAGATCACGCTGGTCGGTGCGCCGGAAGCGGATGAGTACGTCTTCGCCCGCAGCTTGCTTAGCGGCTACCTGCGCCAGTTCGCCCTGCAGGCGGCCGGCTGGGAGGAAAGCATCGACGTGCGCTACAGCTTCGTCCCCGGAACGGGCACGATGTCGGACTTCGACTTCGGGGTCGGCGGCGTGATCGTCTTCGGCATCGCCTTCAGCACGGTCATCGCCGCCGAGTTGATGGTGCGCGAACAGCTGAGCGGCACGCTGCGGCGCCTGCGTCTCACCCGCCTGCGCGCCTTCGAACTGCTCTCCGGAGTCACCCTGGCGCTGAGCGTCGTGGCCCTGGTCCAGGTTCCCATCACGCTGGGCGCGGCGCTGCTGGCGGGATTCTCCAATCACGGTTCCCTGGCGCTAATCGTCTTCATCTGCCTGCTCTTCAACCTCTCGGCGATCGGCTTGGGATTGCTGGTGGCCGGCTTCTCGCGTACGCCGGCCGACGCCACGAACTTGGCCTCGGCGGTGCTGGTGCCGCTGGTGTTCCTCTCGGACGCCCTGTATCCCATGCCCAAAATGCCGCTCTTCACCTGGGGCGGGCGCGTGATTCAGCCGTACGACTTCCTGCCCACGACCCACGCTGCGGCGGCGATACGGCAGGTGACCGTCTTCGCTGCAGGCGTGAGCGATCTGGTTTTCGAACTGGCGGCGCTGGCGCTGCTCTCCGTCGGCATCTACGTCCTGGGCGTCCTGCTCTATCACCGCCGAAAAATGAAGCTGGGATGAAGTACTCAGTCTTCGAATCGACAGAAGGGTTTTAACATGAGCGAGGTGGTTCTAAAAGCGGAAGGTTTGAGCAAACACTACGGCGATCTGCTCGCCGTGGACGATCTCAGCATCGAAGTCCACCGCGGCGAGGTCTTCGGGTTCCTGGGTCCCAACGGCGCCGGCAAGACGACCTCCATCAACATGATCTGCGGCCTGCTCGAGCCCGATGCCGGCAAAGTCAGCATCGACGGTGAATCCATTACCGGCCGGGATGAGGCGCTGCGGTCGCGCCTGGGCGTGTGCCCGCAGGACATCGTCGTGTGGGAACGGCTGACCTGCCGCGAGCAGCTGCAGTTCATGGGCGAGATGTACGCCCTGCCGCGGGAAACGGCGATCGCACGCAGCCAGCAACTGCTCGAGGACCTCGACCTGATCGAGAAACAAAACGTTCAGGCGCGGGCACTTTCCGGCGGCATGCAGCGGCGCCTGAATTTGGCCCTGGCCCTAGTCCACGATCCACAGATCGTGATCCTGGACGAACCCGGCGCGGGACTCGATCCGCAGAGCCGGGTGAAAGTACGCCGGTACATTCAGGCGCTGGCGCGCTCGAAAACGATCATCCTCACCACGCACAACATGGA
>CAYYVY010000002.1:0-85833 GCA_964475265.1 uncultured Anaerolineaceae bacterium | reverse complement strand
CGCTCGCGATCAACACATACCCCCCTCTTTTCTTGCCAAGATTGTCTCCCAATTGTCTGTGGCCGGAGTGGTTCAAACCTCGCGCGGCGCACGTGGTGGCGTCTCTCTCGCCCGACCCTCAGCAGATATCACGCTGCTCGAAGTGATCGAAGCGATCGATGGTCCCATCATGTTGAACGAATGCGTGACGGATCCGAGTGTGTGTCCTTTCGGAACTAATTGCCCCGTCAACGTGATTTGGTGCGAAACACAGGCGAATTTGGTCTCGCGGCTGAAGACTACCGATTTTTATTCTCTGGTTGCGAACTAAGCCGCCCATCCCTGAAAACGCACTTGCCACACGCTCAATCGTTATCTGTCTCCACGTACAACCTGTCACTTCACTCGACACAGCGAAACCCCTACCTTTACTCGTAACCGGCGAAAGGGGTAAACGCGTACATCGGAGAGGCGATCTTTTCGCGCGGAGGCACGCTCGCACGCCAGCGGACGAACGTGCCGGTCGAACCCGTGAGCATATGGGTTTCCTGTGAGATAAAAAATGGTATGATGTTCTATCTCTGCAAAGGATGGGAATCTGCATGGAGTTAATGACACTCTTACTCATCTTGGTCGGGCTGGTAATTGGATGGATCATGCTCAAAGTCGTCCTGCGACTTACCATGCGTATTTTTGGCTGTGGATGTCTCGCACTGCTCGTCATTTTCGGCATCGCGCTGTTTGTCAGGCAATACATGTAGGCGACGCGATCAGTCCGCATTGAGTATGCGGACCGATGCACGCAGGCATTCCACGCCCCGGCCAGGCGCGTTTCGAGGCAACGTTCGATCCTACCGCCGTTTTTAAAGGTGTGACGGCGTGACGTCGATAGCAGAATCCTCGAACGTCAGCATCGAGGATAATGGCCTACTCGTTCTGCGAAAATTCGAGAACTTACTCTTCCTCTTCCGGTATGACGATCAAACAAATGATGTAGAGCAAAATGCCCGGAGCACCGCCCGGGAGGCCGAATAGAACGAACAACAGCCTGAACCATACGGGATCGACACCGAAGTATTCCCCCAACCCACCGCAAACACCGTAAAGCATCCGATCCGAACGCGAGCGCCTTAGCGTTTTCGTTTTATTATCCATTACAGTAATCCTCCAATCGTATTGACTGCATCGGCCACATCCCCCGTCGTTCGACGCTGTCCGCAGCCAGCGAGTCGGTAGATGTATCTGACATTCTACTTTACGTATAGAACACTAAAATCGTCGCGACGGGGCGCAGCTGACGGGGCAAGAATTTCCACACTGCGGGTATCGAAGTCGATTGTGAATTCCGTTCGAATACCCGTGAATTGAGGGCATCGGTTTGGAACGAGGCGGATGGAGATTGCGATCATCGCATAAAAAGAAACAACCCCTCGATAAGGAGGGGTTGTGTGTCGATCAATGGATCGTCGCTTTAGTATTCCGGCATCGGTGGTGCCGAAGGAGTGTTTTCCTGTGGAACATCCGTGATCAGCGCTTCGGTCGTCAAAATCATCGCAGCGATGGAGGCAGCATTTTCCAATGCACCCTTCGTGACCTTCGCCGGATCGATGATACCCGTTTTGACCATGTCGACGTAATCTTCCTTGATAACGTCGAAGCCAATATTGAGGTTATTTTCTTCAGCCTGTTTTCGACGGACGTTTTCCAAAATCACTGCGCCATCCTTACCAGCATTCTCCACGATTCCCTTCATCGGCATCTCAAGTGATTTACGCACGATGTTCACGCCGATGTTGGCATCCTCGTCCGCATCCTTGAGTTTTTTGATCGCATCCAAGGCATTGATGAGAGCAACCCCACCACCTGGAACGATGCCTTCCTCAACGGCTGCGCGCGTCGCAGATAGCGCGTCTTCCACGCGATGCTTCTTTTCTTTCAACTCAGTCTCGGTGGCAGCGCCAACACCGATCACGGCCACGCCACCGGCCAACTTCGCCAGGCGTTCCTGGAGCTTCTCTTTGTCGTAGTCGCTTGTCGAGCGGTCGATTTCGACCTTGATCTCGTCGATGCGACCCTTAATCCGGGCAGTCTCACCCTGGCCCTCGACGATGGTCGTATCGTCTTTCGAAACGACCACCTTACCTGCCTTGCCGAGATCGTTGACCGTGACCGATTCCAATTTTCGACCCAGTTCTTCGGTAATCACCGTCCCGCCGGTGAGAATGGCGATATCTTGCAGCATGGCCTTGCGGCGATCGCCAAATCCGGGGGCTTTTATTGCAACGACGTTGAGCATGCCGCGCAGTTTGTTGAGCACCAGCGTGGCCATAGCCTCGCCATCCACGTCTTCTGCGATCACGACCAACTCGCGCTTTCCGACTTGCACGAGTTTCTCAAGAATGGGTACGATGTCTGTAGCAGCAGAGATCTTCTTGTCATGAATCAAGATATAAGGATCTTCGATAACCGCTTCCATTTGCTCCGGATCGGTAACGAAATAGGGCGAAACGTATCCGCGATCGAACTGCATACCTTCGACGTATTCGGTTTCGAATTCCAAGCCTTTTGACTCTTCAACCGTGATGACTCCATCCTTTCCGACTTTGGCCATCACTTCCGCGATCAGGTCGCCGATCTCGCGATCTTGCGCGGAAATTGCAGCAACAGATGCGATATCTTCAATACTTTCTGTCACATCGATTGCCTGCTTCCCGATGGCATCCGCAGCGGCTTTGGCTGCGGCGAAAATGCCGCGCTTGAGCATCATCGGATTCGAACCTGCGGCGAGGCTCTTCAAGCCATTGGTTACAATGGCGTGCGCCAAAACCGTGGATGTCGTCGTGCCGTCTCCGGCAATGTCGTTGGTCTTGGTGGCGGCTTCTTTCAGCAATTGCGCGCCCATGTTTTCGAACGGATCTTCCAGCTCGATCTCCTTGGCCACCGTGACACCGTCGTGTGTGATGGTCGGAGAACCGAACTTGCGATCCAACGCCACGTTGCGCCCCTTGGGGCCTAATGTCGTGGCTACAGCATTGGCCAGGATATCCACTCCTGCCTTAAGACGCCTTCGAGCGTCTTCCGAAAATGCAAGTTGCTTAGCAGTCATAGTTCTCTTGCTCCTATTATGAATTTTCTCTTACGGTCTCGATTACAAATAATTTCCGGCTTTCCTTATTCGATGATCGCGAGAATGTCGCTTTCTTTCAAGATCAGATATTTATCGCCGTCGATCTTGATTTCGGTTCCCGCATACTTGGCGAACCAGACTTTATCACCCACGTTAACATCCGGGGGGATACGCTCGCCCTTATCATCGCGGGCGCCAGGTCCTACGGCCATAACCTCACCCTTCTGAGGCTTTTCTTTGGCCGTCTCGGGCAGCACGATCCCGCTCGGCGTTACCTCTTCTTCCTCAAGAGGCTTGATGACCAAACGATCAGCCATCGGTTTGATATTGATTGACATGCGGATCCTCCTATTGCATTAGTTTTTATCGTTTGCAAACACGATTCGCAATTTAGCACTCTCTCATTGCGAGTGCTAAATTGCTATAAAAGTGTACCGAAAATACACCTCGATGTCAAGAGTTTTCGGTCGGGTTGAGGGTTGGTGTGGGGACCTCTTCGGGCGATCCTGGATTGGCACAAATGGTGCGCCCTTCGTCCACGATGGCGATAACGATCGGATCGCCGCCGAATTCGGCCATTAATGCGCTGAAAATTCGTTCGGCATCGACACAGGCGTTAGGGAATGCTTCCGTTCCAGCGAAGGCTGCCAGAACTGATCCGTAGGTGTAATAATATTCGAGAGTGCTCGAATCGAGTTCGAGACCGATCACTTCCCAGCCAATGTTTTCATCACTGGCTCCCACTCCCGTACAACGATAGATTTCCAGGTTGCACAGGATCTCCCGATTCTCTTCCGCGCTGCACCCATCCAGCGCACAATGAAAGATCGGAATGGCGCTTTCGTAATTGCGCGCCTGAAAGTAAACGCTGCCAAGGCGAGCATAAATTTCCGGATTGGTTTTATCGATCAGTAAAGCGCTGCGAATGTTGACAGCGGCGATGAAAAACTGTCCTTCCTGGACATATGTGCGGCCGATGGCCAGATACGGCGTGGGGTCTTCGAATCCGAGTTGCTGGTTGATTTTTGCCGCCTTATCGAAAGCCGCCAGGGCGGAGTCCACGTCACGCAGACGGCGGAAGTTCGCACCGATGCGCAAATAGAGAAAGGTCAGATTGGGATTGATCTCAACCGCACGCTGGTAAGCTTCGATGGCGGTCAGATAGCGGCCGTTGCTTTCCAACACAGTGCCGTACACGCGGTAAACATCCAATTGATCCTGTGCTGGGAGCAGCCCTGCGTTCAGAGACGCGTCCTGCGCCAAATCCAACGCCTGTGCGAAACTCAGCTGATCGACCAGCACTTCGGCGCGGAAAGCCAGTGCATAGGGATCGCCAGGGGCTAGCTGCACCGCGCGCGTCGCGGCGATATCCGCCTCGGCCAAGAAATCCTCACGGCGGTTTTCGTCACGAACGTCTGTCTGATCGGTGACGAGCACGATCCGTCCGCTAATCGTCCACTCTCCGGGCTGGATGTCCTCCACCTCACCCGAGAAGACGACGGTCTCCCCTTCGTCCTCGGCCACGCCTTCATCCAGTAGACCGCCGAGCAACTCAATCCGCCTGGCGATGAGCCGTCCCCCTTCCTCTATCGTGGCAATTACCCGAACCTGATTGCCAAGCCCGATCGGATCGGCGACTTCGGCAGCCGCAGACCAGTCGTAGACCAACGCCCGAATGGCATGCACGCGCGCGTTGTCCTCATCCGCAGCAACGGCATTCTCGATTGACTCTCTCGCATCAGTTAATCGGCTGCGTCGAAGCGCTTGCGTGGTAAGCAAGTCACTTGAGTAGGTTTGAACTCTGGCCAATTCCGCCCACAAGTCGGCGTTTTGCGGCTCGAGTTCGGTAGCTTTTTCATATGCGTTTATCGCAGCCTGCAGATTGCCCGACGAAAAATGGGCAAGTGCCTCTTCTGCAAACGACGTTGCCGTTCGTGTGGGTGTCGGGGAGGGCAAGAATAGGGGCTGCACCTGACCGACCCGGAGCATGTGCGCCAGGAACAAACCGCCAGCGATGAGTACGATGTACAACAGCATGCGCCAGGGATTCGAGCGGTTATCATCGCGCACGAGGGGCAAGCGATCACCTGTCAATCGCATAGGGTCATCCCGACTCTCTACGACTCTGGCGATGGTTCCACATCGGACGTGGGAGCCGGTTCACGTTCACCACAAATAACCAAACCTTCCTCCGCGTTGAAGACTGCGATTTCGTTGTCCGGCACGCCTTGCAGCAAAGCCTGGAAGATCAGAACGGCTTCTTCACAACGGTCGAGTTTCGCCAACGCCAGACCATAGGTGTAATAGAATTCGACGACGCGATCGTCGGGGGCTTGACCGGGCTCGGCCAATGGCAAGCCCTCGACCCACTGGCCATCTTCACTCGGGCCGCCTCGAATGGCCAATTCCAGTTGAACGACGGCATCCTCCAGCACATTGTTGTGGTAATACATTCGCCCCAGATCGCCCCGCAGGCGAGCGTTCGTCGGCTCAAGATCGACGGCGTCCTTGGCGAACTGACTTGCTTTACCGTATTCACCGATGCGTGCGTATGCCTGGGCGATGCGCCGCAGTGGTTCCACGCTCTCCGGCGCCAGAGCGATGGCGTCCTTATAACTCTCGACTGCCCCGACTGTATCACCTTGCGCCTGCAGCATATTCCCAATGTCTATGTGCAAGCGAGGTAGATTCGGATTGATCGCTTTGGCAGCCTCATACGCTTCCACGGCCTGGGTGTAATTCCCGGTGCGCTCCCAAACATAGCCCACCGCCCGATGCGATTCGAGCAACTCGGGACCCAATGCAACGGAGCGCTCTGCCAATTCCAACGCCTCTTCGTAATCGTTGATGTTGTTATCGATCATCACTTCCGAATAAAAGGCAAGCACCAATGCCGAATTCGGGTTGAGTTCATAGGCGCGCTCCACCTCCCGCAAGGCGGTGGCCAGGAAATCGTTCTGTTCACCAACGTTCAGCGATTGCTCGCCCGCGCGGAAATCGAGCGCCCAGCCGAGTACAGCATGTGCAATCGCAGAATCCGGATTGATGACCAGCGCATCGCGTGCAGCTGTCTCCGCCGCTTCGTATTTACCCGCGAAAACACGGACCCTGGCCAGATCGAGATGATAATTGATCTCCCGCGGTTCGATGGCGATCGCTTGTAGATATGCCTCTTCGGCTTGACCCAACTTTCCCGCTTGAAAGAAGCTTTCCGCTTCAATGATATACAATGCCGGGCTTCTTGTGGGTGTTGGGGTCGGGCCCACCGTAATCTGGATATCCGGCACGTAAAATTGCCAGAAATAGACCACGCCCACAACGAGAATCAGCAAGAAAAGTACGCGCCAGGGCTTGGAGCGCCTTCGTTTCTTACGTGTATGCCACTTACTTCCTTTTAGGTACATCGTCGATTATTGGTCCATTCGCTCGTGGGGGAGGCTGAATTGCATCTTACCATCCTATCTTCAACAGCGTCAAGAAAGCAATCCCGAGGCAATTCCTCGCACCTTCAGGGATCCATTTTCCCCTCATAAAAAGCTTTTGGAATGCGCATGAGGCAATCTACCAAAGTGGCCGAAATTCCAAACATCATTTCCTGAGAGCACAACCCCAATTAGGGTATAATCCAACCCATGAATCCAGACGTTCCACAACCACAGGAAGCGGACGATCAGGCGCAAACGCAGCCGATCTCTGCGCAACTCGCTTCAACCGACACGGGCGCAGACGATGACCTGGAGACGAAACCACGCAGACGTTGGCCGTGGTACCTGATATTCTATTTCGCCGTGGTACTCGCCGTCAGCGGCATCGCCTACCTGCAGGGAACGAACATGAAAGACGCGCGCGAAGGTGAGCAGGTTACACAGTTCCTTCAAGAACAATTCGAACTTGGCGTTCAAGACCTGGAAGCCGGCAGATTCGAGAATGCCCTTCAACGTTTCGAGGCTATCATACGATTCGATCCGACCTATCCTCAAGCAGAAGAAAAACTAATCGAGGCTTACGTCCTAGCGGAAAAACCGACCCCCGCACCTACGGCAAGGCCGACTTCAACGCCTGATCCCTCACCGCCAGATGAGCTCTTCCGTCAGGCGCAAGAAGCGCTTGCCGCCGAGGATTGGACCACTGTCATCGAGAAGCTCCTATCGCTGCGGAGTAAGGATCCAACTTATCAGGCTGTTGAAGCGGACGGCATGATGTTCATCGCACTGCGCAACCGCGGCATGGAACAAATTTCGCTCGGCCTTATGGAAGAGGGACTGTACGATCTCAGCCTCGCCGAGCGTTTCGGCCCCCTTGACAGAGATGCCATGTTCCGCAAGACACTTGCAGAGCAGTATCTTTTAGCCAACAGCTATATCGGCCTCAACTGGTTTCAGGCAGCCAATCTCTTCGCCACGCTTTGCGAACAAGGCGCAACCATGGATTCCTGCCCGAAGTACGCCGAAGCAGCCTGGGAGTATGGTGATCTGCTTTGGAACACCGATGACCCCTGTGGCGCCCAAGTGTATTATGACGGATCGCTCGCCGCGGTTCCCAATAGCACACTCGAACCCACCGCCACGGAAGCGGCAGAGGCATGCCAGAAAGCAACGGCTCCGCCTCCAGCACCTCCCACAGCCACCCCAACGGTCGAGGGCACGCTGGAAGAACCCCCGCCCAGCGAGACGCCGACTCCAGAAGGATAGATCACGCCCCTGTTGCACAGATTCGGCAGGCTTCTATCGTGAAAACGAGCTGAAACTCGAATTCGACCCATTTTATCAATTCCAATCCAGGCGCGAATTGAATGAATCGAAGTCATTCGGCACAATCCTTGCACGTTTCATGTGCAACATATTTCATGATTTGAGGCGAATGTGCTTCACATTTCAGTTCTTTTATGGTTTGGGGTGTCCCTTTTGTATTTCGGCTTTGCCGGCGTGCTCGGTGTAATCGTAAAACGCGCCAGAAGCAATCCCACCGCGAGCTTGACGTGCCTGGCAGGGCTTCACGGCACGTGTCTTTTCATCCCCGCTTCCATTTTCGTGGTGTGGATGCCCGAAAGCACGCCCTGGATACAAATCCCCGTATTCCTTGCAGGAGTGACCATCTCCTACCTCGCTTACAAACAACCCGAAACCATCCCGTATCGCTTTTGGGAGCGCACATTCGCGCTGCGCTACTTCGGCGTCGCCATGCTCTTCGCCACCCTGTGGGGCGTTAGCCTGTTCTTCCGCGACGAAGTCCTTCTCATCGTACCGCTTACCTTGGCAACAAGCTTCGCCGGCACGATCTCCTTCATCAGCGCACCGCGCCTCTCCTGAATTCAACTCGGGTTTGCGGTACAATGAACCACTCAGTACCGGAACATCGAGATCGTCCGCACAGGGATTCACTTGTTTGAACTTACTTTTTTGGGCACCTCCGCGGCCGCCCCTTCCGTTCATCGGGGGTTGACCGCGCAGGTCGTAAGCTATCGGGATTACCGCTTCCTGATCGACTGCGGTGAGGGTACACAACGCCAGATCCTTCGATCCGGAATTGGGTTTCGCCGCTTAAACCGCATCTTGATCACCCACGGCCATCTGGACCACATTCTCGGTCTGGGCGGCTTGTTGTCCACCTTTTCGCGTTGGGAAACCCTCGAGCATATGGAGATTTGGGCGGGAGCCTGGGCACTCGAGCGTATTCAAGATCTCATCTTCGGTGTGGTGCTGCGCGGCGCACGACCGCCTCTCAAAATCGACCTGATCCCGATCGAAGCCGGGATTCTCCTCGAGGACGACAATTTCAGACTCTCGGCGTTTCCCGTCTCGCATCGCGGCCCGGATTGCTTTGGCTACTTGTTCGAGGAAACCCCGCGGCGCCCTTTCCTGCCGGAGCGTGCGGAGGCCCTGGGCATTCCTCCGGGCCCCTGGCGAAAGGAACTGGTGAGCGGGACGCCAGTAACCCTGCCGGACGGCCGCAGCATAGACCCGGAAGAGGTGCTTGGGCCCGCGCGCCGTGGAACGCGCCTGGTCCACGTCGGAGATTGCGGCAGAGTCGACAATCTGCTCGAGGTTTGCCACCAGGTGGACGCGCTGGTCATCGAAGCGACCTACCTCGAGTATGAAAAAGAAATGGCAAAGAAATTCGGACATCTCACGGCAGCCCAAGCCGCCTCGCTGGCCAAAAGCGCCGGTGTGGGACATCTCTATCTCACCCACATCTCGCGTCGCTACCGCGAGAAGGACATCGCCGACGAAGCGAGTGCCGTGTTTCCCAACGTCGATGTGGCGAGAGATTTCGACACGTATACCGTACGCAGAGGACAGAAAGACAGTGAGTGAGCCTCAAACGACGCTTGAGTTGTTTTCCCCACGCGCCGACCTCCAGAAGCGTTGACCTGCCGGAATCAGGGCAGTAGAATCAGACGCCAGGACCTTTATCCGTATGCCGATTTACGAATACGCCTGCCTGGACTGCGATCATCATTTCGACGCCCTGCGCGCCATGCGGGACGCCGATGCCCCCATCGCCTGTACCAAATGCCAGAGCGATCGAACCAAACGGCTGATCTCCCTCTTCGCCGCCCGCAGCGAAGGACGCCTCATCGCAGGAAATCAACCGAGCTGCAGCGCCTGCCGTACACACGCTTGTTCTACGTGCGCCACCAAACCCGCTTAACACAAAATCGACGCTCGGATAGCGTCGACGGATCTTCCTTCCATATTCAAAGTCACTAACATGTAATGTGCAGCGCAGCCGCGATCCGTTTTTCCTCTCGCATCTGGTTGTAGAAGTCGCAAGCTTCTCGTGTAGCCAGGACGTGCGTTTCGATTCCCGCAGATTCCACCTTCGCTCGAACATCCTCAGGCACGTTCATGCGGCCGAATATCCCCGTTCCGATTACCAGCAGTTCGAGTCGATCCACAAGCGCTTGCTGCAAATCTTCGTGGCTGAGCGAATGACCTGCAACGCGCCACCAATTGGGTAAAACGCGATCCGGCAGCACGATCACGTCCCGATTGTAGGCATAACCATCGATGACGATCTTGCCGAAGCGAATGGTTTCGATCTTCGGTTTAGATTTCACCCGAGTCACCCCTCGCCGTAGGCCGGATCTCGAAGCCGGTGCATGCCTCCTGCGGAGTCTCCCAATCCATGCGTATTTCATCCACGCGCGCAGAAGTCGGTCCATGTTTGCACCAGGCGATCACCTGTTTCACGCGCTCCCCATCACCTTGAAAGACCGCTTCCACGCGCCCGTCCCACAAATTACGCACCCAGCCTTTTACACCCCGTGCCAAGGCCTGTTGGCGCGTGTAATAACGGAAGCTTACGCCCTGCACGCGACCGCGGACGTGAAGATGTGCCCTCACTTCTTCCAGCGATTCGCCTTCATCCAACAGATCCCTCATCGACGGTGACCCTATGCGCCGTGCGCCCCTTTAAATACCAGGCAGTAACACGAGAGGTTGGCTAGTATGTACTCGCATTATAGAACATTCGAATGAATCGAGGTGACTCGGAGACTATGCACGCCCGTGTTGTTTGGGACGGTGCCGCTGCGACTAAAGCTCAAGGGATGAAGGAGAGGAACTGAGCCTGGCCTGCAAACTCCAGCAGCAATCCGGGCAGCACACCGAAAAACAGTGTCCCTAAAGCAGTGAGAAGAACGGCGATTTTCAACCAACCTTCCGAACGGATTTGCGGTTCCCCCGATTTCATGTACATCACGACCACGACGCGCAAATAGTAGTATGCGGAGATCAGTGAAGTGACCACGCCAACCAGGGCAAGCCAGACCAATCCGGCATCGATGGCGGCTCGGAAGATATAGAATTTGCCGATGAAACCCACCGTGAGCGGCATGCCCATCAGGGAGAGCATGAAAATGGCCATGGCGAGCGCGAGCGCCGGCTGCTTTTCCCCCAATCCGGCGTAATCCTCGATTTCGAGACCTTCGCCTTCCGTGCGCTCCAAAGTAAGCACGACCGCCCAAGCCCCGAGATTTGTAAAGGCGTAACCGATCAGATAAAAGAGAGCAGCGCGGATGGCTTCCGGTGCAACGACTGCGTTCGCCGCGGCCGGCAGTGCAACCAGGACATACCCAGCGTGCGCGATACTGGAGTAGGCCAGCATGCGCTTGATGTTGCTTTGTGCGATCGCCGCAATGTTACCCCAGGCCATCGTCAACGCGGCGATCCACATGGCCAGCGGGCCCCAATACGAAGCCAGCTCCGGAAAAGCGCTGACGAACACGCGCAGCAAAGCTGCGAAGCCTCCCGCCTTGGCACCAACGGACATGAACGCCGTCACCGCAGATGGTGCACCCTGATAAACGTCGGGAGTCCACATGTGAAACGGTACTGCGGCGACTTTGAATCCCAATCCGACGAGGAACAAACCGCTGCCCAACAACATCAGCACGGAAGGTGAATTTGCCGCGGCGACGATCCCTGCGAGCGAAGTCGTCATTGTGGCACCGAAGATCAGGGCGATGCCGTAAACCACGAAACCCGAAGCGAAGGCGCCCAACAGGAAGTACTTGATCGCCGCTTCCTCCGACTGCAGATCGGGGCGTGCAAACCCTGCCAGGATATAAAGCGGCAGGGAAAGCAATTCCAGCGCCAGGAAAACGACGATCAGGTCACCGGCGTTGGCCATGAGCATCATGCCGCTCAGCGTGAAGAGCAGCAGAATGTAGTATTCGCCGCGTTCGATTCCTTTGCGTCTGATGTAATCGTAGGACTGCATGACGGCGAACAAACCGACGCCGAGGAAGAGAATGTGTAGCACCGCGGTGTAGCCGTCCACGATGATCATCCCGCCAAACGCTTCTTCCTGCATGCCTAGCTGCTGCACCGCTGCAGCCAGACCAGCTACCAATCCTGCCGCGGCCAGAAAGGCCGTCCATCCCTTTTTGTCGCCCGGGATGAAAAGGTCCACAAGCAGCAAGACGCAAGCCCAGACAATTACGATGAGAAACGGAAGGATCGTAGTCAGATCATGTAGAGTCATGATTTACCGCACCGCCATAGTGACTGCCTGCAAAACCGCCATGACTTTATCCACGGAAGGCGCCATCAACTCGAAAAACGGTTTCGGATACAGGCCGATCCAGAAGATTAAAAGGAGAATGGGAACCAGGATGGCAATTTCCCGCCAATTCAGGTCCTTCAAGCGCTTGTTTTCATCTTTGTCAGCGGGTCCCAGAAACAACTTCTGGAACATGTAGAGTAAATAAATCGCCGCCAGGATTACACCGACAGCGGCGAAACCGGCGAACAATGGGGATCCTAGCGCTTCCGAATTGAAAGATCCCAATAAGACCGTGAACTCGCCTACGAATCCGTTGAGTCCCGGTAGCCCCATCGATGAAAGCGTGACGATCAGCGTCAGAGCGCCGTACACGGGCATGATTTTCCACAAGCCGCCGAATGCATCCATCTCACGCGTGTGACGTCGCTCGTAGAGCATACCGACGAGCAGGAACAAGGCACCCGTGCTCAATCCATGGTTGACCATCTGCAGGATGCCGCCCTGAATGCCCTGTGAATTGAGCGCGAAGAGGCCCAGCATCACGAATCCCAGATGGCTGACGGAGGAATACGCTACCAATTTCTTCACGTCCTTCTGCGCGTAAGACACCGCTGCGCCGTAAAGAATTCCGATCACGGCGAGCAGCGCCACCCAGGGTGCGAAACGCACCGCCGCGTCCGGGAAAAGCGGGATGTTGAAGCGCAGAAAGCCGTACGTCCCCATTTTCAGCAGCACGCCTGCCAGGATCACCGAGCCCGCAGTAGGCGCTTCGACGTGCGCGTCCGGAAGCCAGGAATGTAAGGGCCACATCGGCACTTTGATCGCAAAAGCAGCTGCAAACGCCAGGAACAACCAGGTTTGGATGTTCCCAGGAATGTTACCCTCGGCAATCAAGTCCGGCACCGCAAAACTATCAAAATGCAATCCGAGCCAGAGAATGGCGAGCAGCATCAGGATCGAACCGGCCATAGTGTAGAGGAAGAATTTAATCGCGGCGTAGATGCGGCGCGGTCCACCCCATATGCCGATCAGGAAGTACATCGGCACGAGCGTAAATTCCCAGAAGACGTAGAAAAGGAACAGATCGAGCGCCAGAAAGACGCCTACCATTCCGATCTCCAGCAGCAGGAAGAAGATCATGAACTCCTTGACCCGCTCCTCGACCGCAGTCCAGGTCGAGAGGATGGCGATTGGGGTGAGAAACGTGGTCAGCAGCACGAGCAGTACGCTGAGACCGTCCACACCGAGATAGTACTCGATGTTCACACCCGCGAGCTGGAACCAGTTCGCCCGTGCAACCAATTGCAAGTCGCCGTCGGCGCGGTCGAACTGCAGCAGCATGAGAATCGAGACGACGAACGTGATTAACGAGGCGATCAGTGCCACGGAGCGAATGGCATTGTGCCGTCCTCGAGGAAGAACGAGGATCACCAGAACGCCGAGAAGTGGAGCGAAGGTCACGAGTGTGAGAATTATTTTCGGTTCGATCATTGCCATTCCTTCTTATACGAAAAGAAAATAGCTTAATATCAGCAGAACGCCCACAAACAATGCCAAAGCATAGTTGCGGACGTATCCCGTCTGGACGAGACGCAAGCGGGCGGCTGCCCCTTTCGTCAAGCTGCCCAACCCATTAACCGCGCCGTCGATGACATGCGCGTCGAATCCCGAACTGAGCCATTGCGTTCCGAGGCGGAAAGAACGCGCCAGAACCGTGTCGTGAAACCAATCGTGCCAGAAACGCCAATCGACCACGTCCGCCAGGAAAGCCGCCAGTGCTATGTAGGGGCGAATGATGATGGCGTTGTAGATTTCGTCCACCCACCACTTGTTTTCCATGCCTACGAAAATTGGACCCAGCCATTTTCGCAGCGGATCGGCTTGTCCGCGCGTTAGCGGTTTGCGGCCGTAGATCAGCCAGGCGAGTCCGATGGCCAGGAGCGCCAGTCCGGTCGAAATGGCAGCCACCTGAAGGTTGAACTCGGAAACATGAACGTGGAGTGTGTGCTCGATCCAGTCTGTGAGCGAATGCAACCCGGGCAAATTCAAGGCGCCACCGATAACCGCTCCGAAGGCCAACAAAGAAAGCGGGATGGTTATCAGGGGTGGATTCTCCGGCGCGTGCTCTGCGGCTTCCGAACGAGCCGCTCCGAAGAACACCATCAGAATCTGACGTCCCATGTAGAAGGCGGTGAAAAACGCCGCCACGGCCAGCAGAATATACACCAGCGTGTTCTCTTGAACCGCATCGGCCAGGATTTCGTCCTTCGAAAAGAATCCCGCGAAAGGCGGTACACCGGATAGTGCGAGTGCCCCGATCAGGTAAACCCAGAATGTTGTCTTCATGCGCGAACGCAGTCCACCCATGTTGCGCATATCGTTGGGATCGAACGGTTCATCGCCGCCGTGCGAATCGTGTTCAAGGTGGTGATGTCCGTGTTCGATGCCCAGAATGACCGATCCCGCAGAGAGGAACAACAAGGCCTTGAAGAAAGCGTGCGTCACCAGGTGAAACATGCTGGCGACCTGCGCCCCGATCCCCACCGCAGCCAACATAAAACCCAATTGGCTGATCGTCGAATACGCCAGCACTTTTTTGATATCGAACTGCGCCACGGCGATCGTCGCCGCGAAAAGCGCCGTCGCCCCACCGACGATCGCCACCAGGGAGGATGAAAACTCGGAGACGGCGAACAAAGCTTGATTGCGGGCGATCATGTAAATCCCGGCCGTGACCATCGTGGCGGCATGGATCAGCGCCGAGACCGGCGTCGGGCCCGCCATGGCGTCCGGAAGCCACACATAAAGCGGGATCTGCGCCGACTTGCCCGTCGCACCGAGCAGCAGGAACAGTGTGATGGCAGTGATCACGCCTTCGTTTGCCAGACCATGCTCGTGCGCCCAGTGGAAGACTTCGTCGAACTGCAGGCTGCCCACGGCACCGAAGATGAGGAACATGGCGATCAGAAAACCAAAGTCGCCGATGCGATTGGTCACGAAGGCTTTCTTGCCCGCCACTGCGTTGCCGATGCCGTCCGCACCCTTTTCATACCAGAATCCGATGAGCAGGTAGGAGCACAAACCCACGCCTTCCCAGCCGACGAACATCATCAGGAAGTTGTTGGCGGTCACCAGAATCATCATTGCGGCGACAAAGAGGTTGAAGAAAATGAAGAAACGCGTGAAGCGACCCGGATCGCCCTGGAAGCGCACGTCGTCGTGCATGTAGCCGATGGCGTAAATGTGGATCAAGGTGCTTACGCCCGTCACCATGAGCATCATCGTCGCCGAGAGCGTATCCACCTTCAAGGACCAGGGCACGGAAAAATCAGCGATCGTGATCCAATCGGCAACGTGTACCGAAACGCCCTCCGGTTGACCCAGCAAAGCCACGAATTGTGTGACCGCGACGACAAACGCCAAGCCAATGGCGCTGCTGGCGACGATTCCCACGAAGCGCTCGTTCGATCGACGTCCGAAGATCAAGTTGATCAACAAGCCAAGGATGGGGAAGGCGATAATTAATGGCGCGATTGAAAACAAGCCGCTGCCTCCCACAATCTCACTCGACAACATCCATTTCCTCCATTGAATGAGATCAGCCCTTAAGGCTGCTCACTTGATCGACGTCGATACTCTTTTTGGTGCGGAAAATCACTACGATCAGCGCCAGGCCGACAGCCACTTCCGCTGCAGCAACAGCGATGACGAAAAATACCAGAACGTGCCCGCGCAGCGCTTCCGCCGCCGGAGCAAACGAGCGTGCGAAGGCGATAAAAGCCAGATTGGCCGAATTGAGCATCAATTCGATGGACATGAAGATCACGATGGCGTTCCGGCGCACCAACACGCCCACGACACCGATGGCGAAGAGTACGCCCGAGAGCGCCAAGAGATAATTCAACGGAACGTTCATCGGTTCTCCTTGCCTCGACCACGTGTGATCACGATCGCCCCGATCATGCCCACCAGCAGCAAAATCGAAGTGATCTCGAAAGGAACGAGGTATTGATCAAAGAGAATCAGACCGATCGAGGTGGGGCTGCCAAATCCTTGCGTCACGTTTCCGGATAGGCCTTGCGCTGCATTCGAGGCATCGTGGAAGAGCGCAAAAACAACTTCTGCGATCAGCACCACGCCCAAAAGGACCGCCACCGGAAGCTGCCACGGCATGCTGCCAGTCGGCTGCAGCCTTTCGGCTCCCAGCAGCATGATGACGAAAAGGAAAAGCACCATGATCGCGCCGGCATACACCGTTATCTGCACCATAGCGATAAAGGCCGCGTTCATCAGCAAGAACAACGTGGCGATGGTGATGAAATTGATCACCAGAAACAACGCCGAGTAGATTGCGTTTTGGCTCGCCAACATACTGATCGCCGAAATCACGGCAACGAGTCCGATACCGATGAACAAAATCAGATCAACATTCATATTGTTTCCTAATCGTTCGCCTTCCTAAAACCTCGGTCGGACGAGTTGATCGTTCCAGGAACCACGCCAGAAACGGCCTCAACGGATTGCGTGCTTCCACATCTAGGTCGGATCTTTCATCTCCGGGACCGCACGGTCGAAACTGCCCGCTTCGACTTTCATCGGCGTCAGCTTGCCGCCCTCGAGTACCGGTACAAGCAGCCTGTCTTTGGTATAGATCGCCGATCTGCGGTCGGCGTACGACAGCTCATAATTGTGCTCAAGCACGATGGCCTCCGTGGGGCAGGCGTCCTCACAGAACCCACAGAAGATACAACGCAGCATGTTGATTTCATAGGTGCTGGCGTAGCGTTCGCCCGGAGAATAACGCGCCTCATCCGAGTTCTCCGCAGCCTCAACAAAAATCGCATCGGCGGGACAAGCCGCTGCGCACAAAGCACAACCGATACACTTTTCCAGGCCGTTGTCATAACGTTTTAATTCATGGCGACCCCGGAAGCGTTCGCGTACCGGCCGCTTGATCTCCGGGTACTGATACGTCACCGGCGCTTCCAGGAAATTCAGAAACGTCGTCCATAAACCACGCAGAAGTTCAAACGGATTCATCGCTCATCCTCCTACCAGCACAATCACCGTCGCCGTGACCATCACGTTGAGGATCGCCAAAGGAAGCATGAACTTCCATCCAAATGCCATCAATTTATCGTAGCGAATACGCGGGAAGGTTGCCCGCAGCCAGACGATGAAGTACAGCAATACCAACACTTTTGCGAGCAAATATACCGGCCCGAGCAGCGGAAATCGACCGACGAACGGTCCCCAATACCCGCCGAGGAACAAGGTCGCCCCGATAAAACTCACCACCAGCATCTTGCCGTATTCCGCCAGATAGAAGAGGGCGAATTTCATGCCGGAATACTCGGTGTGATAGCCGGCCGTCAACTCCTGTTCGGCCTCGGGCATGTCGAAGGGTGCCCGGTTGATCTCGGCCACGGCGGCCATAATGTAGATCAAAAAGCCGACCGGCTGCAAAACGACGAACCACAGTCCGTGCTGCGCCTGGACGATCTCGTTCACGCTCATCGGGTTGGGTGAATCCGTCAGAAGGATCGGGCCAACGAAAGCCAGCGCCAGGGCAAGCTCGTAGCTGATCATCTGTGCCGTGGCACGAATGCCGCCCATCAAGGCATATTTGTTCGCAGACGACCAGCCGGCAATCGTAATCCCGTATACGGCGATCGACGCGACAGCCATGATGTAGAGCACGCCAACGTTGATGTCCGCCGCCAAGTCGAGGCGAATGCCCGCCACTTCCGGTCCGAGGGGAATCACGGCCAACAAAATCATCGCCGGTATGACCGTGATCACCGGCGCCAGAATGAACAATACCTTGTCCGCCTGTGCAGGGATCAAATCCTCTTTGAAGATCAACTTGACCGTGTCGGCGATCGGTTGAAGCAAACCCAGTGGTCCAGCGCGGTTCGGTCCGATGCGCACCTGGAAACGGGCCAGGACGCGCCGTTCGAAGTAGGTCAGATAGGCCGCACCGAGGACGACGAAGACCACCAGGATGATCAACGACTTTATCGTCCATTCCAACAACAATGCGATGTCCATTCCTACTCCCGTTTCCTCAGCGGTTTGACTTTCACGTAAGCCGCATGCGGCACGACGACGTCGAGACTGCGGGGCAGCAGCAGTGTGCCCTCGACGACATCCCTGTCCACACGCGCATCAATTTCTTCCACACGTCCGTTTACCCGCAGTTCGACCCGGCCTCCATTCACGACCCCGATGCGTTCCGCGTCGCCAGGATGGATCCGCAGTTGAGCAGCTACGAGCCGCGGATGAAGTACTTCGGAAGGCACGACCGTCGCGCCTCGATCGTAGAGTTCTACAATCGGCACGAGCAAGAGTCCATCTTTTGGTTGGCGCGGTTCCGGCGCTTTCCAGGCGATTTCCGAGGCATTACCACGTTCTGCGGCCGGAGGAAGCTGCACACCGAGACCTTGATGATTCTTGAAAGCCGTCCCGCCAAAGTAGAGATCCTCATCCCCCACTTCCGGCCACTGTTCCTCATATTTTGCCAGATCTGCGTAGCTCACTTCTGCGTAAGCGGGAACGACCGAACCGATTTCCGTGAAGATCTCCGCCACGGAGCCGGCTTCGAATTCGTATCCCATCTTGCCGCCCAGCAGCATTAATATTCGCCAATCGGAAAGCGTTTCTCCTCGCGCCGGCAGCGTTGTGTATGTCCGCTGCACGCGGCGCTCGGCGGACGTGTAGCTCCCCTCTCTCTCGACGATAGATGCTGCCGGGAGGACGACGTCCGCCCGCTGTGCAGTTTGGGTCAGGAATAATTCTTGTATGACGAGGAACGTATCGTCTTGCAGCGCATCGACCAGCCCCGGGTGATCGCCCAATGGATCGGCCGCCATGATACAAAGCGCATCGGCTTTCTTCAAAATAGGAGCTAAACCCTTCGCTTCCGGCCGTAGACCCATGTCCCAGGCACCCTGTGTGTTGTGGCGCGGCCAGACGGCGATCAAGCCGTTGTTCGCTTGTCCGGCACGGCCCGTCGCCTGGAGCAGAGCTCCGCAGGCCAATGCCAGCGCTTCACCGTCCGAATACGTCAATCCTTCTCCGCCGTAAAACACGACCAGGTTTTCGGCCTCCGCCAGCGTGCGTCCTGCCGCCTGAACATCTCTGTCCTTCACATAGGATGCCAGGGCCTTCTGCTTCGTGAATGCGTGCAACAATCCCAGGACCGTTTGCGCAGCTTGCGGGTACGCATAACGCAGTACGTGGCTGGCATGGGCATCCAATGTCGTCGGCCGGCCGTTGGCAACGACCAGCTTCGCGCCGCGATCGCCGGCTTGCTTCAGGCGCAGCCACCACAGCGGCGCCTCTTCATGTAAATCGCTCGCCACCACGAGAACGGCGTCTCCTGCCCCCAGTTGAGACAAATTGGAGCCGCTTCCCATTCCAACCTGCTGCACGACGTCGCCGCCTGCCAGAGAATCGTCCAAAACGGCACGACCGCCGATTTTTTCGATCAGGCTGCGGAAAATGTACAGATCCTCGTTGGAAGCGCGGCCGCCGGCAATGCCGACCAAGTTCTTGGAAGCCTTCAACGCCTGCGCCGCCTGGGACAGCGCTTCATCCCAGCTGGCTTCCACCAGCTTCCCGCGCTTGCGTACCATGGGTTTGGTCACCCGCGCCGGGCTGTGTGTGAAGTGGTGGGCGAAACGGCCTTTGTCGCAAATCCACAGTTCGTTGACCCACTCGTTCTGGCGGGGCATCACGCGCTTGATCACTTCGCAGCCGTCGGAACTCGCCTCGCGGCGCGTGTTCAACATCACGTTGCATCCAACCGGACAATGCGAACAGATCGAAGCCGTGCTGTGCAGTTCCCAGGGACGGGCTCCGAAACGAAAATCCGCCGTGGTCAAGGCACCCACCGGGCAAATGTCTGTCGTATTTCCTGAAAAGTAGGAGTCAAATCCCGGATTGGAATAGGTCACGATCTCAAGCGCACGGCCGCGTTCTGTAAAACCAATCACCGGTTGGCTGACAATTTCATCCTGGAAACGCACGCAGCGCCCACATTGGATGCAGCGTTCTCGATCGAGGAAGATCAATTCACCCAGCGGTACGTGTTTCGCCAGATGCATTTTCTCATCGTAAAGGAAGCGGCTCCGGCCGGGACCGTGTTCCATGGTTAAATTCTGCAGCGGGCACTCACCGCCCTTATCGCAAATCGGGCAGTCGAGCGGGTGCGAAGTTAAAATGTATTCAATGATCTGCTTGTGTCCGGCTTGCGCGACGCCGCTTTCGACGCGCACGACCCAACCGTCCCCAACAGGTGTGGTACAAGCCGTCTCCAGATTCGCACCAAACTGAATGACCGGATTTCCCGCTTCGTCCAGCACCGGGGCGTTTTTCTGGCGATCCCATTCAGGACGACCAATTTCCACCAGGCACATGCGGCACATGCCCACCGGTTTCAGCTTGGGGTGATAGCAGAAAACCGGGATGTCAATGCCCGCCTGTTTCGCAGCATCCACGATCAACGTACCCTTGGGCACAGTCACTTCGATTCCGTCGATCGTCAGGGTTACCAACGCTTCACTCATCGTCCATCCCCGATGTGATCCTCGAAATCCGAACGAAACAAATCGAGACCTGAAAGAACGGGCATCACGGAAAACTCACCCAACGCACAGAGACATTTACCCGTCATACCCTTGGCCACTGCTTCCAGCAGATCGATGTCTTCTGCCTTCGCACGGCCTTGATTGATGCGCCTGAGGATGTTGTTCAACCAAAAGGTCCCTTCACGGCAGGGCGTGCACTTGCCGCAGGATTCGTGTTTGAAGAAGTTCGTGGTCTTCTGGCTCAGCCAGGCGATGTCTACCGTTTCATCCATCACGATCACGGAGGCCGAGCCCAACTGCGAGCCTACTTTGGGCACCGATTCATAATCCATCGGTGTATCCAGGACTTCATCCGTCGCCGGGAGCAACGGTGCAGATGCGCCCGCCGGCAGAATAGCTTTGAGCGCCCGACCGCCGGCTACGCCGCCGCCGTGCTCGTAGATCAGCTCACGAAACGTCGTTCCCAGGGGCAACTCGTAATTGCCCGGCTTTTCCACGTGACCGGACAAGCAGAAAATCTTCGGCCCCGGGCTTTTCTCCGTACCGATGGAGCGGTACCAGTCCACACCGTGCGCCAGGATCGGCGGCAAGTTGGTCAACGTTTCCACGTTGTTGACCACAGTGGGTTTGGCGTAGAGGCCTTCAGCGGCGGGAAACGGCGGTCGCAAACGAGGTTGGCCCAGCTTGCCTTCGAGAGACTCCAGTAAAGCTGTCTCTTCACCGCAGATATACGCTCCAGCCCCAAGATGAACGTAGATGCTGAGATTGAACTTCGTTCCAAAAATACGCTCTCCGAGCAAACCGGCTTTATGCATCTCGTCGATCTTTTGCTCGAGGTCGTGCGCCAGATCCCAGAATTCACCACGGCAGTAAACGTAAGCCGTTTCCGCCTGAGCGGCGTAACAACAAATCGCCACACCCTCCAGGAACTGAAACGGATTGCGCTCCATGATCTCCCGATCTTTGTAAGTCCCGGGCTCGGATTCGTCTGCATTCGCCACGACGTAGCGTGGGAAAACATTGGGGCTTAAGAAACCCCACTTCACGCCGGTCGGAAAGCCGGCCCCACCGCGTCCGCGCAGTCCCGCCGCCTTGACGATGTCGATCACTTCCTGGGGGGTCTTCCCGGTGACGACCGCTTTCAAGCTGTCGAAACCGCCATGTTTGCGGTAAACGTCGAGCTGATCGATATCGGGGACGTCTCGGTGACGCAGCAGAATGTGTTCAGGCATCGGACTGCCTCTCGCGCAGCATCGCAATCAGCGCCATCGCCGATTCCACGGTTTGATTCTCGTGGTAATGAATTCCCTCGTTGTCCTGCAACTGGAACATCGGCGCTCGATCGCAGGCGGCCAGGCATTTTACTTCTTCCACCGTAATCAACCCATCGGAAGTCGTTTCTCCCATGCGTATACCCAAGCGCGCACACAATTCGTCGGCAAACTGCGCCGCCCCGCGCAGCGCGCAGGGCAGATCGGTACAGATTTGGATTCGGTAGGCGCCACCCGGTCCTTCGTGGAAGAGAGTATAAAAACCGACGAGCGAGGCCACCTGCGTGGGATCGACTCCGGCCAGTTCGGCGATTTCAGCCACCGCCTCGTCCGTGATCGCGCCGTACTCATGCTGCGCCAGGTAGAGTAAGGGCAGGACGGCCGATCGCTTTCGATCCGGCGGGAATTTCTTCAATATGGTGTCGATTGCCGAACGGTGTTTTTCAGCCAGCAATGTCAAGCTCCATGATTATGGAATCGAACGATCGCATGTTTTCTGGCAGCTTATCGATCCGCATCGCCCAGGATCGGATCGAGACTGCTGATGACGGCCACAATATCCGCCACCAAAAATCCGCGTATCAAGACAGGAATCGCCTGAATGGCGGCAAAACTCGGCGTACGGAAATGCACGCGGTAGGGCTTGGGACCACCGTCCCCGACCAAGTAACAACCCAGCTCGCCGCGCGGCGACTCCACGGCAACGTACACCTCGCCCTCCGGCGCCGAAAAACCTTCCGTCCACAATTTGAAATGGTGGATCAGCGCCTCCATGCTCGTGCCCAATTCGGAGCGCGGTGGCGGCACGAATTTGCGATTGTCGCTGCGGAACGGCCCGGCCGGCAGTCTGTCGAGCGCTTGCTCGACAATGCGCAGCGATTGGGCCATCTCCTGCAAACGCATCCGGAAGCGATCGTAAACGTCTCCGTTCGTGCCCACCGGTACGTCAAAGTCGTAGTTCTCGTAACCGCTGTAGGGATTGGACTTACGCAAATCGAAGGCCACGCCGGAGGCGCGCAGGTTCGGACCGGTCAATCCCCAGCGAACGGCATCTTCGCCGGAAATCGAGCCGATGCCCTTCGAGCGACTCAAGTAGATTGGGTTCTTGCTCAAAAGATCGCTGTACTGCTTCAACCGTTTGGGGAGAATGCGGACAAAATTCCGCACCGCATCCTCAAATCCTTCCGGGGTATCACGCCACAATCCGCCGGGACGGATATAGGAGGTCATCATACGCTGTCCCGAGCACATTTCGAAAATATCGAGAATCAGCTCGCGTTCCCGAAAGCAATACAGGAAAACGGACATGGCACCCGTATCCAGGGCATGCGAAGCCAGAAAAACCAGGTGGGAAGCGATACGTTGCAGCTCGACCAAAATGACACGCATGACCTGCGCTCGTTCGGGGACGTCCAGATCGACCAGTTTCTCGAGCGCCAGACAGTAGCACAGGTTATTCCCCAGGTTGTTGAGGTAATCCATGCGATCGGTCATCACCAAAGCCTTGGTGAAGGTCTTCGCTTCCATGTTCTTCTCGATACCGGTGTGCAGAAAGCCGATATCGGGCACGCAATTAACCACGCGTTCGCCGTCGAGCTCGAGCAGCAGACGCAGCACGCCGTGCGTGCTCGGGTGTTGCGGGCCCATGTTGAGCAGCATGGTTTCTCCCTCAAGCGCCCGATCGGAGACCAGGTGCCTGAGTTCCTCGAGTGTGGTATCCATGACTTGCTTCGAATTCTCAGTGTCCATCGACGATTACGATCCCACTATTCTTTGGCATACGGTTTTTGATCATCAATTTCATCGTAGTTGAAACTGAATTGAACCTCTTCGTATCCCAAGGGGTAATCCTTGCGCAGCGGATGGCCTTCCCAATCCTTGGGCATCAAGATGCGGCGCAGATCGGAATGCCCCTTGAAATCGATGCCGAACAAATCGAACACTTCGCGCTCGTGCCAGTTGGCGTTGGAGTAGACGCTTTCGACCGAGTCGACTTCCGCGGCCTCGCTTTTCAACGGCACGCGCAACCCCAGAAAGACCCGATTGGGGATGCTGTAGAGTTGATACACAACAGCAAATCGCGGCTCCTTGGGCCAATAATCGACGGCCGTCAACGCGGCGAGGAAATCGAACTGCAGCGCCTCGTCGTCGTGCAGCATCTTACAGGCATCGAGAATCGCGGCGCGATCGAGATCGACGGTAGTCTGATCCCGAAAGGTGTCGACCGAAAGCACCTTGTTTTTTAAGGTCTTCTGCAATGTCTCGACGGCACGATGGATTACACTCATTCGTTTCCCTCAGGTAGATCAAACACCCGGCGCAGTTTAACGCGGGATGATTTTGGGTTCAGGCCCAGGTTTTAATGCCCTCGCCCTTAACCTTTTCGTAAAGCGTGAGAATGCCGTGGATCAACCCCTCGGGTCTCGGCGGGCAGCCGGCGACATAAACGTCGACCGGCACGATTTCGTCCACGCCCGGCACGATGGCATAGTTGTTGAAAACACCGCCGCACGAGCAGCAATCACCCATGGCTAAAACCCACTTGGGATCCGGCATTTGATCGTACAGTCTGCGCAGCACCGGTCCCATCTTACGCGTCACGCGCCCGGCGACGATCATTAAGTCGCTCTGGCGCGGGCTGGCGCGCATCAATTCCATCCCGAAACGGCTCATGTCGTAATCCGAAGCCTGCGCCGCCATCATTTCGATGGCGCAGCATGCCAGGCCGAAAAGCATCGGCCACATGGCGCGCGTGCGGCTCCAGTTCACCACTTGTTCCAGCGTGGTGGTGACAACGCCCATGTTTCCCAGCTTACTTTCTAATCCCACTCCAAAGCTCCCTTCTTCCACGCATACACAAAACCAACCATCAGAATACCGATAAAGACGAACATTTCAATCAAACCGAAGACATCGAGCTCGCGCAGGACGGCCGCCCAGGGCAGGAGGAAAATGATCTCCACATCGAAGAGGATGAAGAGCACCGCCACGAGGTAAAAGTGGACCGGCATGCGCCGTCGGCCCGGTCCGATGGGAACCATGCCGGATTCGTAGGGTTCAGACTTCGTTTCGATGTACCTGCGGGGACCAAATATTGCGCCGAGGATTACAATGAGCAACGCAAGTGCGGTTGCGAGGACGACCAATATTGCGATGGGGAGATATTCACTGGGCATCCGTACCTCGGCGTTTGAGATTTTACGTTAGGTAATTATATACCAATCCGCCAAATTCTATATGTGAATTTTATCACAAAAGAGATATGACGTTACCTACTCAATCGTGCTGTGCGGAGGGTTGAGCAAATTACACCGGCAACGAAGCCACAAATACCTCTTCATCCTTCGACTGCGTTCGCTTCTTCGAAGCTCACTCCGCTCAGGATGATGGTAGATCATGTTGATAGCGACGGATATGCATCCGTCGCCCGTAATTGGTGGACACGTATCCACCTGTTCTCACGACAGAAAGAAAATTAATTGACAAACAATATACACGCCAAAGTCATCACAACGTGAAGTTAAGATCGGCAGACATACATCTGCCGAATATTGGTTGCGGATGAATATCCGCAACCAACATCCAATATTGTTGGCGACGGATATGCATCCGTCGCCCGCAATCGGTGGACACGTATCCTCCTGTTCTCGCGACAGAAAGAAAATTAATTGACAAACAATATACACGCCAAAGTCATCACAACGTGAAGTAAAGATCGGCAGATATAAATCTGCCGAATATCGGTTGCGGATGAATATCCGCAACCAACAAAAACTCGCCGCTGTGCGGCTCCATCCGCTCAGGAGGATGTGTAAGCACATGAGTTGGGTTTCGGTCCCCTCAACCCAACCTACGGACTTTCCGACCTTTTTATCCACTAAAGCAAAAGAGCACCATCCCCCTGCCGCCAGGCAGACGGGATGGTGCTTGTAGAGACGATATAAAAATAGCTCAGGAAAGATAATCGCGCAAATGCCGGCTGCGCGTGGGATGGCGCAGTTTGCGCAGTGCCTTGGCTTCGATCTGGCGGATGCGCTCGCGCGTGACCTTGAAGTGCTTGCCCACTTCCTCCAACGTGTAATCCTTGCCGTCTCGCAAACCGAAACGCATCTCCAGCACCTGGCGTTCCCGTTCGGTGAGTACCGACAATGCGCTCTGCACCTGCTCTTTCAACAAACCCAGCGCCGCCGCGTCCACCGGCTCGGGCATAGTCTCGTCTTCGATGAAATCACCCAACTGGCTCGATTCCTCGTCGCCGACGGGGCGTTCGAGCGACATGGGTTCCTGGGCGATGCGGATGATGCCGCGCACTTTGGCCGCAGCGCGGTGCCACTTCCTGGCCAATGTTGCATCCAACGGTTCATCCTCACCGCGCGAACGAATGGCTTCGATCTCCTCCGGCTCGAGGAGTTCCATTTCCAAAGCCAATTCCTCGGAAGTCGGCTCGCGTCCCAAGTCCTGCGTGAGGCGCAGTTTGACGCGCATCATGCGGTTGATGGTTTCGACCATGTGCACCGGGATGCGAATGGTGCGCGCCTGATCTGCGATGGCGCGGCTGATGGCCTGGCGAATCCACCAGGTGGCGTAGGTACTGAATTTATAACCCTTGGCGGGGTCAAATTTCTCCACCGCTCGCAGCAACCCAATGTTGCCTTCCTGGATCAGATCCAAAAAGGCGATGCCGCGCCCCATGTAGCGCTTGGCCACACTCACCACGAGGCGCAGGTTGGCCCGAATCAGTGCGGCTTTGGCCTCCCCTGCTAATTCCATCACCTGCCATTCGTCGTGATTCATACTCTCGATGTTCTTCAACCAACGCTTAAACGTGCGTGACGTGGGCATCTTCTTGCCCTCGTTGAAACGTTTCGCCAGACGCTCCTGAATATCCATCGGCAGCATATACAAGGCCATAAAGACTTCGATCGCATTGTGCGCCACCTGCTCCCAGGCAGGATCAGTTCCCCACAGTTCGTTATTCAGCCAATTTCGCAGATAGGATTCACGCAGCCCGTCCCAAGGTCCGCGCAATTTCCGAGCTTCTTCGAGAATTTTAGGGAATTCCGGCTCCGGCGATTCCAATCGCTGGGCATCCTCGACCACTCGTTTCCAGGCTGTGCGCATGTCATCGATAATGTTGAGTGGAACCGCAACTGCGGAGTCGTCGGTATTCTTGCGCGAAGCTCTGCCTGTACGCAGTACCTCCGAGCGGCGCGCGGCGTTCATGCGCACAGCAAGCCACAGCTCCTCATCAGAGGACAACAGCTCGACGCGGCCGATCTCCTTTAAATACAGACGTACCGGATCGTCACCCAATTCAACTGAAATCGGCGTTGGGCTGATCTCGACAATGTCATCGCCTTGTCCATCACCCGCAGCGCCAGCTTTGGGGATATCCGGTTCCACATCTAATGATTGACCGTCGACGACGTCGACGGCATCATTGAGATCCGTTTCCACGTCCTTCTCGAAATCGAGAGGCTCGTCCACGAAATCTTGTTCCTTGGATCTCTTCGCTTCGCTCATATCGATCACCGTCCTTGGGTCATGAGCATGGCTTGGGAAGTTCCTCGTTTCTGTGTCATTGCACGATCGAGACGGTCTTTTTGCGTGGCGATATCTTGCACAACTCGGGTGTAGTGCCACAAATCCTCTTCAACCTCATCTTGATCTTCCGCTTCCTGCATCGCTTGAAGTTGAAAACGAAGTTGAGTCAATTGCTGTTCAAGATTTCGTTTGCGCAGCCGCAGAAAATGGACCACGACGGCTTCCAATACGTTTGGCCGGGACATATCAAGATCTGCTACGCCGGATAGAAATTCTCCGGCTTTTTCCGAAACGGAAGACTCCAGCATCTTTCTCCAATGTTCCGTCGGTTCCATATCATCTTGTGCCAGCGCATTGCGCAACGCGCCGAAGATCGCTCGACTATCAGAGCTCGAGAAATCCTGAGAATCAAGCCGGTTCAGCTCTAACATCTGTAATTGACGATCGACGCGGTAGAGCAGTTCCGGGTCGTCCAGCAGAACCCCCAGGCAAAATCCTTCCAACGGCGAATCGCGACGCACATCGGGCTCCGGCTGCGCGACCTCTGCCTTCGATGTGGCAACACGGCGTCCCCGGCGGGATTCCTGCGGCTGCCAACGCAGCAACGCTCGCTCGTCGACTCGCAAATGCCGCGCCAGCATCTGCCGATACGCCTCACGTTCGACGGGATCGGCGACATCTTCAATTAAAGGCAGCACCTGGCGGGCGATATCGGCCTTTACTTTCGGGTCGTCCACGTCACGATCCCGCGTCATCACCTCGAGCACGTACTCCACGACAGTCTGCGCCTGATCCAACATCCCGCGCCAGGCAGCGGCATCTTCCGCCACCACCTCGTCCGGATCAACGCCCTCGGGCAGCGTGAGTACTCGAATTTCAGCATCCAGGCGGCCCTCGTGCCGTACCAGTCCGCGTGCATCGAAAACCGGATCGGGTTCCCGATCGAGTGCCTCACGCGCCACCGAAAGGCCGCGCAGCGTGGCCTGACTCCCGGCGATATCTGCATCCATGGCTAAAACAATGCGTCGGCTGTAGCGCTTGAGGGTTCGCAGTTGATACTCCGAGACCGCCGTTCCCATTGGTGAAACCGCGTTTTCAAAACCGGCCTGATGCAGTCCGATGACGTCCATGTAACCCTCAACGATCACCGCTTGATCCTGCACACGAATCGCTTTGCGGGCCTTGTCCAGACCGTATAACAAACGCCCTTTATCGAACAGCACGGTTTGCGGTGAGTTCAGGTATTTGGGCACGTCGTCGGGATCGATCACCCTTGCACCAAATCCCGCCAATCTTCCCCGCGCATCACGAATGGGTATGATAATGCGATTGCGAAAGCGGTCGAAAATGCCTCCGCTTTCCCGCTCGGAAGCCACGCCGGCATCCAACAACTCTTGATCTTCGTACCCTTTTTCCTTTAAATAGAGAATGCCGTTTTCCCACCCTGCAGGCGCCATGCCGATTTCAAATCGCTCCAAGGTCTCACGTTTCAACCCACGACTCAACAAGTATTGCAAGACCTGCTCGCCCGCCGCGGTCTCGTTAAGCGAATGCCGGTAGAACAGCGAAGCGGATTCTAAAATCGAGCGCAAGCGTTCGTGGGTTTCTTCCGCATCCTGCTGTGCCGCTGTTTGAGGTTTGAGTTCGATACCGGCGCGGTCGGCGAGATAGCGCAGCGTCTCTGCGAAATCCCAGCCTTCTTTCTTCATCAAGAAACTGAAAACATCCCCGCCTTCATTGCACGCCCCAAAACAGCGCCATGTTCCGCTATCGGCAAAAACGGCAAACGCTGGCGTTCGGGTGTTGGCATGGAAAGGGCAGAACCCCGTGTAGTTCTTCCCCGACTTGCGCAGCTTGACGCTCTCTCCGATCACATCGAGAATGTCGATTCGTTCTTTAACTTCATCGATTACAGACATCGTACTCCGTCGCTTAAATGACCCTGCCAAAAGAGATGGGCGGGAATTATAGCGCCTGACTCGCTTTCAAGCAAATCCGCCGAAACCTGCTGACAACCGGCCGATGGAGGAGGGTTAGGAGGGTTAGAAGCCTTCGAGTTTGGAAAGGTCTATAACGCCGTCGGCCAAAGCCACGATGCGCTGCAGTAAACCGAGGCGGTTGCAGCGCAGTTGTTCGTCCTCGGCCATGACCAATACTTCGTCGAAAAACGAGGTGATGGCCGGGATTATCGGAATGAATGTCTCCAAGAAATCGTCAACCGATCCAGCTTCCCGAGATACTTTCTCTGCCTTCTCAAGCTCCTTTAACAGCGCCTTCTCTGCCGGCTCGACGAGCTTTTTCGGATTCACCGCGTAGATCGTTTGCTCAGCGCGCGTAATCCGAACGCAACGCGCATACGCTTGCAGAATCTCGTCCCAATCCTTTCGCTGGCGATACTGCTTCAGCACTTCGATCGCAGAAACCGCACCAGCCGGGTCTTGCCCTTGTACGGCCAGAACCGCTTCGACGGCATCGTATGCAGCGCCCTCACCGAGAAGGAGCGTCTGCAGCCTGGCGATAATAAACGCCAGACAAGCCGGGATTTGCGCTTTTGAATCCTTCAACGGCAGTCCACCCGCAGCCATCTGCAGCGCTTCGATCAAATCGAAACGGATTTGCTTCGAAATCAACAATTGGACAAGTCCGATCGCAGTCCGGCGCATGGCAAAGGGATCGCTCGCCCCGCTGGGTTGAATCCCCGCTGCGAACAATCCCATCAAACTATCGAGGCGGTCGGCCAGACCGACCACATCGCCGGGTTCGGATTCGGGCAGCCGATCGCCTTGGAAACGTGGAAGGTAATGCTCTCGGATCGCCTGGGCCACCGCCGCTGGTTCACCGCTGCGCAGCGCATACACGCCACCCATTTCCCCTTGCAGGGAGGTCATCTCGATCACCATCAGGGTCGCCAAATCTGCTTTTGCAAGGTGGGCCGCCCGGATCGCAGTCTTGCGCGCCTGTGTGCTCAGATCCAATTTGTCGGCGAGCATTTCTGTCAGACGTTCGATGCGTTCGGTTTTGGCCAACATCGAGCCGAGATCGGCCTGAAACGTCAGCGTCGACAACCGGGGAAGATAATCCTCCAGCGGCTTTTCCAGGTCGCGGCGGAAGAAGTAATCCGCGTCGGCGAACCGGGCTCGAATCACCTGCTCATTTCCCCGCGTAACGACGTCGAGATGTTCCTCGCCGCCATTGCGAACGGCAATGAAATAGGGCAACAACTCACCGTTCTTTTCGACGGGGAAATAGCGCTGGTGTTTGCGCATTACGGATATCAATACCGAGTTGGGCAATTCCAAAAAATTCTTTGCGAACTGCCCTCGCAAGGCAGTAGGTTTTTCAACCAGGTTGACAACTTCGCCCAGCAGAGCCTCATCCACTTGAAGTTCGCCACCCACTTCTTTCGCCAATCGAGACGCCTGGCCGAGAATCTCGTTGGCGCGCGCTTCACCTTCCAGAATGATCCCGTGTGCGTCGATCGTTTTGAAATAGGTTTTCACGTCTTTGATCGACACCTGCTCCGGATCATCGAAGCGCATGAGGCGCGTTTGGCGATCGCTCGTCAAACCGGCGTATTCGAACGGTACGCAATGATCTCCGTGCAACGCCAGCAACCAGCGGATCGGCCGTGAGAAGGCAACGCCGCTTTGATTCCAGCGCATCGATTTTTCAAAACGCAAAACCGCGATCATCGCCGGCAAGGTCTCCGTCATAACCTCGTCCGTAGACACTCCCGCTTCGCGCACTTCCACGACGACGTAGCGGCCGCCATCCACGTCACGCACGTCGAGATCCTCCACGCTCACGTTTTTACTGCGTGCGAATCCCTCGGCGACTTTGGTGGGTTTACCCTGCTCGTCGAAGGCGCGCTCCGCTGGCGGTCCTTTTACCAACGACACCCGATCAGCCTGGCTGGGTGCCAGCGTCTTCACGTGAGTCACCAAACGCCGCGGAGTGGCGCTGATTACCACGCCATCGTGCGCCAGTCTGTGATCTGCGAGCATCTGCGGCACGGAGGTTGTCAATTGATCGATGACGCTATCCAGGTCTGCTGCCGGCAACTCTTCGGTTCCAATTTCCAGAATAAAGTCCGCCGGCGAATCGGGTGCTGGCCGGTCATCTTTGGAGTCATTCGACTGAGGCGGCGAAAAACTCCAGCGGTCGCGCAGGGGGAAGCCCAAGGCTTCCCGCTGTTCGACGTAGTCATGCGCCACTTGACGGGCCAGATCCCGCATACGTCCAAACAGCGCGGCGCGTTCCGTCACGCCGATTGCGCCGCGCGCATCCAGCAAATTAAAAGTGTGCGAGCATTTTAAGATGTAATCGTGTGCCGGAAAGACCATCCCCTTCGCCAGACAAGCTTCCGCCTCGGTTTCGTACTCGTCGTAAAGCATGCGCAGGCGTTCCACGTCCGCCGTTTCGAAGTTGTAACGGCTGTGCTCCTGCTCGGAGGTGAGATTGAGTTCACCGTAGGTAACCCGATCGTTCCACTTAATTTCGACGAAACTATCCACGTCCTGCAGCGCCAGCACGATGCGTTCGAGACCGTAGGTAATCTCCACCGAAACCGGATCCAATGTCTGTCCGCCGGCCTGTTGGAAATAGGTGTACTGCGTGATCTCCTGCCCGTCCAGCCACACTTCCCACCCCAATCCCCAGGCGCCGAGGGCCGGTGAGATCCAGTTATCCTCAACGAAGCGGATGTCGTGCTCTTCCGGTTTGATACCCAGGGCAACGAGAGATTGGAGATAGCGCTCGATAGGATCGCCGGGATCCGGTTTCAAGATCACCTGGAATTGGTAATAGTGCTGCCAGCGGTTGGGATTCTCGCCGTAACGCCCGTCCGCGGGCCGGATTGAAGGCTCGACGTAGGCCACCCACCACGATTCCGGGCCGAGAACCCGCAAGAACGTGGCCGGGTTCATCGTGCCCGCGCCGACCTCCGTGTGGTAGGGCTGCCAGATCACACAACCTTGATCCGACCAAAAGTCCTGCAAGCGTAGAATTACATTTTGCAGGGTTGGTCTTGATTTGTCGTTCAAATTCAGTTCCTCGCTATTCTGTGATGGTATCGGGCTCTGGTTGATCTCGAATCGTACGGCGCACCCGGCGCAGGAATGTCGGACTGTTGAGTTTTCGTTCCAGAATGAAGGACAGATAATCTTCCATCAGCGATTCGATCTCTCGATACGTTTTCGAGCGGATGCGTACCGTGGAAGCTGAGGCAAACGTGTTGCGCTGGTAATGCCGGATAACTTTCAACGCCGCCAGCGAAATTGGCCGGGCGCGTTCCCTGCCTGGCCCGCAAACCGGACACAAGATCCCGCCGGACGAAAAGGAGTAGTATTGATCTTCCGGCTTCACTTCCAACTCACATTCCACACAGCGGAACAACTCGGGTTTGTATCCCGTGAGATCGAGCAGGCGGAGTTCGTAGAAACGCAGCACGGCATCCGCGTCCGCGCCGACTTCCAGACGTTCCAGCGTATTCACCAGCAACCGATAGAGCGAGCGATTGCGGTCACGCTCGACGGTAAAACGATCCAACAATTCAACGACATAAGCCGCCTGACTCAAGAGAACCAGGTCCTGGCGCAAGTGCGGAAACAATTCGATCGCCTCCGCCTGGGTAATGATATCGAGTTCGCGACCTTTGGCCAACATCAAAGCCACCTGGGTGAAAGGTTCGAGGTGGCCGGCCTTTCGGGATTGCGGCCGCCGGATTCCCTTGGCGATCGCCTTGATTTTGCCATGGTCAAAAGAGTATAGGGATAACAAGCGGTCGGCTTCGCCGAGATTCTGGCGCCGCACAACGATTGCTTCCGTACGATAAACACGGTCACGCACTGACATGTTGCGATTATACCAGCGCCCTATTTACTCGTGGAATTCATACGCGATTGGGGTACAATCCCTATTTGATCCATCACAATCCACTGAGAGTAGATTTTTAGGATCCAATCGCATGAAACGTAATCTGGTCATCCATCCATTCTTGTTCGCAAGTTACCCTATAATCGCACTTCTGGCCTTCAACATCGAGTGGGCGACGCCTCAGGATGCACTGCGTTCGCTTGTCATAACCTTGCTCGCCACGACGATTCTGCTGCTCGTCGTTCGCTGGCTGACGAAAGATTGGTTGAAAGCCGGCCTGATTGTGACCCTAGCTGCCCTGCTGTTCTTCTCTTACGGCCACATCTACGAACTGCTGAAAAAATCAGAACACCTGGCGGCCATTGGTCGTCATCGCTATATGATCCCTACGTGGGGTCTGCTCTTCATTTTCGCCACCATCTTCTTCGTACGCAGTCGATCGAATCTGCAATCCCTGACCAATGCGCTCAACATTGCATCCGTCGCTGCGCTCGTCTTGCCTATCTTCACCATCGTGCAGTACCAGTTCGAATCGTCATCCGGCCTTGCAACCGCAGAAACGATCCACGAGCGTCCGGTGATTCAACTCCAGCTTCCCCCCGGAGAAGAACCACCCGATGTTTATTACATCATCCTGGATGCCTACGGTCGGGCAGATATTCTTCAAGAGATCTTTAACTACGACAACACGCCCTTTCTCGACATGCTCCGCGAGAGAGGATTCTACATCGGTGACTACAGTCGTCCGAATTATGCACAAACAAGCCTCTCCATCACATCGTCCAGCAACATGGAGTACATCCAGGATTTAATCCCCAATCTTGATCCGAACGACAAGAGTCGCGACGTGTTGTGGAGTCTGCTGAAACACAGCAACGTCCGCCGGGCTCTCGAAGCCATCGGCTATAAAACCGTCGCATTTCCCACAGGTCTTGCAGGTACAGACCTTCAAGATGCAGACATCTACTTCAGCGCAGGGACGATGGACGAGATCGTCAGCTTGAGTGCCGTCACCCCGTTCGAAAGCATGCTGGTGTACAACTCCGCAGGACTGATTCTCACTGACGGCTTGATCGTTCTGCCCAGTTTTATCGAAGAACTGCGCTACCCCTATGAAGTCCGCCGGGCGCGCACCTTGAATGCCTTCGAGCGATTGATGCAGATTCCCGATCTCGAAGGACCGCATTTCGTTTTCGCCCATATCATCGCTCCGCATCCGCCCTTCGTTTTCGATCGATACGGAAATCCGGTAGACCCCAACGCGCCCTTCTCACTCGGTTTCGGCTACGGAGATTACCGGCCGGAGGAATTGGAAAGTTGGATCGAGGGCTATCGCGAGCAGTTGATGTTCGTCAACGATCGCATGATCCAGGTCATCGACGCCATTCTCGCCAAATCCGAAACTCCCCCCATCATCGTCATTCAAGGCGATCATGGACCGAAGGCCGAGACGGACATCCTGCCCTATACGCACGAACGCCTTTCGATATTTAATGCCTACTATTTACCAGAAGGAGGCGACGAAGCGCTGTATCCAACCATCACGCCGGTCAATTCCTTCCGCGTGATCTTCAACACCTATTTCGGAACGTCGCTTGAAATCCTGCCGGATCGAGTCTTCTACTCGCAGTACAGCAGGCCCTATTCGTTTTTCGAAGTCACGGACGAGGTCTACGACTATTACCACTAAACTGAATATACGGACACATATATCCAGAGTGCCGCCAGCAGGGAACCGGGGAATCTCGAAACGATCGTTACTCTTGTGCCTGGCGGCGATACTGTTGGCGGGTTGTGGCGTACGATCCTCTGCGACAGCCGTAATCCAGAAAACGAGCGAAATCCCCGCAGATCAAGCGACGGAATATCAAAACCTGGACTTGCGCGAAGCCAACGTGCTTGCCGTAAGCTTCGAAGCATTGGACGAAGGAGAATATCGCTTCGACGTCACCCTGATTCACGACGACAGCGGGGAGGCGCCGGACTTCGCCGACTGGTGGCAGGTTGAAGATGCACAGGGCAATTTACTTGGCCGGCGGGACCTGCTGCACGACCACGGGACGGCAGCCTTTACCCGTTCGGAAGTGATCGCCGTACCCGTGGGGACCGATTTCGTCGTCGTGCGCGCACACGACATGCGCCACGGCTACGGCGGTCAATCGATGCGCGTGGACATGCGCAGCGGTGCGACCTCTCCTTTTGATGAAGGCAGCGACCCTGCCGCGCAGGATTAAAGTCTCGGCTTACAAATCTTTGAAATCATCCGGTCCAAAAGCTCGAGGCAGGAGCTCCTCCAGGTCGAGCTCGGCGTTCAATTTCCCCTCGCTGTCCACCACGATCACACGCGTATCCAGCCCGAACTCGGACAATGCCTGCCGGCATGACCCGCAAGGAAAACCCCCGTTTTCCGTCGCCACTGCGATGGCCACGAAATGACGCTCGCCCTCCGACACCGCCTTGAAGAGGGCCACTCGCTCGGCGCACATGCTCGTTGGATAGGCTGCGTTTTCCACGTTCGCCCCGCGGTAGATCTTGCCCGAATCGGATAAAAGCGCGGCTCCCACGGCATACCCGGAATAGGGTGCATATGCACCTCGCCGTGCCGCAATCGCTTCCTGAATCAACTCACTCTGCTGCGTCTTTGTGATCGTCATCTTCCGTCTCCACTGCACGTGGTTCCAAACGGCGAGCGCGAATTTTATGAATACGTCGGCCGCTCACTTCTTCAACAACAAGACGTAAACCCCCGGCTTCGACTACTTCACCTTTTACAGGCACTTTCCCCAAGCGGCTGTAGATGAATCCTCCGAGCGTTTCGCTGGTCTCCTTGGGCAATTGCGCTTCCGTCATCAGATTGACATCATCGAGATCAATGCGGCCGCTGAACAGAAATTCACCCTCTTGTAGCTTTTGAAAAGGCAATTCCTCGGCATAATCGTATTCGTCGCGAATTTCCCCTACGATCTCCTCGACCAGATCCTCGATGGTAACCAAACCCGCGGTTCCGCCGTACTCATCCACCACGATGGCCATGTGAACCTGTTTGACCTGCATCTCCGTCAGCAAGTCATCCACGCGCTTGGCTTCGGGCACGAAATAAGCCTCCCGGTAGAGATTTTTGACAGTCCCGAGCTGTCCGCCTTCCTTCCACGCTGCGAGGATGTCCTTGGCATACAGCAAACCGACGATGTTATCGATGGTTTCCGCAAACACGGGTGCACGGGAAAAACCGGTCCGCAGCAACGATTCGGTGGCTTCGACGAGCGAGGTGCCCCGTTCGAAAGCCAGCATGTCGATCCTGGGTACCATCACTTCGCGAACCAGGGTATCGGCGAGTTGAAAGATCGAATAGATCATCGCCTTTTCTTCCTCTTCGATGACCCCGTCCTCCTCCCCGGCGTCCACCAGCGTCATGATCTCCTCTTCAGTGACCAGCGGGTAGGAACGTTCTTCAGCATGCCCGTTGATTCGTGTGGCGAAGCGCGACAGCAGCCAGCTCAACGGCGCCATTAAGATACGGATGGTGTAAGCGACGGCGCTCAAGCGAACCGCCCACTGCTCCGGATTGCGCAGGGCCAGGTTGTCCACCAGGAACTCCAGTAATCCCATCAGCATCCCTACACCGAGCAGGATGCTGCCGATCGAAACCAGCGGAACCACGCCGCTGTCGTGCAGCGGAAGACTATAGACGATTAATGCGACACCGATCACTGCAAGACGGCTGATGTTCAAACCGATTGCAAAAGTGAGAATGAGGCGTCTGGCCTCTTCCGCAACGCGCACGGCGAGTGCGGCTCGTCGAACACCGTTCTCCATCAACGCTCTGAGTTTGGCGTGATGGCTGTTGACGAACGACGCCCGCACGAAAGCGACAAGCGCCTCCAAGAGAAGAAGTGCAACAAAAACCAACGTACCCGCGAGCATATTACTCCCCTTTATCCGGTTTCCGCACGACGCGCGCAGGAACCCCGACAGCTACGGCACCGTCGGGAACGTCCCGAGTGACTACCGAACCGGCACCCGTGCGAGCATGGTTCCCGATCTTGACCGGCGCTACCAACATCGTATCACTACCGATGAAGGCCTCGGCGCCGATTTCCGTCGGATGCTTTCGCTCACCGTCGAAATTACAGGTGATCGTCCCTGCGCCGATATTCGTGTTTTCTCCGACCGTCGTATCCCCGATGTACGAAAAATGCCCCATTTTCACACCCGCCTTAAGGGTGCTGTTTTTAATCTCACCGAAATTTCCCATATGAACGCCGCGGCATAGTCGGGCGCCGCTGCGCAAATGAGCGAAAGGTCCAATATCTACGTCATCCTCCAGCACGGCGCTTTCCAGCACCGAAGCGGTCACCGTACAATTATCGCCGAGGGTGGTATCGCGCAGGATCGTATTCGGACCCAGCCGGCAGTTGCTGCCAACCCGCGTATTTCCCTGTAAATGGGTATTGGGCAGGATGCAAGTATCTTTTCCAAGCGTAACGTCCGGGCTAATGTAGACGCTTTGCGGATCGACAAGTGTCACGCCCGCAAGCATCCAACGCCGATTAATTCTGCCGCGCAGCGCCGCTTCTGCTTCTGCCAGATGCGCCCGAGTGTTAATGCCAATGACCTCACTCAAGTCGCCCACCTCGGTGCTGCCCACCATTTGGCCCGCCTCTGCCGCCATCGACACAAGATCCGTGAGATAGTATTCGCCCTTCGGCGAAAGTGGCAAATCGGAGAGATGTTCCCACAACCACCCGGCCTGGGCTACGTATGCGCCCACATTCAATTCTTCGAGCGCAAGTTGTTCCGCAGCAGCGTGCGCTTCTTCGATAATGCCCAGGATACGGCCTTCTTCCGAGCGCAGTATTCGTCCGAAACCTCGAGAGCACGGAGATCTGGCGGTCAGAAGCGACAACGGTCCGCTGTTCCCTTCCTGGACATCGATCAAGCGTTTCAGCGTCTCCGCTTCAAGCAAGGGCAGGTCCGCGTTGACGATTAAAATGAAGTCCGCATCGTTCTGCAGCGCATGACGCGCCTGTAAAGCGGCATGGCCGGTGCCCAATCGCTGCTCTTGCACCACGTATTGCACGTCCGCTGCCATCTGGTTGCGTATCTCGTCCGCATCCGGACCGACGACGACGGTCGGTGCATTCCCTGCAGCCGTTCGACAGGAATCCACAACCCAGGTGAGAATCGGGCGTTCTCCCAGTTTATGGAGCACCTTGGGTATATCGGATTTCATCCGTGTGCCGAACCCTGCAGCCAAGATTACGGCTTTACAAACCATAATCACCTCCTCGATGACCGGCTTGATCATTGTGGACGTTGTATGAGAACAGCGTATATTCAGGACACTTTTCAGGATGAAGACTACTTCCACTCGAGGCTCGTTGCCTGAGGTGCTGGTAGGATTTACAGGATGGAGGTTTATTGTCTTGCACAGGGGTCAAGTCTTTTATCAGAATCTGAGATGGGGCGCCAGGGCTCGAACCTGGATCCACGGATTCAAAGTCCGGTGTGCTGCCATTGCACCACGCCCCAACGTTTGACCGATTTGCCTAAGCGCTGCAAATTGTAACATACGCCACCCATGTCCAACACCCCCAAGGCCGCAACATCATGCTGCTGGGGATGGTGCGGAAGATCACTCGAGCGTTTCGGGGTCATTCGTCATCAAACCGCGTTCGCGAGCTTCTCGAAAGGTTAAAATGTCTTCATCCTCCACCTCGTACTCGGAGGTGTCGTCTGCCATTTTGCGCCAATAACTCTCTGCGTCATCCTTCAAGGCTTCATCCGACTCGACTTTCAACTTTGAGCCCGTCCAATCCTGGCTGTTGTGTTCGATGCCGGGGTGTGTTTCATCGACCTTAAATTCTTTCCACTCGAGCGCATGTTGAATACTCGCAGGATGCTGACCTGAAGCCGCTTTGCCACCTGGAGCAAATCGGACCAGCAGCGCTGCGGCCGCTCGCTTCCCGTAATGCACGATCGCACCCATTTTGACGGTTTCCTGTCCGCTGCGCAGTATGATGACGAGAGCATGGGCGGTTCCCACGCTGGCGAGATAGAGATCGTGCGTATCGCCGTCGAAGTATTGGATGCTCCCCGGAAAGCTTGATCCCAATAGCGCCGATGTCTTCTGCCCCGCATTAAAAGCGTTGCTGATTGACATCAACGTCGTTTCGAGATCGGGGACATCACTCTCCCCGGCCTGGGCGATTACTTCCCCATGTGCGTCGATTAATAAGGTTAAATCTGCACTGAGTGTGTGCAGCACTTGATTGAGAATATTTTCGACCTCGGATTGCCCACTTTGGAGTCCCATCGCTTCTTCCTACCCCCCGCAACTATCAAGAGCCCGATCCACGGGTCAATTCGATGAGTGCTCCCTCGCCGGAGCTGACATCGATCAGCGAGCATGCCCTGCCCGAAAGCTCAAGGCTCGAGTGCAGCATGCGAACGACCTCATGTTGATCGTCCGCGATAAGATTTCGCGGGGTATTCATGGTATTCATTCTAGCACACGCCTCTAGCGGACAATACCGCACCTTTATCCCCAAAAAACCGGTTGGGCCGGCTTAGATCTATTTCCGATTCGGTGGGATCCCGCCAACCATCCGAATGGTTCAGCCCCCTCCGCAGCAAGCCGTATGCCAAGCGGAATAATCCCGCTCATGCCCTGCTGTTTGCTGGAGTTTGACGAATTGGGAGGCAGATTGACGGTGGTTCGTCTTTAAAGACGTAAGTGGAGTCGCTAGGAGAAAATGTAGTTACGTGGCTATTCCACACGTCGGCAGTATCCGGGTTGGTCATCCAGCACTGTACATTTCACCCATATTCCTTCAAAATCGATTAACACATTTACCGTCACTATCGTGACGTCGTAATCACCCAATATAAGCCGGCGAGGACGGTCGATAAAATCTGTAACCGATCCCAGGGCGCTCAGATGAATATCTCGCGCCACTTTAGGGTCAACCGATGCCCCCTCGTGATCAAGTTTGAATTGGATTAACTCGTCCATGACCATGACGGGAGAACGCAAGGGCCGATTGATGATGCCGTCGCCCAACCCACCAGCTATAATGAAGAGCACCACCCAAACCACAACAGGCACCCAGCGCTCTAAAAAGCGGCTGGCTTTACTGCTGATATCCACCAGGGCGGGCAAGAACGGACCGGCGATTAAGAAAATTCCTGTGGCACTGACGATCGCAAAAACCATACGAGCGTGCGTTCCGTCATGAAATGGGTAATCAATAAGACTGGACAGATCCGGGTCAAACCGACTCAACAGCATTGTCGCGCCCTCAAACGGGATGTGCCCCGCAAGCCATCCGAATACAATGCCGGTTAGCACCCATATCACCACACTTAACTGACCCCGATCCTTCATCACTGTGATCAACCCCGCCAGCCCTGCCAGTATCACACAGATCCAGGTTCCGAGTCCCAGCTTTAGCCAGGGGTAGATCGCATTCGAGCGAGAGAGGTTGTACCCGTCGGTTCCCCAAGCCGCCAAGGAATACGCCAGCGCGCCTATCATTCCATAAAACAACCCATAGCGGAGCTTTCGAAAAGCAAAAGCATCCTGGCGAGGAAGATCCTGTGTATACAGGCTGTCAAATCTGCTTTTTGATTCCAAGACTAACAATACTCCTAAGACAATCGAACAACCAAAAACTGACAACATTGGAACGTCATCAAGTGATTAGGTTGTCCGATTGATATTCAGGGTTGATTAATGTTTAGGTCGTGCCACGTAACCGCGGATCGAAGAGATCGCGTACGGCATCACCAATAAGGTTCCACGACAAGACAAAGAATACAATAGCCAAAGCGGGGTAAACCACAACGTACCAATAGGTCGCCAAATCCGTGATCCAATCCCTTGCGAAGGAGATGATTTGGCCCCAGTCGGCATATCCTACTTCGGTGCCGACGCCGAGGAAGCTCAAAGCTGCGAAGCTTAGCACGTAGGTACCCACGTCCATGGAAGCAACAACCAGCGTTGGGAAAATGGCATTGGGCAAAATGTGGCGGAATAAGATGCGCCGATCTCCTGCTCCAATGACACGCGCAGCCATGACATAATCACGCTCTTTCACAGAGAGGATGTCACCGCGCACGAGGCGTGCATAACTCATCCAACCAAAGACGATCAAGGCGATAATCGCCGGAATAACACTGCGCCCCATCTTAGGTGTGAGAATCGTAGACAGGGTAAGTGCGGCCAAGAAGAAGGGGAATGACATAAAAATATCCGTGAGGCGCATGATGACATTGTCGATGGCACCACCGTAATAGGCAGATATGGAACCGGTCAGAATTCCGATTACAACAACCGCAATCGTAACCGTGAGTCCAGCCTTGAACGCCGTACGGGTGCCCCAAATAATGCCGTAATAAATATCCCACTGCCCACTCGTCGTTCCGAGCAAGTGAACCCATTCCTCTTTACCGGTGATCGGCTCATACCAAAACGGTACTGGGGGCGGGCGACTTTCCCAAAACACTCCCGGCTCTTGCGGTGTCGGGTGAAATCCATCCCGGGGAATGCGATACGGTGTTGCCGGATTTCGAGGTGGGGCAAGCACTGGTGCAGCGATGGCGATAAAGATAAAAATCGCCAGAATAATAAAACCCACTATCGATAAAGGATTGGTTACCAATCCCTTCAAAAGCCGGTAAGGCTCAGGCCCCAATGTACGCTCAAGGCGACCAATCTTTCGTTCTGGAAGTCCATCCAGAGTCACCTCAAGTAATTGTTTTCGTCGTTCAACTAACTTCGCCTCATCTGTGTTGTTCTTCTGCTTTTCCATGAACCCTTTCCTTATACCCTGGATTCAGATATTGATGATTACGAAAGCCGCACACGTGGGTCCACAACGGCATAGAGCACATCGACGACCAAATTGGCGACAATCAGAATCAAGCCGTTGAATAGTGTAAGGCCGAGGATGCCCACCACATCGAGATTCAAAGCCGCCCGCGCTGCCGCCCGTCCGATACCGGGGTAGTTAAAAATAGTCTCGGTGATCACCACGCCATTCAACAGGGCTACTACGGTAAAACCAGCAATGGTAACGACGGGGATCAAGGCGTTGGGCAATGCATGGCGAAAAATGACAACGGACTCCTTTAAGCCCTTGGAGCGTGCTGTAGTGACATACTCCTGGCGAAGGGCTTCCAGCATCGATGAACGAGTCACGCGCAACATCAAAGCCCAGTTGAGATAGGACAATGTAATAACGGGCAAAATCATATGACGCATAATATCAATGAAGATATCGAAACGACCGTTCAAAAGCGAATCGATACTGAGAAGATGGGTATAGGTGCGAAATTCCTCCGATAAGATGATTTGATTGGCCCAATCGGAAACACGCCCCGGAGGAAACCATTGTAGTTTAGCGTAAAAAATCATCAAAACGACAAGTGCGAATACAAAAGTTGGGAAAGACCAGCCCAAAATGCTGAAGACGCGCGCAAGCTGGTCGATAATCCGGTTATGGTTAATGGCGGCAACAACGCCTAATAAAACTCCCACAAGTACAATCGGCAGCACACTCCAAACAGCCAGGTCAAGTGTGTTGGGAAGCCGGTTCTCGATGATTTCCATTACAGGTTGGGAAGCGGAACGCGCGTAACCCAGATCCCCGCGCAACAAACCACCTTCCCACTCCCCCGTTTCTTGATCTTTAGTGCCCACCAGCCAGAAATAGTATTGAACGTATATTGGCTTGTCCAATCCATACTTACGGATAATGCCTTCAACCTGGCGTTCATTTCTGGGAATTTCCCGTACCCAGAGCGCACTACGCTCTGTGGGAGTCAGAAATGAGAGCATTCCGAATATTAATATCGTCACACCGACTAACAATAACGGAAGAAGCAAAATCCGCCTCAGGATATAGGTTGACATATCACCTCCTGCGAAAGGAGCGCCTGCAGGGGAATCAATATCCCCTGCAGGCAGATAGAACAAACTACGCGATCAGTGAGCCACATCCCATACGAAGAATGCGTCAGCACGATAGGTCGTTGGATGTCCGTAATAGACAATCAACGGCTGATCTTCTGCGCCTTCTACATCTTCGCAAACGTGGATTTGTTGTGCAGAATCCCATGGACATGAAATCGCTGCGTACGCCGTGACCTGATCGACAAACTCGCGAGGTACATAGACCAGATCAGCGTCACCGGCTTGCGCCATGGCGAAGCGGGTACCCCATTCATCCACTTCCGCCCAGATCGCTCGCGTGAGTGCCGGTTCTTCACCCCAGTAGGCGTCGTTTCTTGTAACAACAACTTCCACACCCTGTTCCCAGTGATCGAGCATGTAGGGGCCGGTTCCGTTTACGACGTCGCGGATCGGTGAGGTTGCCGAGTCGATGCCGTAGTAATCTTGCCAGGTGGCACAATCGCCGTCCCAGGCTTCGTTTTCGATAGCCCAGTCTTTATCAATGACCGAGCCCCAACTCTGGGCCAGTGTGGCCAGGAACGGAGCCCATGACTGCGATAACGTCATGGTGACGGTGCCTGCAGCATCATCGGATTCGATCTGACCCGTGACCTGTTCACAAGCTGCCATCAGGGCATCTGCATCCGCAGCCGCAAGGCTTTCCTGATCATCATCCAGCGCGCCGGAGGGATCCACCAGTTCGGCGATGTCATAGACACCGGTTCCGAAGAGGGGCTCGGTGAACAACCACTGCGGCGACCAGGTTCCACCCTGGAGGATGCCGCGCTCGAAGGTGTATTCCACGTCCGAAGCGGTCAGATCCTGACCTTCATGGAACTTCACCCCATCGCGAATCTTGAAGGTGTATACCGTGCCATCAGATGAGATCTCGTAGCTCTCCGCCAGGAGAGGTACAAAGGCACTCGCCTTCTCGCGATCGTAGGTCACCAACTGCTCATAGACGTTGAGGATTACGTTGTCTCCGAAGTTCTCGTAATTCCAGGCCGGATCCAAGGTATCCACATCACCGATCGTCGCATAGGTTATGGTTGTCGGATCGGCTGCAGCTGAGGTCTTCGAGAGCGTCTTCCAACGAGCAAAAATATCATGAATTGGGTTGTAGTAATACCCTTCCACCCACTTCTGCATCCAAGCCCGTCCGGTGGGAACCACCAAGCGGATGGCGATCGCCTGTTCGTAATCGAGCTTATTCAACTCGTGGTAGGCTTCCGCACGCGCCTCATCCGTTATGGCAGAGACACCCGCAGTGACGCCCGCTTTGAGTTCGGCTCGCAGCTCCTCGGGCAGATTCTGTCGGCTGGCATACGTGCCAACCAAGAACGGCTGCGCCCAGTTGTGCGGGTCGTGCAGATCTTCTTGCCAGCCCGAGATGTTCACAGGGATGCGGCTGTTGCGGTAGTTCTCCAGGAACGATGGCCACGGAAGACCGATGATCTCGACGATGTAACGTTCGTCGACTTCACTCAGATTGGCTTGCAGGATCTCCGCTGCTGTCTGGCGTTCCATGTTACCTGTGTTGTAGGCAATCTGCATGCGGAACCCGTTCTCTGCAACTTTACCATCCCAAGCAAAGGACAGCTCTGCGGCACACATATCAAGATCGTAGGTGTACATATCGCCATCAGGTTCATAACCAATCATGCCAGGGATCAGATAACCGACGTTCTGAATGGCCTCACCTGACCAGGCATCCCGAATGAACGTTTCCCAGTCAAAGCAGTAATTGAAGCCTCGGCGCACGTGTAAATCCGAGAAGAAATCGGGGGGGATGCCGTTGCCGTCGAGCTTGCAGCTCCCCAGGAAGGGGTTATCACAAGGTTCCTCTTCCGCTTCAGGGGTTGCCGTGACAACGACGACCTCTCCACCGACAATCATGGTCTGAACCGCTTCCTGGGCACAACCAACCAAGAGAATACTCACCGCAGCAAGCAAGGTTAAGACCCAAAAAAGGTGCTTCCTCGACATTATCTCCTCCTTCAGATTTTGCTAAAAGGAACGACTTGTAACCAGTATCTATCTTTACATACGCTTACACTTGCTGTTAATCCTAACACTCCGATACCACCACCTCCTTTCGACACTAAAGATCTGCTATGAGTCTAAGCCAAATGGCATGCAACGCTGTGTCCAGGTTCCATTCGTCTTAGCTCGGGTTCTTCCTCTGAACAGATTTTTTCTGCAATTGGACAACGTGTATGAAAACGACATCCTGAGGGAGGAGATACCGGGCTGGGTACATCGCCAGTCAGAATGATCCGAGAACGTGTCTCCTCGATGACCGGATCCGGAATGGGTACAGCCGATAACAAAGCCTGGGTATAGGGATGTAGAGGGTTCGAGTATAAATCTTTGCCTTTAGCAATTTCAACCAATTTCCCAAGATACATCACTGCAACGCGATTGGCAATGTGCCGTACCATACTCAAGTCGTGCGCAATGAAGAGATAGGTAAAGCTGAATTTGTCTTGAAGATCTTCAAGCAGATTGACCACCTGCGCCTGGACAGAAACATCCAAAGCTGAGATCGGTTCATCTGCAACTACGAATTCCGGGCTGAGCGCCAGAGCGCGGGCGACTCCGACACGCTGTCGTTGCCCACCGGAAAATTCGTGAGGGTAACGCACCGAGAAGCGCGGATTCAAGCCCACCAATTCCAGCAACTCCGCTACTTTCTCTTTACGTTCATTCGTTGTCATGGGAGTATGAATGAGTAACGGCTCACCAACCAGATCTCCCACCGTCATGCGTGGGTTCAAGGATGCATAGGGGTCCTGGAAAATCATCTGCATGTGAGGGCGAAAGCTGCGAATTTCGTTGCGCGAAAGTGCGGTAACTTCGACATCGCCAAAAAACACCTTGCCGTCCGTAGGCTCGTACAAGCGCAACATGGTGCGGCCAGTAGTCGATTTCCCGCAACCACTTTCGCCCACCAATCCCAACGTCTCCCCGCGATGGATCTCGAATGAGATCCCATCCACGGCCTGCACCGCACCAACCTGTCGGCGAAAGATACCATGCTCAATTGGGAAATGTTTCTTCAAGTCCTCGACTCGGATGATTACTTCGTTGTTGATCTTCTTTGTATTCGAATTTGCTTTCACTCGTCGATTCTCCCGAATACCCCGATTTACAAATCTTCTTTGGTAACATCTAACCAGCAGGCGATCTCGTGATCTTTATCAACCGAACGCATGCTGGGATTTTCCTGCCAACATTTATCCTGTACAAAGGGGCACCGTGGTGCAAATGGACAAAACGCCGGTTCCTCAAATAAATCAGGTGGACGCCCGTGGATATTCGCCAAGCGCTCTTCCCGCTGCTGATCAATTCTGGGTAAGGACTGCAAAAGACATATCGTATAAGGATGACGCGGGTTGCCGTAAGTTCCTTTCACCGTCGCCTTCTCGACTGGATAACCGGCATACATGACAACAACACGGTTTACCAATCGAGCCACAACACCCAGGTCATGGGTGATCCAAATGATTGCCATGCCCAATTTCGCTTGCAGTTGGTTGACCAAGTCTACAATTTGGGCCTGGATGGTGACATCGAGCGCCGTTGTGGGTTCATCGGCGATGAGAATCTTAGGATTGCATGACAACGCCATGGCGATCATTGCCCGTTGGCGCATTCCGCCTGAAAATTGATGTGGATATTCTTTGATGCGCTCAGCAGGGTTGGGAATGCCTACTATTTGAAGCAGTTCGATGACCCGATCGCGCGCTTCCTTTTTTGACATATCCATGTGTTCGCGCATCGGTTCTGCGACTTGATGCTCTATGGTCATTACGGGATTGAGAGAGGTCATCGGATCCTGAAAGATCATTCCGATTTCCTTCCCTCGGACTTGTCGCAACTCATTCATCGGGAGCTTTAACAAATCCTTGCCCATAAAGAATGCTTCACCCTGTTCGATTTTCCCGGGTGGATTGGGAATCAAGCGCAGAATGGAAAGCACAGAAACACTCTTACCACATCCACTCTCCCCAACAATCCCGAGTGTTTCCCCCTCATCTAAGTTGAAGGACATTCCGTTGACAGCGTGAACAACACCTTCTGGTGTGTAGAACCGGGTCACTAAATCGTTGACTTCGAGGATTTTATTTGCCAATGTGACCTCTTCTTGAAGATTTTCCTATTGTAACTTATTCCTCAGTATGCTTTATTACATCCCTTTCCTTTTTATTATATCGGTTTTCACTGCGCGTTCAAACGATATTTACTGCTAGAGCAACTTATTCCTTTAGGAAGTGTTACACCATGCTTAAGGACGCCTGCTATTTTACCATGCATTCCAGCATGTTTGTCATACAATTGCGCCGCGCAGAGTCTTGATCTATATTTCGACTGGAAACCACTGCATAGGGCTATTCGATTGTTCAAGATCCAGCCTCGCAATCCTCACCCGAATCCAACGATTCGATGTTCCACAAACCACTGTCGGCCAAAGCTGCGATATCGAATCCACAGACTTCGGTGTTTATCACCACGATCCTTGCCGGTATCGCCAACGGAACAGCGGGCAATTCTTGCGCGAACACCTGTTGGGAAAGTAAAACGGCATCTTGATAGGCTTGGGTTTCCGGCGCTCCATATAAAATCTGCTCGCATGCGGCATTATAGTGTAAATTATCGAATCCACTGGGGTTGCTGCCATTCGCATACGCGACGGAGGGGATTTCACGCCCGGCGAACATCTCACACATTGGAGTCCACCAGTCCAACCACGCCCAACCAACCGTTTGGAAACTGCGGCCAAAAATGGGTCCGTCAGGCCATGGAGCCGTAAATGTGGAGGCATCCTCATACTCGATGGTCATCTCGATGCCGCAAACGGAGAGATCCGCCTGGATCTGCTCGGCCAGCGCCTCATTAAAAATTCCTGGGGTTGTTTTATAACTGAAGGAAAGCGGCGTTCCGTAACTCACCCCCGGTACTCCCTGCGCAATCCTTGCCGTCTCAGGTAAGCCATCCGCATCGATCCAACCCAGTGCTTCGAGAGCCGCTTGCGCGGCAACGACGTCGTAGGTGATCGCATCAAGATCGCTCGCGTAGGCCGGATAATCCGGTGAGAGGTAGGAATTCGAGATGGATGCGAGACCAAAAAAGATATCCTGCACGAAGCTTTCACGATCTATGCAGCCCGCGATGGCCTGCCGCGTGCGCACATCGGAAAAGAGACCCTTGTCAAAGTCCTGGCCCACAGGAGAAAGATTAAAATCCATACGGAAGAGATACATACCAGGGCCATGCACAATCGACAGCTCACCGGATTGCTCTAACTCGATGAGCGCAGGCAGCGCCTGATCCGGAATCACAGACTCGTCGAGGATATCGCACTCCCCGGTAAGCAGCTGCTGAATGGCGACGTTGCCATCATCCCCCAGGAAACGATAAACCAGGCGATCGAACTTCGGCAGCCCTTCGGATGCACGGAAATAATACGGATTGGGCGTCAGCACGATCTGCTGTCCCGGGGACCAAGAATCAATTTGATAAGCTCCCCAACCCAGCACGTATTGATTGGCCTCCTCGGCCGTAAGCAATTCCGCCGGTGTGAAACCCTCGAGGGCGTGCTTCGGTAATGGACGCCAGAAGTTCGTTTTGTATTCAGCATCGAAAAACCCAGGAATTCCCGTCCAGCGCACACTCAAGCCATCATCCAAGGCCTCGTAGGAAGTCGTACGATCCGCCAAGTACTTGAGCGAGGGCGTATCTGCATGGCGGTCGAGTTCGAAGGAGAAGACCGAATCCTGCGCCGTCAGTGGTGAACCGTCCGACCAGGTCAAGTCGGGCAACAAATGAAACTCGACGACCATGCGCGGCATGAAGACCTCGCCTCCGTTGTAGGTAAGCAGACACCCCGATCCCGCGCATCCGGAAGGTAAATACTCTTTACCGTAGGCGAGTATTTCCGGCTGCAGGGTTTTCGGGTTGTAATAGAGTTCTCCAGCATGCACGGCGACTTCTTCCAGGCGGGCATCCTCCCCACGAGCCAGATTGGGTAGACCATCCAAGATGACTGCCTCAGGCTCGTAGTCGACGATATCGATCGGTCCATCGTAGAGCGCCTGAAGAATGGCGTTCGCTTCCCCGCTGGATTCCGAACGGAAATACTGATCGTTGTAGATGTAGAGCGAAGCGGGCTCCTGGTTCAGACAGACGAACAGGGTTTTAGGAGGCGGCGGTTCCGGCGTCGGCTCGACGATCGGCGTCGCCGTTTTCGAGCCATCGATCGTAAGCGGCAGATCGACATTCTCCGGCGGCTGACAGGCGCCAAGCGTAATCCCTACGAGTATTAATGGAATGATGCGGGCAGTATTCCACACCGAAGCGCATCGTTCCACATGTTCCTCCAATGGTTGGGTATGCAATTTCCTATCCATCGTTTTCGTCCCCCTGAGACAAGATTTTTTGGTCGTTTTCATCGAGCGCGGCCCGCTCGAGCAGTTCCGGCCGGCGTTCGGCGGTTCGTTTCAAAGAAGCCGCACGGCGCCAGGCGGCGATGCGGGCGTGATCGCCGGAGAGCAGCACATCCGGAACCTGCCAGCCCCGGAATGAAGCCGGCCGGGTGTAATGAGGATGTTCGAGAAGCCCGTTGGCGTGTGAGTCCTTATATGTGGCGCTTCGATCGCCGAGAACCCCCGGGATCCAGCGTGCCACGGCGTCGATGACAACAAGCGCCGGTAGCTCCCCACCAGTAAGTACGTAATCGCCAACCGATATTTCGTCCGTGGCGAGATGCACGCGGATGCGTTCGTCGACACCCTCGTATCGTCCGCAGATCAATCCCAAGTGCGTGTGCTTCGAAAGTTCCTCCGCCACGGCTTGATCGAAGACCCGGCCCTGCGGTGTGAGCAAAATAATGGGAATCGAATCGATCGCCTCTCCCAGAACGTTCTCAACAGCGGCAAACACCGGCTCCGGCTTCATGACCATGCCGCCGCCACCGCCGTAGGGCTCATCGTCGGTGGTGTTGTGACGATCTTGCGCATATTGGCGAATATCGTGCAAACGAACCGAGAGCAAGCCGCTCTCCTGCGCCTTTCCCAACACACTCGACTGCAGATAAGGTTGCATCACCTCCGAAAACAAGGTGAATACATCGATTTCCATGTTAACCTTTCAAGCAATTTTCAGTAAAGCAAAACACGGTACTGTCTGCCAGTTTCTTGGGCCATCTATGCCGACCTCGGGCACCGCTAATCCGTTCGGGAGATGAAACCAGCGTCCACCTCCCGAACGAGAGTAAATTATACCTTTCTTCTTCTCTTTGCTCGTGACGCTTGCGCCATCGATCCGTGCGAGCACTCACGCGGTTTCACCCCCCATACTGACTGTGGACGATCGAGAAACGCGCTTCAGGTTCTTCGCTGCCTGCCCTCGATCGCCTTTTGCGTCGATTTAAAGGCCATCGCCGGCAGCGCCTCATCGGCAAAAAACGCTGCCGCGTCCGCATCATCTGCGGCACTTAATTCTCCCCCTTCAATTACGCCGTGGTACAAGATAACGATATCGGCCCCCTTTGGATCATCCCCTCCGCTGATTACATCGAGCAAATCCGTGACACGAACGCGCAGGCCCGTCTCCTCGAAGACCTCGCGGGCTGCGGCTGCTTTGGGATCTTCACCGGCGTCGATAAAACCCGCCGGCAAGGACCACTTTCCCCGCTGCGGTTCGTTCGCGCGCCGCACGAGTAAGATCTTCCCCTCCCGTTCCACGAGTACGGCAGCGGCCACTTTCGGTTCCCGAAAATGGATGTGACCGCAAGCGGGGCAGGCCGGTCGAAGGCGGCCGAATCGCTTCTGCAACTGCATCTGCGCGCCGCACAGCACACAGTATCGGATTGCGGATGGGTCGTTCACCGGGATTCGACACGCAGCAAAAGTGTCGTGCTGATGAGTACGATACACAGGATCGCCAAACCAATTTCGAGCAGGCGGATCGGTTCGACCTTCTGAACCGGCGGACCCCACACCTGTGTCTCCTCGTCAGCCGTCGCGTCACCGAGATTCTCGACCCCCTCCGATGTTTTCCCGATTTCGGGTGATTCTTCCGGCACCATTTCCGGCTGCCCCTGCGTTTCTTCCGCCGGTATCTCCGACAACTCGAGTTCAGGCAGCGGCGTTTGCTGTAGCGCTTCGCCCTCCGCGGCGAACTCCGGCTCGTAGGCTTCCTCCGCAGGTTCTGCTAGCGGCGCAGCGGCTTCTTCTTCCGCTTCCATGGGTGCTTCAGCAGCCATTTCTCCCGCCACTTCCACATCGGCCGCTGCTGGAGCCTCGGCGACGGACCGTTGTGCCAGATTGGCCGGGAGAGCTTTCGAACCCTGCGTCGATCGGAAAGCGTCAATCCCAACCACAAAAACAAATGCAGCCGCCGCCACAGCACTGGCCAATTTCAGAAGCGGATAGGCGCGGTCAGCTGGACGGCTTTCGACCATTTCAGGCGTGAGGCTAAAACGCCTTGGAGGAGTGACTTGCGGCATCGAGCGCAGCCATTGCGTGGTTTGGCGCAGTTCAGCCAGCGCTTCCCGGAACAGCGCATCCCCTTCGAGGCGCGCTTCAACCCGGGCGGTTTGCCTGGCGTTTAGCTCGCCATCCAAATAGGCAGACAGCCTCTCGAGCTCACGCTTCGAAAGTTTACTGACGTTCATCTCGTTCATGGCGACTCATCTTCCAGACGGAATGTCGCCGGTAAAAGTTCCCGGTGTCGCTGCAGGCACTCCCGCAACCGTGCTCGCGCCCGCGCCAGGCGGCTCTTGACCGTACCCAGCGGCTTTCCGATGACTTGCGCCACTTCTCGATATTCATAGCCCTGGACGTCTGCCAGCACGGCGACCACACGAAAGTCGTCCGGCAAACGATTGAGGCAATCCTGGATGGCATGAGACAATTCGGCGCGCTCTGTTGCTTTCTCGGGATCCTCCGGTTTGTGGATCAGGTCACCCGGATTTTCCGGTTCGGGCACCCCCAGTTCGTCGAACAGTGCCTCGAGCGAACCGGCCGGACGACGTTTTCGCCGGCGCAGTTCGTCGTAACAAGCGTTGGTGACGATACGCAGCATCCACGACCGGAACGAACCTCCGCGAAAGCGGCGGACCGCCTTATATGCCGAGATGAAAGCTTCCTGGGCCGCATCCGCAGCCGAATCTGAATCCCCCATGATGCGCCAGGCAAGATTAAAAACCTGCCGCTCGTAGATTTGAATCAAACGATTAAAGGCATCCAAATCGCCCTGTTGGGCATATCGGATCAGATCTGGCTCATCCACGTCGGACCCATCATAGCGCGGCAAGAACGCGAAAGCAAGAAACCCTCTCTCAGGCCCTGGACCGATCGGCCGTCACCAGGCAATAACCATCGAGCAGTCAGCCATTCCCCCAGTCGAATGGCGATCGATTGATCAACTTCACCCGAGAAAAAGCCTGGGATCATTGCCCCCTCGCATATTAACAGCAATCCTGATTACAAATCGCGTACGTATCGGTTTTCGGCATCCACGAGGATAATCCTCGGCTCAATCGGTTCCGAGGCCAACGCAAAGCCCATGATGATGATTTCCTCCCCGGGTTTGATCATATGGGCCGCACCACCGTTCATGCAGATTTCTCCCGAACCGCGCACGCCGGAAATGGCGTAGGTCTCCAACCGTGCGCCCGTGGCGTTGCTGACGACCATTACCCTCTCACCCGGCCAGATGCCGACTCGCTCCATCAAATCCAAATCGATCGTGACACTGCCCACGTAATCCGGATCGGCAGCCGTCACGGTGGCTTTATGAATTTTCGAACGCAGCAACCAGCGTTTGGCGTCTATCTCTGTCACAACAACACTCCCTTGATCGGACCCATTCTACGTGTTTACACTGTGACGATCAAGGGAATTAAAAGCGCATCCCTCTATCAGAATCTCTCCAAGCGTGAATTCCAGGTAGTGCAGTATGAGATGCTTCGAGGTTTGAAAGGCAACGAGTGCACACAATGAGGATTTCTTCGAAAGCCAAATTTTCAACCTCTTTAAAATCACAAACGGGTAGAATTGGACAATCATGACACGCATTTCAAGAACAGCATTACAAACCTACCGCGCCCAGACGTACAGGACCGCAGCAGGCACCCGCATCCAAAGCGTGGAAGATGCTCTCGAATTCGTCGAAGCGCGCGGCTTCGTAACGCTCTGGCCGATCCAATCGATCGATCTCCCCAGTTTATGGACCGCCGTGGCCGGTAGTCGTCCCGTTGCCAGCGAGCACGACGATCCAGGACACATTACCTGGGGTTGGAAAGATGAGATGCTGGACAAACGCCAGTGGTATTACGGAAAGCTGCTGCGCGGCAAAGCCACGCTCGTCAGTCTCGAGGTCATTCCCCTTTTCTACGCCCTCTCCGACCGCGTGGCGGAAATGGATGACTATCGCCTGGCGTACGAAGACGGCCATTTGACCTACGAGGCCTACCGCGTGGCGGAAGCGCTATTGAAGAACGGTCCCCAACACACGATCCAACTGCGCAGGCTGGCCCATCTCAGCGCCAGCCAATCGAAATCGCGCTTCAACAAAGCACTCACCGACCTGCAGCGCGGCTTGTGGATCGTTCCCATTGGCATCGCCGAAGCCGGTGCCTGGCGCTATGCCTTCATTTACGAGTTGTTCGACCGCTGGTTCACGGACGTCGCCGCACAAGCCGGACCGATCACGCTGGCGGATGCCCGCGCCGAACTCACACGCCGCTATCTCGACTCGGTCGGCGCCGCAACTGCGAAGGACATCGGCAGGGTATTCCGTTGGCGCCTGAAGGAAACCCAGAAAGCGCTGCAGATTTTGGCAGGCAGGAACCTGGCCGTGCCTTGCGAGGAAGAAAGCTGGGCGACCGTCAAACTCTTGGATTGATCGGCGCGAAATCATAACGTCTCAATTTCACAACCATTTGGATGCATCAATGCGAGCATATCCACGAACGAGGCGCAGCCTTTTGGAAAGAACCTCCAAGACACTTCGGCCGATTTACCGAAGCATTATGCCCACATTGAAGTAGATGCCTTCATCGTGATGCCAAATCACATACATGCCATATTCATGATAGAAGCGTAAGAGGTAGGGGCGGGTTTGAAACCCGCCCCTACAAGGGTCCAATATACGAATATGTAGAAGTGGATCCCTTTAATCACGGGCAATCACGGGGGTGATTGCTGCTGCAGAATAAATATCCTTATGGACGACGAGGGTAACGATTTGATCAGAAACGAAACAGGGGCTGCCCTTGTGGGACAGCCCCTAAAAATCGTTGACGAACATCTGCTCGATGCTTCTACACTTTACGCCCGTACGTAATCGACCCACTCGCGCCGCAGCGAATTCTTCCGCAATCTACGGATCGCTTGCGCTTGAATCTGGCGCACGCGCTCGCGCGTGATGCCCATCTTCTGGCCGACTTCGTTCAGCGTATGTTGACGCGTTCCGTACAGACCGAAGCGCAGTTGCAGAACGCGAACTTCGCGCGGCGGTAATGTATCCAGCAGATCCTTCATGCGTTCCTTGAGCAGAACCTGTCCGGTTTTATCTTCGGGCGGCGGCGCTTCCTGATCTTCGATGAAATCGCCAAGTACGGCGTCATCATCTTCACCGACCGGAAGCTCGAGGGATAACGTGTGCTTGGAAAAACGCAGCATTTTGGCTACATTATCAGTGGTGTCTCCCAGGGCTTCCGCCAGTTCCTCTGTTCGCGGCAGCCGTCCCAGGGACTGAATCAAGCTGTGCCGTACGCGGTACATCTTGCTGATGCGTTCGCCCATGTGCACCGGCAATCGAATCGTCCGGCCTTGATCCGCCACAGAGCGGGTAATTGCTTGTCGGATCCACCAGGTCGCATAGGTCGAGAATTTATATCCGCGTTTGTAATCGAATTTCTTGGCCGCGCGCATCAAACCGATGTGACCTTCCTGCACCAGGTCCATCAACGGCATACCCCGCCCGCAGTATTTCTTGGCCACGCTGAACACGAGGCGCACGTTCGCCAGAATCAGATGCTCGCGCGCAGCCACGCCTCCTTCGATCAGGTTCCGCAAATCTGCACGCTTCTTCGCCGAGCCGTTGGCCTTCGCCAGTTGGCGGCTCGCATCTCGGCCGCGCTCGATGCGTTTGGCGAGGACCACCTCTTCCTCGCGTGTCAGCAGCGGAACGCGCGCTGCCTGGCTGAGATAAGTACCAATGCTGTCACCGGCATCGGCCGCATCGATTGTGCGCTGATTCTGGAACTCCTCTTCCGGATCCTCATCCTGGGCGATTTTCGTTGCGTCTTCGACAGACGATCCCCGTCGTGCGTGGATTCCGGGAATGTAGCCGTTGTTCGAGTAGGGAATGCCCGCAGAAAGGAGTGCGTTAAATAACTCGTCTAGCAGATCGACGTTATCCTCCGCCTGGGGGATTAAGGCGAGAATGTCATCGAGGTTGACATAGCCTTTCTCCGCCCCGAGATCGATGAGAAGTTCGACTGCTTCTGACGCTGCAGCTAATCGATTTCCCTCACGATTGCTGCCGACGTTCGTGGTTTTGGATTCCAATGTGTCGATTTGAACTCCTCCTCTCCATACGCACCATTCACCTGCTAACAACCTATACCAATGTCTCTCATCATCGTTCAGCGAGACAAAACAGAACAACTCACAGAACTCGATTATTATGCTGAGATAGGCTTCTGGCACGAAGGTGAATTAATCGCAACTATAGTATGCCACAACATAGTTAACGTTTCCTTAATCAATTACCGCCGACTTACATGCGGCAACCTTAAAAGAAAACGACGGCACGCTGACGGCTTGGTTAACTCCCGCGCTCGCCGTGGGGAATTGTCAGCCTATCGAAAATGCCGTGAATTCATCCCCAGCCCAACGATGCGCTTCACAACGACGAGTAGACATCCATTCCCCCATGTGGAATCGATCGGAATCGGCGGCGAGCTACGAGCCATGGTCGGCCCGTTTATCGCCGCCGGGTTGAAGTGTGGAAATATCGGGAACAAGCGCACAAGCAGTCTAAAATGTCAGCCGTCTACTCGCGCGAGCACCTCGTCAACGTATCAAGCCGCGTAACAGAATCGCCAGACCCGCAACGATGACAGCCAACGGCCAGATGATCTGCCAGGTGCCCAATGCGAGCCCGAACAGAATGGCGGCCCAGATGATACTCCCGACGATGGGTTTTCGATACATCGGTACGACGAGTCGAATGACGATCTCGATCAGGACAAGTAATCCCGCACCGAGGAAAAACACCCGCCAGCCCTCGGAATTGATGAAGGGAATATCGAATGGCAATTCGCTTGTCGGTAGATTGAGTCTGGCGATGAAGTCCGTCAGGACCGGCAAGTTTCCGGTGTTGTTTAACAGCAGCACCACACCGGCCCAAATCAGGAACGCGGCAAACGATAACGAACTCACGGCGTCCTGGCGATCCTTCTCGTTCACACCTTTCTCTTCTCGTTTCTGAACTTCCTTTTCATCAAAGTTTTGATCGGCCATCGTTTCCTCCTCCAACACGTTGGGGGTTCAAATTCGAACAGCAGCGTATGTTTGCTGTTCACCAAATCAAGTAGTCTTCTTTAAATACATCGCTTACGTCTTGTATGCGTCATAAGGAGAGCGGGGCGCATTGCGATTTCCCTTATCTCCCCGATGCGCAATGGGGGTGATCTCGATGAGCGGAGTTAACCCCGTATCAGCGTAACGCCGCCGATGAAATTAATCATCTCGATGTTCAGCTTTTTCTTCGCGCTATCGTAATCTTCGCTTTTCCAATCGATTGGCGTGAGAAAGCCTCCCATTCGTTTCCCAAATATCTTCGATTCCGTGATGAGACCGATGTTATCGACGATAACGCCAACATCCTCGGGGAGGCGAATCTTGAGATCGGCGATGAAGCCGTACAGCTTCACGACCGTTACCCCGGTGGGCACGTTGGCCTCGCGCATATCCATTTTAACGTCACCAATGAAAGACCAAAACTCGGCGTCACGCGCATCCCACTCCCCCATCTGACGCGTATCACCGAACAAGCGGACGGTGACTTCGGTCTCCGGACTGACCATGCGAGGGCGCACGATGATCAACATACCGACGAGGATAAATATCAGCGGCCAAAAGAGTGAGCCAAAGGCGATATCGACAAAGATGTTGTCCAGTAAAATAAGCAAACCTAGAAAGATCAGCACACCCCCCAGCCAGAGTTGTCCCTTGTCACGCATTATCATCCTCCTGTCGTGTTTGCCAGCGTAAGTCCATCAAAATCATCTCGCAGGTACGTGTAAAATCAAACGCATACTTTATGATGTACCTTCCCCATTATAGTGCGAAAACGTCGCGCTTCATCTCCGCCGCGCGTTCCCATGAAGGTTCGCCGTCAGCAGCTCCTGCGCATCACTTCTCCACAACCACGGTTATCTAATGGAACGGCATTTCGGAGTGACCGTTCCCATACCGCTATACGTGAAAATCTGCTTCAAGGTTTCACCCCCGTGATGGACGTCGCGGTCTTGACAAACCAAACATTTGTTCTATGATGGGTGGGGATACAATCCGCTGAGCCGGCCGAGTAAAACAAGGAGTGGGACATGCCCGAATTGCCGGAGATCTTTGCTCGATCGAAGGAAATGAAAAACGCTTTGATCGACAAGACCATCCAACACATCGATGTGCTTCAGCCCAAATCGTTGAACGTTCCCGAAGATAAATTCATCCAGGCGTTGACCGGGGCCACGATTTGTGACGTAAGCAATCGTGGAAAATGGATCTTCGTCGAAACCGATCGAGGCTGGCTGCTGCTCAATCTCGGCATGGGCGGCGAAATCCTGCTCACACCGTGTGACGACCTGCCGGAGAAGCGCAGGTTAAGTTTTCGATTCGATGACGGCACGTGCCTGTCGATCAATTTCTGGTGGTTTGGCTACGCACACTACGCACAGATCGACAACCTCCACGAGCACAAGAAGACCGCAAAACTTGGACCGCAGGCCATCGACCTTACGGCAGAAGATCTACAACGCATCATCGCCGGCCGTAAGGCGAGAGTGAAATCATTCCTGCTCGACCAGAGTTCGATCGCAGGTATCGGCAATGCGTACGTGCACGACATCCTCTTCCTCGCCAAACTTCATCCTTTGCGCACCTTGAACACCTTGTCCCGGGACGAAATCGAAAATCTGGCGGAAGCCATTCGCGCCGGTTTACAACCCAGCATCGACAAGGGCGGTGCGTTCTACGAAGTCAACCTGCAGGGGGAAAAAGGGGGTTTCACGATGGACGACATTCTCGTCGGGTACAAGGAAGGTCAACCTTGTCCCGAGTGCGAGACTGAGATCATCAAAATTAAGACAGGCAGCACGAACAGCTTCATCTGCCCAAATTGCCAACCCATCGATGGGTAAACGAGTGAGTGGATTACTTTTCCGATCCAGGACGAGCACGCTGCGCAGGCTCCGTGCCCCGGGTTCATGTCTGTCTGCGGACGCGAATCGCCGCTTCGCCCGGCGCAGGACACTTGTATTCGCAGATCCCGCAACCGATGCATAAGTGATCGAGAACCGATGGGCGCTGCACGCTTACAAGCTCCCCGTAGGCGTCGACGACCGTCGCTTCCTCCAGCGTTACTGCTTTCTGCGGAATCGGACACATCTCTTCACACACAATGCAAGGTATCCCTTTCGACCAGGGCATACATAAATCCTTGTCGATGTTGGCAATCCCGATCACTGCCCGGCGTTTGTCTTCCAACTCCAAAGCCGGAATGGCACCTGAAGGACACGACCGTCCGCAGGCGTTGCAGCCGTAATTGCAATATCCCAGGCGCGGCATCAAACGCGGCGTCCAAAAACCTTCCGCACCGGCCTCTGCAAGCACGGGCTGTAAACCGGAAGTGGGGCAAACGCGGATACATTCGCTGCAGCGCAGACAGTGCGCCAGAAACGCGTCCTCTGCTGCGACGCCCGGTGGACGCAGTAAAAATGGATGGCGGTTCTTGCTTCGCACTCCGCTTTCCAACACCGCAACTCCAACCACCCCGGCAGCCATTGCCATCAGCGCCTCCCGGCGTGTCGGATCATAGGGCCGAAGGACATCGAGACGCAAAGTCGGTCGGAGACGTATGTCGTCCGAGGGACAGGTGACAAAGCAGTCCAGGCACAGCGTACAATCCGCCGGGGCGATTTCGTACTTCGGCTCGTCACGAATGGCATCCAACTGACAGGCGCGTGAACAGCGAGCGCAAGACTTGCACGATTCGCCGACGAACGGTCGGAAGATCGACACTTTGGAGAGGAATCCCAACAGCGCGCCCAGCGGGCAGAGGTAGCGACACCAGAAACGCTCGGCAAATACATTCGCGGCGAGAATGGCGAAAAAGACCACAGCGATGAGAAAACTCGAAGAGAAAACCTGGGGTTCAATGGGTAAAACCCGGCCCCGCAGAGCGCGCTCGATTTCATTTACCGCTGGTCTTAACGCAGGCAACTTATACAGGGTTTGCTCGATGGCCGTGACGCCCTTGTCGAAGGCTGGCAAGACGACCGTGGACATGGAACGCGTGAGCAGCGTTAGCGGATCCAGAATGAACAAGGACAGATTGCCCAGGATAGCAGCCACCAACATCACCAGGAGCAAAAACCTTCCCACCCGACGCCAATCCTCAGATGGCTGCTGCCTGCGCTTTTTCGGTGATCGAATGCGAAACCACTCCAGAATCGTGCCCATGGGGCAAATCCACCCGCACCAAATCCTCACGAAAAGCAGCGTCAAACCAATCGTGATCAACGCCAGGGCGAGTTTCGGAATCCAGGATCGTGAAGCGAACATCGCACCCAGAGCGAGTAAGGGATCGAGGCGAAAAAACAAATCGGCCAGAGGGAATGCCGGCCGCTCCGGCAGAGCCGCAAAGAACAGAAACAAATACAAGCTCAAACTCAAAACCTGGGTGAACTGACGCAGGCGGCGCCAACGCTGCATTCTCATGAACACTCCTTTTTAGTGGAATCCATACTCACCCTCCCCTTCTCACACGATCATCCCTGTACGCTAATTCTAATGCGGATGCCCGCTCGGGCAACCCCGGCAGGGAATAACGTCGCTGCTGCGCAGGTAAATTGGCGGATCGTGTCGACGTGAGCGTACTGATAACAATCCCACCATATAACCATTGATTTCAAATCTAACATACTGTACCTTTGACTTGTATGACAATTGTGCCGAATCTATTGGAATTGGACCTTTTCCGTGGTATTCTATAATTCACACACAGCTTGAAGCATGCCAAGGTTTTTCAGGCGAACATTGTGCAACCGAACAAGTCTACAATCAGCACGGGGGGCTTGTTTGCCATTGTATGCGCATGACCTGGAGGAGGGCAAATGAGTCAAGAAGAACGTAAGTGGCATCCCATTCTTGAGCCCGATAACGATGCACGCGCGGAACGGTTTACGACAACAGATTGGTTTTTAAAGCTTAAAGAAACCGAGAAATACCTCGACCGCACGACTGTGCAATTCCTGAACGCCCAACGCCAGATTCAAGAGATGAATGACGTTATGGGTTGGCTCTTGAAGGTCAGCGAAAAGGTGTATCAGAAAAAATACCGCACTGCGCGCCAATGGCTAGACAAAGCCTTGATTCGCTATCCTTGGTTGTTTATGTATTTTAATGAAAGCCGCATCGACACGGCGAATTTGGTTGCTGATAAAGAATCTCGGGAAGCGAAATAAACCTGAGCCGCCTCAGCTCAGCGTATTGTGGGTCAAGTCCAATCCCCAACACAAAATCAGCCGATGCGTGACGGACGCAAGTGTGCAACGCGTTCCTGCGGGCCTGCGCCGTCCATCATTCGCTCGAATTTATAAAGCCCCGAAATTCTTCAATACAACACCTGCACAATAAGAAAACTATAATCCTCCTTCCCCATCAACGGAATGGAAATCCCGGTAGACCGATATAATGGATACGATTCTTCGATCTTGGAAATCGTTGGGATTGGAGGAGATCGATGGAAAACCTGCGACGCTACGGAAAAGCACCCTACAGCATAGCTGTTGTGCATGGAGGTCCAGGCGCGCCGGGCGAGATGGCGCCGGTTGCCCGGGAACTTTCCACAAAGTGGGGAGTTCTGGAACCCCTTCAAAGTGCGATCACGATTCCCGCCCAAATCGCAGAATTGAAGGCATTGATCGAGACGCACGGCGACCTGCCCATGACCTTGGTCGGGTTTTCTTGGGGCGCATGGCTCGCGACTCTCTTCACAGCCGCACATCCGCAAGACGTGGCGAAATTGATCCTCATCGGCAGCGGCAGTTTCGAAGACAAATACCTCACCGAAATGCATGCGACAAGGCTCGAACGCCTCTCGGTCGAGGAACGCAAAGAGCTTAGCGATCTCATGCAAGCCATCACGTCGCAAAACCAGGGCGTCAAACAAGCCTTCATGCGCGCAGGGCAGTTGTTCTCGAAGGCCGACGCCTACGATCCTTTACCCACAGAATCAGAGATTCTGGAGTATCAAGTCGATGTCTACCGGAACGTCTGGCCGGCTGCCGCCGAGTTGCGGAGCAGCGGGGAACTCCTGGCTTCCGCAGCACGCATCCAATGCCCGGTTGTCGCCATGCATGGTGATCATGATCCGCATCCCGCCGAAGGTGTCCAAATACCGCTCGAAACAGCGCTTTCCAATTTTCGATTCATTCTCCTCGAACGCTGCGGGCATAAACCCTGGATCGAACGCCATGCCCGGCTGAATTTCTATGAAATACTTCACACCGAACTGCACGCCAGGCGTGAAACTTGATGAAAACGTCCGCAACGATCGGGAAAAATCCCCCGCCAACTCTTATGAGCGTTCTCCTTTACGCAAAGCGAGATGTTGACCTTTCTTCATTTGCAGCGTGATTGCGGAACCTTTCATTCATGGTGTATGATTTTTATAGCATGGCAGACATCAAGACGTTCGCATTAATCTGTAATGTGCCGATCAGGCCGGAGAGGTGCCATCATGCCTGTGAGTTATCGAATCGACCATGATAAAAGAACTGTTTTTACAACGATCGATGGCGCCATAAGCGACGAGGAAATGATCAGCATCCAAAAACAAATGTGGGCCGATCCTGAGCTCAACCCAGATTATTCACATCTCATCGACTGCAGAAAAATTGGGAAGTTAAATATATCCGCCGAAGGGATTAAAGCCATCACTTCTGCCGGCGCTTTCTCGGCTAAAAGCCGTCGGGCTTTTGTCGTTCCCAGCGACGCGGCGTACGGATTCTCACGCATGTTCCAGATCTACCGCCAAGATGGTCCGGAAGAGACCGGAGTCTTTCGCGATATGTATGCAGCAATGAAGTGGATTGGATTGGAATGATCGCCCCCTTATTCCATGAGGGGCGACCCAGATACAGGTAAGATCAAGAGCCAAGACCGCGTCAGTTTGTATAAAGCGAAGATTCGGGATTTTATTCATACCCATTTCCAATTCCGCCCGAGCACAATACGAGAACGATTGAAGCGAGCCTGGTAATGAATGAGTGGATCGGACGTGAAGTCTCCAACGTAAAGATCGAGAAATTCCTCGCGCAAGGCGGCATGGGGGAAGTCTATCTCGGTTGGCATCAAGAACAGAACCGGCAAGTCGCGGTTAAAGTGATACACGCCAAGATGCGGGATGATCCCCAGCTCATGTCCCGTTTTCAGAAGGAAGCACAAGCCCTGACCGCAATGGACCATCCGCACATCGTCCATTGTCTCGACTGCAACGTCTTTGACGGCCGTCCATACTTCATCATGGAATTGCTGGAAGGACGCTCTCTCGAAGATTACATGCGCGGGCTCAACAATCAAGGCTATTTACTCCCCCTGCACGTCATCGTACAGCTTACACAGAAAATTGCTGCTGCACTCGACTACGCCCACAAATCTGGTTTCGTACATATGGACATCAAGCCCGCCAACATCATGCTGGAAAGCAAGATTGTCCCCGTTGATCCCAATCCGCCCATTGCCGTACCGCCAGATTTGCAGCCCATCGTGACGGATTTCGGGCTGGCGCGCATGGCACGCGCGCTGCATGATGATTCGGACGGAGTCTTCATGGGCACGCCTGCCTACATGAGTCCCGAGCAAATTCGAGGCAAGATGCCGGATCCCAGGTCAGACATTTACGCCCTCGGTGTAGTACTGTACGAACTGCTCGCCGGTCAGCTTCCATTCGACACCAAGACCAACGATCTGAAATCATTGTTGGAAAAACAACTCCGGGAGGCGCCTCCCAGGATGGCCAACATCGATCCGAAGGTCGAAGCGGTCGTCCGCAAGGCGCTGGAGAAGAATCCACGCAAGCGCTTTAAAACAGTGAGCGCCTTCGCAAAACGTCTGGCGGCTGCGGCGAAGCAGCATTAGCGCTCGCTGTTTACCACAAGAAACGCATCTGCCCATTACAGCAATCCCCGCCACAAAACAGCGATAATCTGGCAGCAGGAACGAAGTTGAGGCGTCCAGGCACAGCCAGGTGACTCGATAGAATCCCGTTTCTTCACTTATAACACATAGATATAGCGCCTCGCCTCCTCGCTTCACGGACAGCGCCCATCGAGTCGTCTTACGTATATCCGTTCTCTTCTCCTAGGTCATCCACATCGGCGAACAGCCAGAAGAGGGGGAAATGGGTGTCATTGATAAATTTCTCGAAGCCTTGGTCCACGTGACCAACAACATCACGCTGATTGCCTTCCTCGCCGTAATCATGTTGGCAATCCTGATCACGGTGATCCAAAAAGAAAAGATATCCAAGTATCTATTAAAAATCATTCAGCTGACGATCGCTTTGTTCGCGCTCATTTTCTTGGTGATGTTATTCATTGAGTTCGTCCGCAACTGGCCGCAACCGGGACCGACGGCGACACCGGAAGCGGAAGCAAGTGTGGCTGTCGCTGAAGAGACGTCCCTCGTTCACGTCTGGGATCAAGAGGGAGGCGGATCGCTTTTCACGCGCTACCTCAGCAGCGGATACAGCATCAGTATCGCGCCGAACGGCAAATGGATTGCCATCACAGACCAACTGGGCATCCACATTTACGCCATCGGCCTTTGCGGCGGATAGATCAAAACGAACGCACGCGTAGACGTAATTGAGTGCCATCTGCGCCTTGCAGGATGTCCTCTGATGACGTGCCGCAATGTATAAAATCTCACCTCATCCGGCTGTACCAAATCCAGGCTCGCTTCCATCGTCTTGATTGTCGCTCACGAAAAAGGTATATACTTCAGATCAACATCCACACTGTCACATTACTCGTACGTCAATCGTTCTTTATATAGAAGTACCCAGTGTAACGTAATGTATCAGGAGGTAAAGCGCATGAATACCAAGTGGTTCTTTGCACTCGTTCTTCTTTCATTAGCACTCGTCGGCTGCGGGGACAACCAACCCCAACCGGGTCCGGATCTCGACGTAGATCAACTGCCGGAGCAGATCGGGCAAGCCAATGTTCCGGAATTGGACCTGGAAGGATACGTCCCCGTTTTCATGCACGAGATCATCGATCCGCAACCTGGCAGCAACATCCCATTGGCGCCGTACTTGATTCGCTTCAGCGGCGACAGCTTCGGCGGCATCGACCTGTTCGAGGTGCGAGTCGACGGCAGCGTGCTCGGCACGGTGCCTCCCCTCGGATACGGATCGGGCGGACCCGCCTACGGACACGTCTTCTACAGCGAACTGCTCTGGACGCCGGACGACTATGGCATTTATCTCATCGCTGTCCGGGCTAAAGCCTCCGGCTATGCAATGTACAGCGATTTCCTCGAGGTGGAAGTCACGGTCGGAGCGAGTGCAGAAATTGCGGAAGCGGTCGATTACCCGGGGCTTGCGATAATCCCCAACTGCACGCCCGACGATCTCGTCCCACCGACGTTGATCACGCCGTGGCACTACGCCTACCTCGGTACTGGACCGACGGAAGGTTCAATTCCACCGGATTTGTTCCAGTGGAGTTACTCCGGAAATTGCATCCCTGAGTTGTTCCGCATCCTCATGTCGCCCGACCCAGAATACGGCTGGGCGCGTATGGGTTATACCGATGATGGTTATCATACGACCTGGCCTCCCGCCGATGCCGAATACCCCCAGGGACCACTGGACCCGGCGACGATGTATTACTGGACCGTCAACGCCTGGACGGATGGTGTCCACGGCCCTGACTCAGCCATGCACGTCTTCTTCACCGGCCCCCTGTGCGCCTCCGTTTCGGAATTGGTCGCACCGGTATTGATCTCACCACACGACAGCGATACATACAGCAGCACCATCCTCAAACTGCGCTACGAACCCGGCGAGCCTGAATGCCTCCCAGAGGCCTACTTCATCGACCTGCAACCCGACCCTAACTTCGGCGGAACGTCGCTCGTGGGAGCCACATCGTCTCCGACCACATACGTGACGACGCCCGAGTTAGAAAGGTGCACGCGCTATTACTGGCGTGTGGCAGCTATTAAGAATCAGACCACCGGACCATTCTCGGAGACACGCTCCTTCTTCATAACCGGCGAGGATTTATTGTGTGCTGGGCAAGCGTCATCGCCGTTCATCAAAGCGCTGAAAGACCAGCAATGCTTGCAAGGTCCGGATCCGCAGAAGTATCCCATCCTGGGCTACTTCCTGACTGGAGAGACGGCCGCGATCGTGGCGCAAGACATCCGTGAGGAATGGTGGGTGATCGGAAATCCGGACGGCAACGATACCTGCTACGTGCGCAAAGTAGATAATCAGGAAACTGGCAACACCAGCGACGTTTCGAAATGGAACGACCCGGAAATCGAGGAGGAAGCGCCCCCACTCGTCTGCACGGAGGAACTCAAGGAAGATGACTGCATCGCCGCAGGTGGAACCTGGGTCGATGCTGTCGGAAGGGCGCCATATTGTAGCTGCGAGCGGTAAGTTCTTGATACACCCTAGAATTGAAACCCCACCTCTTCCATCGGGTGGGGTTTTTTTAACTCGGCACGAAAAGCCATGCCTTGCGCGTTCGATTCCGCGCTGGTCGCAATTCATTCCGTTGGCATCCGATCCCGGGCAGTAGGTTATCAAAGCAGACAGGCATCACTGGTAAAATGGAGATGATCCCAGAAATCATCTTCAAAGTAATATCCTTTCGAGGAAATCACATGCTGGATCGCATCGCCCACCTGCTTCTCGGAAGCCCTCTGCCGACGTCGGATGAAGTACACCGCCGGCTGTCGAAGATTCAAGCCCTAGCCATCTTTTCCTCAGACGCACTTTCGTCGGTCGCTTATGCGCCGGAGGAGATCATGCTGGTGCTGATCGTCGGGGGCACAACCTTGCTTCGGTTTTCCTTCCCCATCGCACTCTGTATCACCGTACTTTTAGCGATCGTGGCGACTTCATACTTTCAGACCATCCACGGTTACCCGTCCGGCGGTGGGGCATACATCGTCGCCTACGACAACCTCGGGTTATGGCCAGGATTGACAGCTGCAGCCGCGCTGCTCATCGATTACGTTTTAACCGTGGCCGTCAGCATCACCGCAGGGATGGCGGCAATCACGTCAGCCTTTCCGAATTTACAGCCGTTTTCGATTCCTATCGCCATGATGGCGATCTTGATCATCGCTTGGGGAAACTTGAGAGGGATCCGCGAGTCCGGTACCCTCTTCTCAATTCCCTCATACGCCTTTATCAGCCTCACACTCGCATTAATCGTCGCGGGTTTGGTTCGGTTAGTGGCCGGCACACTCCCACACACAGAAATTCCATTCTCTGCAGACGGGGTACAAGGTTTATCCATCCTGATTATCCTGCGCGCTTTCGCTTCCGGCACCACTGCCCTGACTGGCGTTGAAGCCATCAGCAACGGCGTCATGGCTTTCAAAAAACCGGAAGCGGACAACGCCGGAAAAACATTGATTACAATGGCAATCTTATTGGCAATCATGTTCATCGGTATCGTTTTTCTCACCTACCAGGTGGGCATTGTTCCCGGCGAACACGAGACCATTGTGTCCAAACTCGGCCGGGTCGTCTTGGGCAATGGCCTGGTCTATCTTTTATTTCAAGGTGCAACAGCGACGATCCTATTTCTGGCTGCCAATACCTCCTTTGCCGGTTTTCCGCGCCTTGCTGCCATCTTGGCTAAAGATCGCTTTCTACCGCGCCAGTTATCCAACGTAGGTGACCGCCTGGTCTTTTCGAACGGTATTCTGGCCCTGGCCATTATTGCCGCCGCGCTAGTCATCGGCTTCGGCGGGAATCCGCATCGTTTGATCCCCCTCTATGCGGTAGGCGTATTTCTTTCCTTTACGCTGTCCCAGACCGGGATGGTGCGTCTTTGGTCGCAGCGCAGGGGAATCGGATGGACCTGGAAAGCGAGCATCAACGGCTTGGGGGCATTGACGACGGGCATTGTTCTGCTCGTAATAGCCTCGACCAAATTCATTCGGGGAGCCTGGATCGTCGTTGTCTTGATTCCCATGTTCGTTGGAGTTCTCTACGCCATCAAGCGCCATTATCTGCGCGTTGCAGAACAACTTACACTTAAGGGTATGAAACCGAAGAAGTGGGACAAATCCTCCCCAACGAAACGCTATAAAGTGATCGTGCCGCTGTCCGGCTTGCATCGCGGCTCACTGAAGGCCCTGCATTTCGCCCGCTCGCTCTCCAAAGACGTAACTGCGGTCGTCGTGGATATCGAGCCCGAAGTCACCGCACGCATTAAGGAAATGTGGCCTCGCTGGGGAGGCGACGTCAAACTGACGGTCCTGCACTCGCCATATCGCTCGACCATCCAACCATTGCTGTCATTCCTAGATGATGTTGACCGGAGCGAACCCGAACGGGGTTTGGCCGTCGTCGTACTACCGCAGTTCATCCCAGCCAGATGGTGGCACACGTTGTTACACAACCAGACGGCGAAGCTGATCAAACGCGTTCTGCTCTACCGGCGGGGCTTGGCCGGGACGGACCGCGTGCTCATCGACGTGCCCTACCATTTACACCATTGATGGCATCTGACCACGGATTTGCGCTGAGTCGCTGAATTGAGGTGGGTCGGGCACCATGAGGTGAAAATTGAATTCGGAGTCTACTCAGGCTATAGTAGATGCATCGCACACAAAGGAAGCACACATGCGCCAACGTATCGAACCAATTCTTCTCACGCTGCTAAGCTATCTCGGATACTTGCTCACCTGGGGAATGGCCCAGGTGTGGGCAAAAGAACAAAGTGAAGCGGCAGCCTTCTGGTCTTTGCTGTTCTTCATGGTCATCCACGTAGCCGTATTTGGAATCGCCATTCCGCTTTACCTCACCCGGCGTTTCGGCCTTCAAGTTCCAGGCTCCAGCTCAAGTCGGGGAACGGTTATCGGATTGGCGGCATTGGTCTTGGTTTTCATTGCCGGGGTCTTTCTTTCCGGCTCGCTTGACACGCTATCGGCAACCCCCCCTTCACTATCGGGAATCGGAAAGTATCTACTTCTGTTTGTTCCCATGGCACTGGGGATATGCTTGCAGTGCTTCTTCCTGATTCCACGGATGGTGCAGACGGCGATGGAAAATAAACCCTGGCGTTCGATCGCATCGATCCTCCTTGGGGCATTGTCTGTCGGCATGGGGTTCTGGGTCGATCAGTTGTTCAACAACGCAGAGGACGCGTTGACCATGGCGATTCTGGGTGTGCTGCTCGTGCTGGGCATGCAGCAAACACGCTCGCTTTCCCTGACCTATCTCTTCTTTCTGCCCATCATGCTGGTCAACACGCTGGCGGAAGGCAAGTATTACGACTCGCCGTGGGCGGCATTGCTGATCGGCTTTGGAGTCTGTGCAATGGTGCTGATCTACTTCCGGCGTCCCGGATCCTCAAGCGCCTAAAGTCCGAACCGGATGTAGAAGGCCCTCAGGCGCTCACCCTACCGGCGGGCTCAATGTGTACCACCACGTCCACGATGGGCAGATTCGAATCCATCAGACGGTCTTTCACCTTGTGTCCGATGTAGTGCCCCTCGCGAATGGAAATCTCGCCGTCCACCTCGACGTGGATGTCCATCAGATAGCCCAGGCCGCTCTTGCGAATGCGGCACTTCTCGATGGCCATCACACCCTCGACGCCTGCGGCAATCTCGACGATCCGGCGTTCCACCTGCTCCGGAGCTGCAGCATCCATGACCTCGTTCAGCGCCGGGAGCATCAGGCGAACGCCGTTGAACAAGATCGCCCCGCTCGCCAACAGCGCAGCCCAATCATCCGCCGACTCGAAGCCCTCACCGCCGATCAAGGCGATGCTGATCCCTACGAAAGCAGCAAGAGAGGTGAGCGCATCCGAACGATGGTGCCAGGCATCGCTGCGCAGCGAACTGCTGCGCAACCTTTCGCCGATGGCGGTCATCCGGCGGTAGAGCAGTTCTTTGACCACAATGATGGCGCCCAAAACGACCAGGGTGAACCCGGCGGGCGCATTCTGCGGGGTGCGAATCTCTTGAAGGCTCTCAACGGCGATGAAAATAGCCGCGGCAATGAGGAAGAACGAGACGGACATCGCCGCCAGCGATTCGGCCTTCCCGTGGCCGTAAGGATGGTCCTCGTCGGGCGGCTTCGATGAAAACTGCAGCCCACTCCAGACAATGAGCGAGGAGAAAATGTCCGCCGTGGATTCGATACCATCGGCGATCAACGCGTAGGTGTTTCCCAGTACACCCGTGCTGATCTTGATCAACGCCAAAACCAGATTGATTGCAATAGCGCTGCCCGCGACCGTCAAGCCAGATTGAACGGAAGTCATTCTCATTTCCTTTTTATTAAAAATTGGAACACATTAAACCATACATCGAAGAGTTTGTCCCCCCGCAACCATCATGCGCCTAGCGCCGAATTGAAAGTGGCGTATGATAAACGGCAAAGAGGTACATAACCACATCGGGATGTGTAAAAAAGGAGAATGCTGTGCCGATCTCCTATCGCATTGACTCCGAACGAAATCTCGTGTTGGCTGAAGGCAGTGGCGTTCTCACCGATGACGATTTACTCGTCTTTCGTAAAAGGATAATCAACGATCCCGCCTTCCACTCCGGCATGCGCGAACTCGCCGACTTTCGCGCCGTCGAAAAGCACGTGCACACCACCGAAGGGCTCAATCGCTTCCTCGAGCAGGAAAAAAAGTATGCCGAAATTCTTGGAAGAGATTACCGCATCGCCATCGTAACGGGTTCAGACTTGCATTTCGGCTTCTCCCGCATGTATATCGTCGGCGTTGCGGATACGTTGCCCGAAGTGCAGGTCTTTCGCGACATGGACGAGGCGGAAGCGTGGCTGTTTGCCGTTACGAACGAGACGACGTAAACTCCAGAGCAGATGATCATCGGGCTTCAATCAAGATCCTATTCATACAACGATACGACCAAACTCACACGAAGTGAAATCACCGACACGCTTAATATGCCAACGTTCCTTTTTCGGCTGGCGAAGTATAATCACGATCGAACTGCGTTCGAAAATCAACAAAACCGGACGACAACAGCGTTATACGAAACGTGAGTCCGCGTTCTCCCGGAGGTGTTTCTCGTGATCAAGGTCTACCCGGTAGCCGAAGGGATTCCGAATAAAACCGATCGCCTCGGTCCACAACGCTGGATTCACGTCACCGACCCGACGGGCGCCGAACTCGCCCAACTCGAAAATATCGTCCAGCCCAAAGGACTCCTCGGTCACGTGTTCGATTTCGATGAACGTCCGCGCATCCTGCGGCGCGGAGAAGCCATCGTCATCGTGCTCCACTTCCCCCTGCGCCAGGCGCAAGATGCTCGCATTCCTTACATCACCATGCCCGTGAGTATCTACTTGCTGCCGGAGAACATCGTGACCATCGAACCGTGCGAGATGGGCGTGTCCGATAAATTTTCCCTAAGCCCGCCGTCCGGATTTGGCATGAAAGAGAAAACCAGCTTCGTTTTGAACATCCTCTCACACGCCGCATCGGAATATCTGGCCAGTTTGGAAGACATCAACCGCGTCACAGAAGAGGTGGAGGAACGCTTACAGCGCTCGCTGCACAACCGGGAAGTGCTCCAATTGTTGGACTATCAGAAGAGCCTGGTCTATTTCAGCACGGCGCTCAATTCCATCGAGGTTCTGCTGGAGAAACTGCGCAAAGGCGACATCCTCGAATGGTCTCCAGAGAACCAGGAGATGTATGAAGATGTATTGATCGAGATACGCCAGGCCGTGTATCAAGTCGATATCGCTCAGAACATCCTCACGCAAATGATGGATGCCTTTGCCTCCATCGTTTCCAACAATCTCAATACGGTGATGAAGTTCCTGGCCGCAATCACGATCGTCATCAGCATTCCCATGCTGATCGCCAGCCTGTACGGCATGAACGTCCCCCTGCCGGGTGAAACGAGCACGAACACGCTGGGGGTCTTGATCTTTCTGTCCCTCATTTTGTCGCTATTGGTGATCGTCCTCTTCCGCAGGAGGGATTGGCTTTAACTCACCCGTAGCGGAATTCCTCTCGCTTTACAATCCGTGCCAGGCCGATAGACGTTGCGGCTTGCGTTGATCCACAGAGCCAGGCACCGCAAGGATGAATGCATGCATTGGAGTACACGGAGGACGTAGACGTTGTGAGCAGGATCGAAACCTGGAAGCAGCGCGTTGAGCAGCTTAAAACCGAAACCTACGCCGTCTACCTGGCCAGCAAGGATCCCAGGGTGCCCTGGTATGCCAAAGCGCTGGTAGCTTTCGTCGTGGCCCACACGTTCAGCCCCATCGACTTGATCCCCGATTTCATTCCGGTCCTGGGAGTTCTGGACGACCTGATCGTGACACCTTTGGGCATCGCGCTGGCGCTGAAGATGATTCCCGAGCCGGTCATGCTTGAGTGCCGCTTGAAGGCGCGGGAGAGAATGCTGTCCGGGAATCCGACGAGCAAGCTGGGCGCAGCTATAGTGGTTCTCATTTGGCTTCTCGCGGCGGGTCTGGTGATTGTAGTCATCGCACAAGTCTGCAGACGAAGAGTCCATCATCTTTAGAATTGAAGCCGATCTCCCGTCTACACGGGGACACCGACGTCGGATGAACGTCAGCTTGCCTTCCTGTATCACCCTTCGAACTCGGCGATAATCGTTGCAAGCAAACACCATCGCGCTTCTCGATGTAATCCCTCGGGAAAGCGAATTTTTATTGTCCGGAGGTGCTCCATGAACGCATCCCCAAAGTCGAATGAGAACGCTGGGATTCCCTGGAGAGGACTCATCACCCTTTTGATCATGATCGCACTCATGCCGTGTGTACTCTTCCTCTGCGCCGGCCGCCTCGATTGGTGGGAAGGTTGGGCTTACACGGCCAACGCGCTGATCGTACTCGTTTCCAGCCGTGCCCTCGTCCTGATTAAAAGCCCGGACATGGCCAGAGAGCGCTCGGAAGCCGGTAGAAAGGAAGACGTTAAATCTTGGGACCGATTCCTAATGCCTGTGACAGCTCTCGTCGGGCCGTTCGTCGCCTGGATCGTCGCCGGATTGGACGAGCGTTTCGGCTGGACACCCGATCTGCCCGATGGGATCCAGATCGCCGCATTGTTGGTGATCTTCCTGGGCAGCAACGTGGGCACCTGGGCCATGCTGACCAACCGCTTTTTCTCCTCCCAGGTGCGCATCCAACGCGATCGCGGCCAGACCGTCGTCAGCTCGGGCCCCTATCGTTTCGTGCGCCACCCGGGATACGCCGGTGGGGTGCTGTCCTGGATTGCCGGCCCAATTTTCTTCAGTTCGTATTGGGTTGTGATTCCTACTGTCATCGTGATTGCACTAATGGTGGTCCGTACGGCGCTTGAGGATCACATGTTGCTAGAAGAGCTTCCAGGGTATAAAGAATACGCCCAGAAGGTGCGCTACCGCCTGCTGCCCGGGATTTGGTAAATTTAACGCACCTGCCGATCGGATGAGAAGATCAATAAAATCCCTTTCGTAACGGCAAACGAATGAGATGAAGCAAATTCCTGCATCGCACATAGATTTATTGAAGGGATCGCAGCGGGTGAGCCTTTCGATGATCGGGGCCGATGGGCACCCACTGCTCGCGCCGGTACATTGCATACCGGAAGGCGACGACCTCCTGCTTGCCATCGAGCGAGGGTCGCCAGCGGAAAGCAACGTGCGGCAAAACCCCAGGGTCTCCGTCCTCGCCTATGATCGCGGGAATCCGTGGCACAACATGGAAATCCGCGGGGAAATCGTCGAGATAGGAAGGGATGATGATTCCCTGCCCGATCAACTGCGGGAGACCCACACCGCAGTCAGCGTGCGCATGACGCCGATACGCATCCGTGTAGAGGGTTGAAACGTAGATATGATTTCGATTCCCGCCTCCCACCTTGATTTACTCGTCGAAGCCAATCACGCCGTGCTCAGCACCATGATGCCGGATGGCACGCCGCAGTCCAGTGTGGTGTGGGCGGATTACGATGGCGAACATGTCCTCATCTGCACGACACGCGAACGACAGAAGGGACGCAACGTGCAGTCCAACCCCAAAGTGGCTTTACTGATTGTGGATCCGAAAGACGATCGGCGCTGGCTGGCAATTCGAGGACTGGTCGTAGAGATCACGGAGGAAGACGCCGAAGAAATCCTCGACGATCTGGTGCGGCGCTACACCGGCAAGGCGCATTATTACGGCGACATCTTCCCCGTCGAACAACGGGAAAAAGAGACTCGCGTGACGGTGAAGATCGAGCCGCTTGAAATCGAAGTTGGAAAACAGCCGGCGACCGTCGCTTCCCAGAAGAAGGATGCGATTCGACGGGCGCTGCGAACCGATCGCACCATCGACATCATCACCACCGGCGCTAAATCGGGCCTGCCGCGCTGCATCGAAATCTGGTTCACCAACGTGGGTGGGCGCATCATCATCTGCGGCACGCCGGACGCCAAAGGCGAAAAAGGTCCCCGCACGCCGCGCGATTGGTTGGCCAACCTGAAAGCCCACCCGCAGTTCACCTTTTGCTTGAAGGAATCGCTGCGGGTCGAACTTCCCGCACGAGCGGTCGTCATCGAGGACCCTCAGGAACGGCGGCGCTTGATGAGCGCCCCGGAGACGAAGTGGTACCGCGATCAAGTCTACTCGATCGACGATCTCGTCGCCGCCAGCCCGATCGTGGAAGTGTTCTTCGACGACTTCCCCGATGAATCAAGCGACTCATTTGAAAGCCAAACCATAGAGACCGGGCGACCCATATAAGTAATGCAGGCCACTTTCTTATCGAGTGCATCGAGCCGCATTACCCATCGCGGCGGTCCTGCGTGGATCGGACGAATCGGATTTCCCACCCGAAGCCCGGAATTTAAACCGACACGAGATGCAGCTCACAGGCCATCAATCCAGGCAGACAACATTGCGCGCTTCATGCACTGCAATATACAATGCTGGTCAACCAGCGGAAGTTTGGCGGTCATCGACAGTAAATTTCGATCCTGAAATTATCGCCTCGAAGTGACAGGTCTTTTCGATTTTCTGCGCTTGGCCGACAAATCTGCATAACTTAATGGGTTCTACGTGGGAGGGATTCCATGACGATTTTCGAGGAAATACTACAGGAAGAAGCTGCGCAGAATCGCAAGCGCCATCGTCTTCTGCTGCCCTTTGTGCTCTTGGGTGTGCTTATCGTTGCCCTGTTCTGCCTGATCCCGATATTGTCTGGCTCGAGCGAAAATGCAGGGACCACCGCATCCATCTTCTCAAGTATGTGCGCCATCTTTTGCCTGGTCCCTGCGCTCTTCGCGGTTCTGGCGGCTCCGATCTGGTACGATTCCTACCGCAGCTTCAAACAACGCCAAACCGCCCTGGAAGAACTGCCCGCTTCTGGCGAGGCCAGGCTGGCCTACGCGGTGAATTGGTATAAACAGCGGAAGTGGGTCAACGTCCCACCGGAGTGGGCCAAGGAAGGCGTGGTGCGGCTGTGCGAGGAGAAACACTTTAACCTCCTGACGGCGGCGGTGGCCTTGCTGACGGGAAACATCTTAAAGTACGGGGAACAGTTACACAAAGTGCAGGTCATTGAGTTTGAATTGACGCCGGAAGGTCGGGTTTCGATCTCCCCGGTTGATAATCCATAGCCGGGTTCGCCGGCACGTTTATCTTTGCCTTAAAATGGCGTAGAATGGAAATAGGCTTTTGGGTTGATTGGCCGATGGAAAGGGATTGATCGCATGCCCGTTTCATTTCACGTCGAGACGCAGAGCGGCATGGCCATCGTCACCTGCTCGGGAGAACTGCGGGGCAGCGACGCCATGGAAGGTGTGGAGGCGCTGTGGAAGAACCCCGATTGGGCAGGCAAGTCCGCCGTCTGGGATTTTCGCACGGCGAAATTCATCATCACCGCGACGGAGGTTCAAGAGCTCGCCGATTTCGTATTGTCCAACCAGCGCGACACGCCGCCCGAAAGAGTCGCCTTCGTCACGGGACGAGACGTCGACTTCGGATTGGCGAGGATGTTCGAAGCCTTCCGCAGCGATCCACGCACGGCCTTTCGAGTGTTCCGGAATTTCGACAAAGCCCTGCGCTGGGCGAGTGCAGGGGATTCCAACAACGTTTGACGGACGTCCATATAAAACGATGGGAAAACCGCATCCGGTGTGGGTGCGGTTTTAAGTTGCCCATTTTCAGATCGATGCTTCCTTTCACCGCATGACTCGTTGTTGCCCGCAATGCGGTGTTGGATATATGATAGAGGCCATGAGGCGATCCATCTGGATCACCGGGGCGTGGAAAGGATTAAGCCATGCCGGTCACGTATCGCATCGATCCCCAACGCAATCTTGTCACTTTCACAGCCTACGGTGTGCTCAAAGAACACGAATATAAAGAAATCCGTGCCAGGCTCGTTGAAGATCCGCGCTTCCAGCCTGGAATGAAGCAGATGGCGGACTTCCATTCCGTCGAAAAACAATTGTTCACGAAGGAGGGACACGATTGTTTCATCGAACAGGAAACCGCCTTGAAACCCTTGCTGGGAAATTATCGCCAGGCGATCGTGGCATACTCCGATCTGCACTTCGGCCTCACCCGGCAGGTGCTCGCCGAGCTGGGCGAATCCCCGAAAAACACGCAGGTCTTCCACAGCCGAGAAGAGGCCGAAACCTGGCTCTTCGCTGACGACGATCGCGGCTGAGGGCGGCAAGACCGTCCATTCGGCCGCCACTTGAAGCAAGAGGGGGCAAACGTGCCCATCGGCTATCGCATCGACTCCGAAAGCAACCTCGTCATCGTTGAGGCGCAGGGCGTACTGCGGGCCGGCGATTACATCGCCGCGCGCGCCTGGATGGCGGACGATCCCCAACTGCAGCCCGGCATGAATCAACTGCTGGATTTTCGTGACGTCGAGCGACACGAATTGACCATCGAACTCTACAGCCGCTTCGTTGAGCTGGAGCGTTCACTGCAAGATCGATTCGGCGACTGCCGCATCGCCGTGGTGACCCGCTCGGATCTGCATTACGGCTTCACGCAGATGTTCGGGGTGGAAATGGGGAACGTGCGGCCCGATTATCGGGTCTTTCGCGAAATGGAGGAGGCCGAAGGATGGTTGTTTGGGGAGGAGGAGCGTTCATCCACTTGAACAGGGATGAAATAATTTTACACATTCGATCTCAATACTCCCTGCGATGAATAAGCTTCCGAATTACCTCTTGAAACCGGCATCTGGAATCCTGTACGATTAACGAAGAACACAAGTGGATGTTCTTCGGGGGGACAGCATCGCTTGAGCCCACCGCGCCGGATCGAGAATCCCCCGAAGTCGAGATACATTGCTTCGCAGACGAGACATCGAGCAAAAAAGTATAAAATCGATCGAGAGGGCTACCGATGTGGATGAAACGTGTTCCAATCGCGATTCTTTCCCTGGGGATGATCGTCGCTTTTCCCGCGGATGAAGTCATCAGCGCGAAATCCGAAACGATCCAATCGCAATCGCAAACCACGATCTTCAGTTTTTACGATTCGGCTTGCGCCGCCCGCTGGCGCGCAGGCAACCCCCAAGGCAAGGAAGTCACACTACCCTGCCCTGGATCGCAGAGCGACGATCGCGGTTTCGTGCGCCAACTGTCCGCGAACTTCAACTTGGAAACCGATCGCCCCGCCAATCGATCGATCCAAACCCATCCCCAATGGACGCCTCATGGGTACATCTTCGGTGAATTTAGTTTGGGATCGCTGGGAATCACACTCCAATCCGGAGACCGCTTCGAATCCGAAGTGGGCTTCCTGTCCGGGGCACAGGAAGGCAACGTGCGCTTCTCGATCTATTACGACGCATCACCAGGCCAATCCGGAGGCGAGGTCCTGCTCGCCGAGGTGGAAGATTCCTACGACGGTAAATTGCGCAACCTCAACGTGAATCTAAGCAATTTCTCGGGAGGCAGTGGAGCGATCGTTCTGCACGTGGATGCGCTCGACAGCTCAGCCCAGGACTGGGCGGTTTGGGTCGATCCACGCCTCGAGCGGGAAGCCGCGCACCCGCCAACTTCGACTCCCACGACCCAACCGACCTCCATGCCCACACCCACCCCGACTTCGACGATGGCTCCCACGATCGCCATAGAGACCCCCTCAGTCCCAGAGGAAGCTGCGTTCGACCTTCTGGATGGATTCGCTTTCATCACCAGCGGCCCGATCATGCCGGGCGCCTTCGACGACGGCGACAATGACGGAGTCCTGAATGTATGGGATCAATGCCCGAACACCCCCGCAGGTTATTCACGGGTTTTCGAGAACGGATGTCTTTGCCAGGACAGCGACGGTGGATTGAATCTGTTGCGGCAAGGCACGGTCAGCTACATCCTTCCCGATGGGGAGGGCGCGAGCACGGATGTTTGCGTGGATGGCAACTTGCGAGAATATACCTGCAATCCCAGCTACGAAGAGGGTGTAGGCGACCCCATACTATCGAGGGAGTTTCCATGCCCGACATTTGGCTCGATTGCTTACCACTGCACTCACGGTCGATGCATCCCCAGAGTAACGGCCATTCCCAACATCTGCTGGTCGAGTGAGGGCACATGCGCCGATGGCATTCAGAATCAAAACGAGGAGGGGGTGGATTGCGGCGGAAGATGCCCGCCGTGCAACACCGAATGCACATCGGGGACCAAGTACGCCCCACCGGACACCCCCTGCACCTCCTATTACCCGACCGACATGTACCGCATCGACTGGCCCTGGACCGAAAATGAATTGGAGTATACCTGCCAATTCCACGAAGTCTGTCATCCCGATCTCGATCACGTCATCGAGGAAGCCGCTCGCTGCTGCAGCATCGGATACATATATGAAGGTTTGACCGCCGATGAAGAGTACCGGCGAGTGGAGGCAGATATCGATGCGATGCCCGATCCGGATTTGTGTCGAGAAGCGCGCCGCTTGACGGCTTCCACGACGAGCTGCAAACGCTGCATCGGAATGTATATCATCAAAGGACTCGGCAGCTACGGCCGCTGGATGGTTGGATACAACTGGCTCTATCCCGAGCACAATGTGTACGGCGACGTTACGCAGCTCCCCGCGGAACAATTGATCAACGATTACCAAACTGGTATCTGCCGGGATTATGCGGAAGCGCTTACCACGCTGCTCCGGAAAGCAGGATACAGCGCAACCGAAGTCGGTGATTTTTGCGACGGTGGGCATTGCTATAACGTGGTCAAACTGCCCGGCGATTCAGAGTGGCACATCGTGGATACGACGGGAAACGCCCCGGGCATCATCCTCGGCGGGCTCCCGGGCGGGCATCCGTACTGCACCTACTTGAATGAAATGAACTGGTGTTGGAATGGGCAATTGGTAACCGGTGAAAGCTGCACGGGCAGCGAACCGATGGTCATCGAAGGCACGTTTTCGTGCAGCCCGGGAATGGCCTGCAATCGGGATGTCGACAGCGTTCCCGACTGGGCGCCGTCCGTCGATGATCTCATCGGCTGCCCATAAGGCGAGGTGTCGATATGCGTGCAAAGATCTTAAAAACGTCAAATTCGATTGCCATTCTGCTGTTGCTGCTGCTTTGTTCGTTCGCGGTCGTTCACGCCGCCACGGACACGACGACCGAAATCATCGGGGATCTGGTTCTGCGCCGAACGATCCCGGACCAGGTGTATCTCGGGCAGAAGTTCTGGGTGCTGATCGAGATTCAAAACGAAGGAAGCCAGCAGGCAAATATCCGCCTCATGGAGAAACTCGGTGAGGCGCAATTCGACGAGAGTCAAGCCCAGTTCATCGAGGTCTACGATCCCGGACCGGCAGGGCAACTGCCCGGCGAAAGCGAAGAGGGATTTAAGATCTGGTATTACACGTGGCAAATCGAGCTTCCCCCAAACGAGAGTGCCACCATCGCCTATTGGCTCATTCCGGAATCTCTCGGCACGTATGTGATTTCCCCGTCCGAGATCACGCTCGACGGCGAGACGCATCATACGAACAGCGCCGACGTGCTCATCGTGTGCAAGATGGACGACACCTGTGATCTTTCGAAAGGCGAGAATTACCTCACCTGCCCGGAGGATTGTTCCACGGGCTTGTCCGATGGGATTTGCGACGGCGTCGGCGACGGGATCGTCGATGCGGATTGCGAGCAAGGCTACGATCCTGACTCCGAACAAGCCATCACCGCTGCACCAACGAAGACGCCTGCGCCATCCCAATTCGGAGGAGAAATCGCAGGATTTCCCGTGCTCTTCATGATTGCCGCAGCGGTGCTGCTGCTGATCAGCATCACGCTCTTTCTGCTGGCCATTCGGGGGCGGAAACGCACCTGATCCGCTGAGTTGTTTTTACCCTGTAATTCTGTACGAACGGCGCTGGAGTGCTTCGAAGTATCAACGGAGCAGAAAATGGGGAACGATACGTTCGTGACCCGCTCGGATCTGCATTACGGCTTCACGCAGATGTTCGGCGTGGAAATGGGGAACGTACGGCCCGATTATCGGGTCTTTCGCGAAATGGAGGAGGCCGAAGGATGGTTGTTTGAGGAGGAGGAGATTTAGGGATCGTTCGCTTTAATCGAGGATGGATCGATAATAAATACTCGAAAAGCTATTGAAGGATCGCGCAAATCGACTCCCGCCTGAACTGCCAAGATTTTCCAATAACTAGATGTAACTCACCCCATAATTTCCACCAATGGGGGGATTGAATACAGAACAGTTGTGCGCCATAATAACCCATTCGCCGTTAAGTTGGGGGAATCTCACAATGGCGCAATCGGGTAACCGTTAATTCGAAATAGGACAGTAGAAACGAGTTGCCCGTCAGGACAGCGTTCGATGAGGCAGCCGTATAGAAAATCCGTATTTCCACTATCACTTGAGGTCATCCGAATGAATTACCACATCGACGATGAGAAAATCCACCTCGACGAATTGCGAAAGCGAATCGAAGCCACCGATCTCGTTCCCAGCCGGAAGTCGCTGCTGGAGGAAATAGCTGCCAAATTCAAGACCCTCGCAAGCGCAGGTCTCGCGACGCTGGCCGGACTGCGCCACGAACTCAAGAACGTTAAACGCCTGGATGCCCTGGCGGCAAAGACGGGCATTGACAAGCAGTACCTAACCCTGCTGCGGCGGGAGATCGAGGGCTATTTCCCGAAGCCGGCCGCGCTGAAGAAATTCGACGGGCTGCCGCAAGCAGTAATCGAAAAGCTCGAACTCAATGGACTGCGCAACGCAGCCGACGTATATGAAGCGACGAGAAGCGCCGAGGACATCGCTGCGCTGGCGGAATCGACGGGCGTGGAGGCATCCATGCTGGAAACGCTTTCGCGCTGGGCCGATCTGACCAGAATTCAATGGGTGAGTCCGCTGACGGCCAGGATGCTTGCGGATGCAAGCTACGACAGCGCTGAAAAAGTCGCCGCAGCCGATCCCGAGAACCTATGCGAGGATCTCGATCGTGTGAATGCAGCGGGCAGGTATTTCAAAGGCAAGATCGGGCTGCGCGATATCCAGCGGCTCGTAAGTGCCGCCGGATACATCTTCAATCAAAATGATCGGTCCTTCTAAAAAAAACCTCTCGATAGGTTATGCAGGCGCGGCCACGGTGAGTGGATCATAGGCAAGATTCACCGCCTTGTCCGATCCGGATTTCAGCGCATGATCAACGGCAAGAAAAAAAATACGCCCACGAGGGCGCAGCTGTGGGTCCCTCCTCACAGAAAGGACAACAAGACCCTACCGGCCCAGACTGTTATCAAAATGCACCATCATTCTATCTCGGTAAGATCGATCACTGTGGAAAGTCATCGGGGCTCGTGTTTTTACATCGATGTACGATGATGCCATCTCTGATTTCATATCCACACTCATATGCGGTTGTTTCATGCGCGATGTCGACTTCACTACCTTGGTACAATTGGATGTCAGGATGGATTTCATGCGATACCAATGCGGCTCCGCAATATGGACATGCAAGCTGCCTGTCTGAAATAACCTTGAGAAGATCCCTTGCATTAACCAGTCGGTTTGCAAGTTCTTCAATCTCTATCTTAACTTGAGATAGCTCAATTTCCTTCTGATGAATGACCAGGGCGCGAACTTTTTGATCTACTTCAAGCTTCTCAATCTCTTGTTGAAGGATACGGAGTCTTTCCGCAAGTCGTTGCGCCAGAATGTCAGGTCTGTAATCCTTTGTGGCCTCGATTTGCTGTTCGAACCATTCAATCCTCTCCTTTTGAAGATCGGGACGATTTCGAACACGGAAATAGGTAACTATTCCACTTATAACAAGAAGTGCCGTTATCGCTGGCCATCCAATCCAGGCTGCAATTGTCTCGTATAGCTCCATATGATTTCCGCCCTCCAAAACAATCCTAATATCTATCTGCCAAGCAGATGTCTGCTTCTGTGTCGACGTCTGATTTTTCCTGGATCAACCATAATGCGCCTCTGCGATTAAGAAAACCCCAGAGCAGACAGAAATCCGCTTAGCAATTCTAAGGAATATTAATCAAGCTTGGGATTGTCCCATATCTACCCACCTCATGCAGACCGCTGACATGGGATCAGAATTGCAGCACCGAATCGCCCCAATCTTGAAACGTGTTTCGGCATCTCTCACTACAATACCATAAAAAAAATATGCAAGTCTATCCATCATGGTGCATGTTAAGTTTAGTCGTGGAGAGAAAGCTTCACAATGACCCATGGGCAGATCCTTCGTCCATTCCCACATCGATGGATTATATTGGGCTTGATAAATAATCCGGTTTAATAAAGACCCTCACCTGAGAGGCTGGATCAAACAGGCACTTAATGACTGTTTTCGACTAAACCGCACCCATGCGGGCACGGAGCTGGTCCGGTCCTATTAGCAGTCCATATTTCCCAAGCCATTCCGGCCGGCCGCACAACGAAAGCAGGCTTCAGTCCTCCCCCTCGCGCTGAAGTTATTCATCCAGCATAGCCTGCAGCTGCTCTCTGGGAAACCAGATTCCTTTCACCACCACGCCGGCGATCGAGGTCGTGTTGGCGAGATCTTCCAGAGGATTTGCATCCAGCAGCACCAGATCGGCGTCTTTCCCTTCTTCGATGGTCCCCAGGCGCTTCTCGTAGCCCAGCATTTCGGCGGGATTTCGGGTGGTGGTGAGAAGCACCTCGTAAGGTGTGAGACCGGCATCGTGCAGACGTCGGAATTCCTCATGCAGGCTCGATCCGGGATGGATGTAAGCGATGCCCGTGTCCGTGCCGGAGACGAAGCGCGTCACGCCGTTTTCGTAAAGGATTTTCAGGATCGCCGCCTTATCGGGCGCGGCGACGATGGTGGGGCAGTTCCACACGCCGGATTCGATCGTCAGCTCGATGATCTCCGCATCTACCGTGTCGTTGGTCAAGTTGTAGCCCCTCAGGTGCTCGATCGAAACCTGCCCCGATTCGATGGCATGCTCAATCCCCACGGTAAAGGGCACGTGGCCGACGACGGGCAGGTCGTTGCGCGCCGCTTGTTTGATGATCTCGTCGTACACGGGCAGGCTGAGGTTGTCGTATACCTTGACCGCATCGTATCCATCGACTTTCATTTGTTGGATCGCCCCGGCGACCTCGGCCGGGTCCTCGATGATCATGCTCCCCACCCAGGCGGCGGGTCTTCCGTCGATCAGCGGGCCGGTGGTGTAGACTTCCGGATGGGGTATATTTTCCGCTTCCCAGCGCGCCATTTCCGCAAGGTGCTCGGGTTTCCCCCACATGTTGCGCACCAACGTGATTCCGTAGGCCAGAAAGCGAACGCGGTCCTCAGGATCCGTAATGTGAACGTGCATGTCGCTGAAGCCGGGAAGCAGGTATTTGCCCTCGGCGTCGATGATCTGCGCCTCGCGGCCGTAGTGCAAATCTTCAAATTTACCAACGTCTTTGATCTTGCCGTTCTTCACCACGACGGCATAGTTCTCCAGGACGGTTTCGGAGGTCATGGGAATCACGTTGACGTTCTTGAAGACGATTTCCGGCGTTACGTGGCCTGGGCTGCAGCCCGCTGACACGAGACTCATGGCGACAACGAGAAAGGCGATCGCACGGAATTTGGTGTTCATTTTGGTCCTATCCCTTGCATCATTACTATCGATTCGCAACCCCCATTATTATAATTCGACACGATCCTGCTTACAGTGTAGACCTCCTGCTGTATAATCATATCGAGGGATTCGCCTGCTCTCTCGAAAATTCGTTCACTTCTGATTCCATCGAGGAGGGACACGATGAAGATTCGGAAGTCGTCTCGCGATCTGATCCTGCTGTTATGCACGACGCTGCTCATCACCGCCTGTCCCAAGGATGTGGACACACCCCCGGGAAACGAAGAACCGAATGGACTCATTACCTATGGATCGGCGGATCTGGTTATTGAACACAGGATACCCCTGGGCATCGGGAAGGTGCTCGTTGAAGTCACGATCCCGCTGAAGTTCCCCGTGAAGCAAGGGGATCGAAACGTCGAAGCGGGAGAGTTCGCTGAAGATTGGGAAGTCGAGGGCCTTTGGGATCTTGCCGCGGCGGGAGACGTTGTGGGGGTATCCACGATAGTATACGTCCCCACAACCTATGAGATTAGAGGCATATTCCAAAATTGTGAATTCAAGTTCGACATCGTTGAGATCATGCAATTTTCCCAGGTAAAAATGGCTGAAATGCTGGCATTTGGTGAGATTGCGGTCGACATGGGGGAAGATAGAGATTTTACGTATCTCGATGAAGTCCTCTCCAGTAAGAAGCCAGTAACCGTTATCAAGGATCCGGGCGTGCTCGGTACGATTTACCTGGAAATTTCAAATGTATCGCTGCCGGCTGATACGGGTATGGTCTGCGGTTTCCCATCCCCTGGCGATTGAATCCGGAGACGATCCATCGCAGTGCAAAGGAAAAATATCTCCGCGCCCTCGCGGGCGCGGTCATGAATCAGACCTCTTGGCGATGGACTACGACTGTTTGCCACCATCTTATGTATAGTATTTGCGAGTATTGTGCTATTGGTATAGGATTCCCGGGCCGCTCGTGCATAGAGAGGGGACAAATATGCCAATTTCATTCAAATTCAATCCGGAACGCAACCTGGTTACTGTCCTGGCTGAGGGCATTATTACCGATGATGACATGAGGTGCTATCGAAAGGACCTCATAAGTGATCCTCGATTCTGTCCCGGCATGAAGGTTCTTTCCGATCATCGATCGGTCGAGCAGCACATGCTTTCAGTTGAGGGGGTTTATCGAAACATGCAAGAAAACGGGGTGCTTAAATCTCAATTTAAAGACTGTCGACAAGCAATCGTGACGAACTCGGATCTGCATTTCGGCATGACACGTATGTATCAAGTCATGATGAGCGATATTTTCCCCAATATAAAGGTATTTCGAGACATCGACGAAGCTGAAGCCTGGCTCTTCGAAGAAACCGGACAAGAAGACGCCGAATCCTGACGATCATCCCAATCAAATCCCGCCTGTGGGGGAACAATCGGGGAACGACCGGGCAAGGGGTGCCTGAAAATAAAAAACGCGCCCGCGAGGCGCGATGGATGATGCAGCCCTCTTGGCGATGAATTGTAAACGTCTCCCATCCTGGAAAAATCATAAACGGTCCTCAATGCCAATTGCGTTTGTACGGAAAAGATTGCTTATTGCCTTCACTCGGTATATGCTATGGATGTTGCTTGTAAAGAGGGGATCGAGGATGATAAACGAAAGGTGCTGCATTCCTACCCAAGCCCAGCATCGATCCCAGGGGGCTGCCTCCGAATCTCGCGCAGCTCGTGCACCGCATCAACGCTCTGCCCAAAGGGAAGGTGAGGGATCAGCTCATCGAAAATATGAATCGGGCGATCGACATGGTGAGTACGGCGATGGGGGATGGTCAAGTCCTGGATTTGCTGTAAAAACAGCGACATGAGTCATGCGACCTTCT
>CAYYVY010000001.1:0-88593 GCA_964475265.1 uncultured Anaerolineaceae bacterium | reverse complement strand
AGGTGACATTTTCACAGAACTATTCATACATGACATTTTCATTGGACTATATCACCGGGAGAAAAAATACTTTGACGCCTGAAATCCAAGGTGTTACAATCCATTGGTTTAATACGGAGGTTATATACGTGGCAAAACGCACAACCGGCATCGTTCGCTGGTTTGACGGCTCAAAAGGATACGGTTACATCGATGCCGAAGATGGGGAAAACGTCTTTGTGCATTACCGGGATATCGTGGACGAAAAAACGCCCTTCTTATTGCAAGGTGAGCAAGTTGTATTCTTCCTCGAAGACACCATCATACATGGTCCTCAGGCAACGGACGTAACCCGACTCAACTAGATGGTCATAATCCTAGTATGCCCGTCTACCCCGCTCGGTATTTTACCTGACGGGGTATTGTCACTTCCCTCCACGATTAATCACGATACTACATAAAGGAAAGAAGAAATATGGCAAGTAAAAAATTGAAGTTGATTCCGCTCGGCGGATTGGGGGAAATCGGAAAAAACATGATGGCCGTCGAGTACGGAGACAACATCCTCATTATCGACACCGGGGTAATGTTCCCGGAAAACGACATGTTGGGGATCGATTACATCATCCCCGACTTTGAATATCTGCTCGACAAGAAAGACAAAGTGCGCGGCATTATTATCACGCACGGACATGAAGATCACACCGGCGCAATCCGGCACGTCCTGGATGAAATCAATGCTCCTATCTACGCCACCCGGTTGACACGCGGCCTCTTGGAGGTCAAGCTCAAGCGCGGTGGTAAACCTAAAAATGTAACGCTGAACACAGTCCGGGCGGGTGATGAAGTACAGGTCGGACCGTTTGGCGTAGAATTCTTCCACGTCTGCCATTCCATCCCCGATGCAGTCGGTTTGGGCATCACCACGCCCGCGGGGCTGATCGTTCACTCGGGTGACTATAAATTTGACCACACGCCTGTCGACGGCTGGCCGACGGATTTTGGCAAGCTGGCCGAGTTCGGCACGCGCGGCGTACTCGCACTACTGGCAGATTCGACAAACGCAGACGAGCCGGGTTGGACGCCCTCGGAAGCGGTAATCGACCCGGCTTTCGACAAAGTTTTTCAGCAGGCGGAAGGAAGAATTCTTATCGCCTCCTTCGCCTCGCTCATCTCTCGCATGCAGCAAGTGGCCAACACTGCCGCTCGGTACGGCCGTGTGATGTCCTTCGTCGGCGCAAGTATGATCGAAAATGCCAAAATGGCTCGTAAACTAGGGTACTTAAACGTTCCGGATGAACTTATCGTACCCTTGGACCATGCGTTGAATATGAAGGCTTCCAAAGTCGTCCTGATGTGCACGGGAACGCAGGGGGAACCTTCCTCCATACTGGGCCGTCTGTCCATCGGGAAAAATCGGCGTTTCGGCCTGCATTCCAAGGATACAATCGTGCTCTCCTCCCACCCGATCCCCGGAAACGAGGAAATGATCAGCCGCACGATAAATCGTCTTTACCAGGGCGGTGCGGATGTGATTTACGACCCCATCGCCCCGGTTCATGTTTCGGGGCACGCCAAGCAAGAGGAGATGAAACTGCTCATCCAGCTAGTGCGTCCGGAACACTTGATCCCCATCCACGGCGAACTGCGCCACTTGAAACAGCACGCCGCATTGGCGGGCGAACTCGGTCTTCCGCAGGAGAACATCGCCGTCATCGAGAACGGTACGATCGTCGAATTCCAAAATGGCAAAATGAAAGTAGGCGACCGCATCCCGGGAGGCTATGTGTTCGTTGATGGAAGTGGCGTCGGGGACGTTGGGCCCGATGTGATGCGAGAGCGGGAAGCTTTGGGCCGCGACGGTTTCGTACTCGTGCATATTGCTTTCGACTGCAAATCGGGCAAAATGCAGGGCCGACCGCAGTTAATCACCAAAGGATTCGTGTTCGTACAGGATGCCGAAGAATTGATGACCGAAGCCCGTAATCACATCGAGAAGTTGATCTCGGAAGATAAGCGGGGGGATATCGAAAGCAAGATCCAGAAACACCTGGAAAACTTTTTCTATACAGCCACCAAAAGACGGCCAATGGTTTTCGTATTCACCTCCGATGTGAATTGAGCTCTCGCAACGAGCCAACCTGCGTCGAAACCGGTGTTGGCCCCACCCCGTTGATCGTGGAATTCGACACGAATTCGGGACGGCTCTCGATCGAAACCACCGCTGCGTGGTTCTTGTTGCATTCAACCCTGCGCAGAGTATAATGCCAGCGATGACCAGAAAATCCCGAACCCTATCGATTACGCTTTCGGTTTGTACGTTCGCCCTGGTTGGCTGCAGTTTGATCAACAGCGCACTGCCGACGGCCACACTGACGCCCTCCCCTCCGACGGCGACGCCCGAACCCGCAGCGGCGATCGTTAATGGCGAAGCGATCCGACTTGTGGATTTCGAAGAAGAAACCCAGCGATACGAGGCAGCAAAGCTTGACGCTGGCATCGACCTTGCAACCTTGGACGATTACAGAAATCAGGTGCTTCAGGCACTCATCGATCGCAAATTGCTCGCCCAGGGTGCTCGCACAAATGGCATCCTGATTGAAACAAGCACTCTGGACGCAGCCGTTCAGAACCTTGCAGTGGAATTGGGCGGTAACGAAGCGATGGGTGTTTGGCTGGCAGAAACGGGGTATAGTGTGGAAAGTTTCAAGCTTGCGCTCGAAGAGGATATGCTTGCGGCGCAAATGGTTGAACGTATCCTGCAAGATTTGCCCGAAAACATCGAGCAGGTTCATGCCCGCCATATACTCCTCGCCAGCAAGGACGATGCGCAATTTGTGTTGGACCAACTCGCCGCGAATGCAGACTTTGGAGCCATGGCCCGCCTGTACTCTCGCGACTCGAGCACACAGCCGGATGGCGGAGATCTGGGGTGGTTCCCTCGCGGAGGTCTGCTTTTCCCCGAGGTTGAAACGGCTGCGTTTGAACTCCAGCCAGGCGAAGTCAGCGGAATCGTAAAAAGTGATTTGGGGTATCACATCGTGCAGACCCTCGAAGTGGGCGAGCGCCAACCTTCCCCAAACGACTTGCGAGACATGCAGGAACAGGTTGTGGAGGATTGGATCTCCACCCAACGCGAGTCTGCCAACATTGAGGTCTTGATCACACCGTAAAGCGGTGCGAGGAGGCAAGCCATGATGGAAAACGAATACGAGCGACGCCCAGGAATGAGCTTCTCGGGCTGCAGGCGCATCGTTTTCAATATCCTCACCGTTATTGTGCTATTGACGACGGTGGTAGTGGGCGTTGCGCTGGTCGCCGTTTTTGTCAACCCCTACCTTTCGATCAATCCCTTTCCCCCACCAACCATCCCGCCCACGTTGGGATCCCCGACGCCAACGCAGACACCGGCCAGAACGCTCCCACCAGCCTGGACCGCGACTCCCACTGAGGACGGTACGACCGAACTGGAAACGACCCCTTCGCCCACCGAAGCCCCGGAGTCCGCCACAGCAACCATCACGGAAACTCCGGAAGAAGAGGCGGAATATCCTTTCGTCCTGCAGGTCGGCAGCCCGGCGCCAATCGAGAATTTCATCAACGGACAGGCATGCGACTATTTGGGCGTTTTCGGCCAGGTATTCGATGAAAGCAGTCAACCGATTCTCGAATTAACCGTGCACCTTAGCGGGGAACTCGAGGGTGTCGGCAAGATCGATCTCTATGCACTAACCGGAAGTGAGCCGGACGCCGGACCCGGGGGTTACCTCTTCAACGTGGCTACAGAGCCGATCGCCAGCAGCGGCACGTTGTGGATCCAGTTGGAAGACGGGGACGGCAACCCGATTTCCGAACAAGTGTACTTCGATACAAGCGACTCTTGCAGCGAGAACCTGATCCTGGTCAATTGGCGTCAGGTTCGATAAGCCGCATGCTGAGTAAAGAAATCCAGCCCCCTGATCCGGCTTACTGATCAGGGGGCTGTTGTTTGTGATTCAGATGACCTGCCAGCTAACCACGCAGACGATTATTTCATGCTCCCGGCCAGTGACCGGCAGACATGATCAACTTCCCTCTCCGTCATGATCGATGAAAACGGCAAGGCCAGACTACGCCTCCCCAGGTCCTCCGTCACCGGAAAATCGCCAACGCGATAATCGAAGCGTTCCACAAAAAACGGCTGTGTATGGATGGGGACGAAATATGGGCGGGAAGGAATACCTGCCGCAGCCAACCGCTCGACGAGACTGTCCCGCACGACGTCAGCGGCCAAACGCACCACATAGACAAACCAGCTGACTCGCGTGGTGTTCGGACTCAGATTCGGCGCTTCAACGCCGGAATTTTCTGCCAGGCGTTCTCCGTACCAGTCAGCCACACGGCTGCGTTTTTCCAATAACTGCGTCAACCGATCCATTTGCGCGCATCCCAAAGCTGCGCTCATTTCATCCAAACGGTAGTTATAGCCCAGGTGTGTATGCTCGAGCCACGTGTCACCCGGGGCGCGTCCCTGGTTGCGCAGTGCACGGCAAGTACCCGCCCATGCCTCGTCCTGCGTAACGATCAGTCCGCCTTCGCCCGTTGTGATTTGTTTGTTGGGATAGAAGGCGAAAACGCCGGCATCCCCCAACATCCCCGCCGGACGACCCTTGTAACAAGCACCGAGGGCCTCACACGAATCCTCGATGATTACCAGGTCGTTCTCCTTGGCGACTACGTTGAGGGCATCGTAATCAGCCGGCTGACCGAAAACATCCACGGGCAGGATAGCTTTCAGACGCCCGTCGCTCTGCGAGCCCTTCCTCGGCAGCCAGTGCGCGGCCGACGATCCGCCGCGTAAAAGATCCTGCGCAGCGCGTGCAACTTGCGCCGGATCGATGTTGCCCGTGCGTGGATCGACGTCGACGAACACCGGTGTTGCACGCTCGTAAAGAATCACGTTGGCCGAAGATATGAACGAAAACGACGTGGTGATCACCCAATCGCCGTCCGTTATGCCTGCGGCGCGTACGCACAAATGCAATCCCCCGGTTCCAGAACTGACGGCGACGGCGTGCTTAGCCCCTACGTATTGCGCCACAGCCGCTTCGAACGCTTCGATCTGCAGCCCCATGCTCAAACGCGGCGTACGCAGTACCTCCAGCACCGCTTCGCGTTCTGCGTCTGTCAGGTCCGGCGCAGACATGCCGATCGAAAACGTAGATCCGCGCTCCTCAGTCAATCCGACAACCTCCATTCAGAGATACTTCGATGAGGGTATCATCCATTGTGTTTCGGTTCCGGCCAAACCGCGCCCGCACGCACAATGCCGTTCGCAGGCACATCGGCCTTGACCACCGCACTGTTTCCCACCCGTGCACCGGCACCGATCGTGACGTTTAAATTGAGTGTGGTGCCCATCCCGATCAACGCCCGCGCTCCAATTTCCACACCCCCGGCCAACAACGCACCCGGCGCAACGTTGGCGTAATCCGCGAGGCGACAATCGTGCGAGACCACCGCGGCAGTGTTTACGATCACGCCGAAGCCGATTTCTACGTCGCTCCCAATGTAGGCGTGTGGAAATACCTGAACGCCTTCCGCAAGCTGCGCACTTTCTTCGACAAACGCCGTGGGGTGAACCAGTGCAGGGCAAGCAAAACCAGCCTGGCGCAGCCTTTCGAACACCCTCACGCGGCTTTGCATGTCGCCGATACCGCCGACTGCGTTTACGGCGCGCTCAAGCCCACGCTCCTTCAGCGTTTCGAGCAATTCAGCACCACCCAAAACCGGGACGCCCATGACTTGATTTTCTGCTGCAAGACCATCGTCCAAAATTCCCACGATGTTGAACATCCCAAGCTTGCGAATCAAATCGATCAACGCTTTGGCGTGGCCACCGCCGCCGTATACGACGATCGACTTCGAATCAATTTCCAGATTCGGGATCGCAAGCGGCGTTTCACGCTGCGCATAACGGCGTACGACGTCCTCGGTAATCCAGGCATCGCCCGGCAGGGCGTCCAAATCTACGCCCAATTTCTCGGCCAACGCCATCGCCGGCTCGGTGATGTGTAGATCAAGACCAGCCGCTGCCTGCTTCGATTTCGCTTCTTCCGCAGCAGGTGCTTCCCACTCCAGATCATCAGCCAGCCAGCAAAATACTTCTCCCGCCACAACTCGATCGCCGACGGCCGCACGGATACCCACGACGTAACCATCCCGCTCGGCAACCACATCAGCGGTCGATTTCGTGGTCTCCAGGGTGCAAAGTAAATCGCCCGTCGAGATCGACTTACCCTCTGAAACATGCAGTGCCGCGAGCTGCGCCTCACGTTCATTGGGGTTCAACAGCGGCACACGCACTTCAAATGCAGTCGACATCACCCGCATCTCCAATAATAATCAAAATAGAGAGGACGTACGCATTCTTCGGTCGATCCATCAAACAGCCAACTCCAGGGCCATGTCCTTGATCCGCTCAACCGAGGGCAATACCTGCGCCTCAATCCGGGCTGCGGCAGGAATGGGCATGTCCAACGCAGCGACGCGGCCCACCCGTAAATTCGAGGATACCGCTTCATGCAAGCCTGCCGACACTTCCGCACCCCATCCCATCGTCTGCGTTCCTTCTTCGATGACCAGCACATGACGGGTTTGGGATGCACGCTGGCACAGGAAATCCAGTTTGAATGGGCTGAGCTGGGTGGGCACAATCAGCTCAGAAAAGATTTCCTTCTCTATGGCCAGGCTGCGCATGGCATCTCGCGCCAGAGTCGCCATGTAGCCATAGGCCACCATCGTCAGACGCGTTTCCGGTGAACCGCGTAACTTTATGAAATATCCGGGATATCCATTTCCTTGCCGCTCGATATCGTACGCCTCCGCGTTATCCAGGGCCAAGATGGTGCTGGGATAGAGCAGTTTATGTTCCACCAGCAGCACCGGATCATTGTCATCGAATACAGCATGATGCAGCAACGCGCCGGGATCATCCAAATCGGATACGGCAACCACACGCAAGCCAGGCGCCCCTAGAAAATGCTTTTCCAACGTCTGGCTGTGTGTCGGCCCATAGCCACGGCCGCCTCCCATGGGAGTGCGCACGACCAAAGGAATCCGGGCTGCATCTCCACTCATCCAACGGATTTTCGCTGCGTGATTGATCAATTGATCGGCAGCCAGGGTGACAAAATCCCCGAACATGATTTCAACCACCGGACGCAGACCGCGCAACGCCATACCGATACCTACACCCACGATGCCCGCTTCCGACACCGGCGTCGTGATCACGCGGTCCGGAAATTGCGTTGATAAACCCGCTGCTAATTTAAACGCACCGCCATAGGGATCGAGGATGTCCTCTCCGAGAAAATAAACTTCGGGGGACTCCCGCAGACAAGCTTGAAGCGATTCGTTCAGGGCTTCCCGCACGGTCGTCATGCGAGCTCATCCAACGGTGGCGTAAGGGTTTCCGCAGCGGGAAAGGGATCGTTTTCGGCACACGCATAAGCCTCGTCTACTTCGGCCGCCACCGATTTCTCAATCTCGCCTTTCACTGCCTGCTGCACCCGCGCCGCAGCCGCCTTTAACGGATCGCGCGCCCGATACCGTGCGATTTCGTCGGGATCACGTGTGTCGTCCCCTTTTGAATGTGGTGCGAATCGATAGGTGTGCAGAATCAACGCATGCGGGCCTTCACCAGCGCGAATCGAGTTAGAAATATCTTGAGCGAGTCGCATAATTTCAAGCACGTCGTCTGCTTCATGCGCCAACGTCGAAATACCAAACGCCTCAAACCGGGCGCATATATCGCCCGCCAGATTCAGTTCCACGGGGGTGCTCTGCGCGTAGCGATTGTTTTCGACGACAAAAAACAGCGGCAGACGCCAGAGTGAAGCCATGTTGATCGCTTCGTAGACGACACCTTCACCGAGCGTTCCGTCACCGATGAAGGTGTATACGAGCGCATTGCCCTTCTTTGCGGCTTCTGCAAATGCCATGCCCACTGCGATCGGCACCGTTCCACCGAGAATGCCGTTGGCAAAGAAATTCTCCCACTTTATGTGCTGGCTGCCGCCACGGCCCCCACAAATCCCCGTCTCGCGGCCAAGTAATTCTGCAGCCAATGCCTGCATCGAACCGCCGTACGCTAAGAAATGACCGTGACAGCGATGGTTGCTGACGACGACATCGCCCGCCTGCGACGTCGCTAAAACCCCCACGGCATTAGCTTCCTGACCGATATAGGTGTGAGTCGTGCCATATATCTGGCCGCTGGGGAACATTTCCAACAATCGTTCTTCAAAAAGACGGATGCGCAGCATCTTACGGTAGAGATCTGCGTCATTTTGGGAAGACTTCTTCATCCGAATGCACTTCTTTCCGACACTTCCCCTCACCGGGCAAATCGGGAAACAGGGACATGATAACACAAGCCCGAAATTGCAAAAACAATAAGCCGCCCGTTGAAAAGGGCGGCTTCAAATTTCCGATTGGCTATAATATTACCAGGATTGCATATGTTTCTTTGCGAAATCAGCGGCTACGATTCGCCAGGCCTCGTGATCTCCTTCAGGAGCGCTCGCAACGGCGAAATACCGCGTTTTCCCCTTTGATTCCTTGGATTCGATCCTCCAATTTGCGCTCGTGAACTTTGATTTACTCTTGATATCATAAAACTCAAGTGGTTCCTTCACTGTCCGCCTCCTCTGCAGTATGGTTGTGCCGTCAACGTTCGCACACGGCCCTATCTTATCCTCTCTAAGTGTACCCTACAAGTCAAACTTTTGTACGCCCTATTCGACAAACCCCCAATCAGGCCTTCCTAACTGCCAATCCACATGCATTGCAAGAACATTGCTATTGGTACAGCGTTTCATTCACCGTCCCGGTTCCCCTTGAATTCCTCCGCTGTAGCGTGTCCTAGCTGGCTGATCCCCTCCCGCTTGATTACTTTCCAAAAATTCAAGAACAGGATTTTCAGGTCAAGATGCAGCGACCAATGGTCGACATACCAAACATCGCGTTCAAATTTTTCATTCCAGGTGATCACGTTGCGCCCCCCGATCTGTGCCCATCCGGTAATCCCGGGCAGCACCTCGTGGCGCCGCGCTTGTTCAGGGGAGTAGCGCTCGAGATACTGCAATAATAACGGCCGCGGGCCCACGAGACTCATCTCGCCGCGTAAAACGTTGAACAACTCCGGCAGTTCGTCGATGCTGGATGAGCGCAGGAAACGTCCCAATTTTGTGAGTCGAGCTTCATCCGGAAGTAGATTGCCTTCTGAGTCGCACGCCTCGTTCATCGTTCGGAATTTATAGATTTCGAACGGCACTGCATGGTATCCCGGCCGCATTTGCCGGAAGAGTATCGGTGTTCCCAAACGGATTCGAACGAGCACAGCTGTAACCGCAAGCAGCGGACTTATCACGATCAACCCGGGAATGGTCAGGACCAAATCGAACAGCCGCTTTCGTAACGGCATTCCAGGAATGACCAGCGGTACGCTCATCGTAGGTCAATGCACTCCTTCTCGCAAAAAGACGTCTTTCATAGGTCACCCGGCAATACAGCGACTCAATCCGAGCAGTCGGCCTATTCCCCTTCAGCTTGGTTCGCTTCGCGGCAGACATCCACCATCACCGTCTGCATCTCGTCGGCCAAAATCCGGCGATCGAAACGCTCTTCTGCGCATTTTCTTCCAGCCTTTCCCATGCGCCTGCACAAATCAGGGTCAGATTTGAGGACCTTCACGGCTCCCGCCAACGCTTGCGGGTATCCCGGCCGGACGAAAATCCCGGCGCCAGCCTTCTCCACCACAGACCGGATCACGCCGTCGATGGCCAACAAGATCGGACGTCCGGCGGCCATGTAATCGAAGACCTTATTGGGATAGGTGGTTTTATAAGCATCAATGGGTTTCAATATGGCGACACACGCATCCGCAGCGACCAGCGCCTCAGCGATTTTGTTCTTCGACATCGGCGGCAGGAAATATACATTCGAAAGCTTGAGCGCAGCGGCCTTGCTCATCAAGGCACTCTTTTCTTTGCCATCACCGATCAGCACAAAAGCCACATTTTTCTGATCCCGCAAGCGATCGGCTGCTCCGATAACCATACCAAGATCGTTGGACATGCCGTGTGCACCTGCGTACATCACAACGAATTTTTCCTCGAGATCATGTGCCTGGCGAAACGTCGTGCCCTTATCCGCCGGATCAAACATGGATACGTCAACCCCGTTCGGAACCAGGGCCACCTCGCCAGCGCCCCGTTCCCGGACGTGTTGTTCAAATCCTGGTGAGTTAATTACCACTCGATCGGCGGCATGATACAAAAAACGCTCAAACCAACGCGCCAGCAAAATCAGCAATCGATTGCGCAGTACACCGACCGCAATGGCGAAATACGGCCACAGATCGCGCACCTCGAAGAGAAATGGTATCCGCTTCAATCGCGCCAATGCCCACGCCGTTAGCCCTTGAAAGATGGGCGGCGAGGTGCCCCAGACCAGGTCGACTTCACGGACACTCAATCCGACGAAAAACGACGAGAAGGCAAAACTGACGAAACTCAGGACGCGATGAAAAAATGAGCGATGCCAGGCCGCATAGGTATAGCAGCGATTGATCACCACGCCGCAGTCGTCTGTTTCCCGCTGCATCCATCCTTCTGCGGTGCGCTCACCGGTGAGGTAGTTAACCTGGCCCGTGATCACCGTCACACGATGCCCCTGCGAAGCCAGATAGCGCGCCATTTCGTGATGGCGCGTCCCGCCCGGCTCACCCAGCGCGGCGAAAACTTGATGAATCAACAAGATGTGCATCGTTCAATTCCAAACGCTGTCCTTGCCAGCCAATACGGGAAAAAGACAGTGTATCCCGATCGGGCTCATTCCAGACGATCTCCACTCCGTCACGAGGCGCAGCGTCGAAGGACCACCAAGTGCAATGACGTACCGGAATGGACGCTTCGAATCGTTTCACCAAACGAAGCGCAGGCTCTTTAACCGCATACCCCATCGAACGCCAGCCGTGCAGGTTTGGATTCGCACATACCCCATTTCCGGCGACCAGGGCCCCAGCCCGATAAAGCCCCGTGTCTCCTACCTGCCCTTCCAAACTCACCTCGATTTCAGATTCGCCGAGGTCAAGCGATGTCCCGTGCGCATTCAGCTTCCAAGGGAAATCTGGCATCGTCCAGCCGATCGACACGCCATGCAATCCCGACCCAATAACATCGTCTACGATCAACCAATGTGCGTCTCCAATCCTCGCAATCGTCCGCCTGTGCACAAGCCCGATTCTCCGATAACCGTGGTGCTCCCCAATGACTACCTCGATGGCACCGTTCTGTGACTTCCAACGGCCGATGAACGCACCCTGCGCCCAATCGACCCATAAAAACCTGCCCGCTCGGCGCATGGGCTCCAGGTCGTCGATCAAGACGGTGTTGTGAAACGCAGCCCCGATCCAAGGATTGTCCCAGGGTGGTTTCCCATTATACAGGTACGTGCCAGGATCACAGGCAACGTTGTACCCCTGCCACCACAAATCAAAGTGCAGCTGATCCGAGTGACCCGGTCGAGTTCTGAAACGGGCGCAGCGCAGCATTCCCCACGAGTTTTCTCCGCGCAGGATGGTAAAGCCGCTTGCGGGAAAATGATCGCCCAATCCAATTGGCTGCATAGCTTTCTCGCCGCCTCGATCAATCTCGATAGGCGGCCCACTTCCACGACGGGTGTCGTCCCGGGAAACGCCGGATTGCAGACCAAACCAGATAAGCTCTTCATCCCAGGGTCCAACCGGGAATGGTTTGCGTTCCAGAAAAGCGAACGAAGCCGCCTGGCACGTCGGGCGGTGATCTTCAAACGGACGGGTGCTCAGTGGAAAGATCAGCGCACCGTCGTTGGGACCAAGGTTGGGTACGTGTCCGCTTTTCCTATCGATCATACTGTAAAGCCAGTGGGCAGCTTTCTGCAACGCTGCCAGCAAATCAGGAGGTAATGCTTCGTCGTTTACTTCGGCAAGGCGAACCGCCCACAGAGCCGCCTGGAGCGCCAGGCGATGGTAGTTCGTCGAGTGCTGAACGTAGCCGCCATCGGCGAAGATTTGCTCCGCCAGCGATCGTTCCAGCCAACGCCGGCCCAGCCGCTTCCACGTTTTCGCCTTGCGGAATTCCGGGAACAACAAGCCCACACTGTACAGCGCCACCGCCTCGACCAAAAGATGATTGTTGCCTTGCGCCCGGGCATAAATCAACGTCGGAGGAATTCGCGCTGCATGCGCTGCGATCAAGCTCGCGACTTCACACAGCTTCTGTGGTGATTTGGCAATATATTCAAAGGTTATGTGCAGGGCAAAAATCACCGCCAGCAAACGAATCGCCGCCTCTTGCGCCGAAGACCAGTGCGGTCCCGAGTTGGGTGGGTTGATGTCCCGCCACGAATCAATCAAGATCCAAATGGCTTCGGCGTAGCGTGTATCTTGCGTCAAAATGTACGCCCTGGCCAATGGAAACACCCATCCAAATCGCGCCGGTTCCCAGAGCAGTTTGACGTCTTGCGCAAAGTCGTTTTCGTCGTAGGTCGTCCAATGGCGGTTCAGGGGGACAGAAACGCCTGCCGAATCTCCCGGTGTTGGACAAAACCTGCCCCAATCGGGCGGGAAACCCAAATCATTACCATCCACTCCGAACAATCGGAAATTGCCCCCGAGAATCGCATCGGCTTGTGAGATTGCCGTACTCTGGTTCTGACCGATCACCTGCTTTAATGCGCCGACAAATTCATCGCCGGGATGGAGAAAGAAACGCGTATTGATATGTTTACGATATTGAAGATATTGCTCGGGATCGCTGGGTATGGCCGGCCGAAGCCAGGAAGTGAACGGAACGTCCTGCCAGGTTTGTCGTGGAGTTCGCCAGCGAAACCAACCCGAACGCAAGAGAACTCGATACAGCCCATAAAGCAGCGTGGGCCTGGGACCGAGTTCACCTACCGCGCGCAGGATGGTCCTCAACGATGCCATTATGATCTTGGTATGGATTCGATCTTCACGGTTGTGAGCGAGCGAAGCGCCTCCACGGCAGCAATCGAAGTTAAGCTGACGCCGACCAAATGCTCGTATGGGATGGGTGGCGGACCGCCTTCGGCGACCGCTTTCGAAAAAGCCTCCCATTCCTGGCGATGCCCTTTGTCCTGGCGCAGCCAGGCACGACGCACTTTACGCCGTCCATTGTGCATGGTTTCGACTCGCCGGAAATCGTCGAGCACAGCCACCCGTCCACCGCCGAAAATCTCGACGCGCTCCTTGGGAAAGGCACGGTCGCCGGCGGCCAAATAACTCACCGTCCCGATCGACCCGTCGGCGAACTCGAGGGTAATGCTCACGTTGTCCTCGCGATAGCGCTGATCGTCCGGCATACCGACTGCGGAAATTTGCACGGGAGGTGACCCATTGAGGAAGGTAAGAAAATCGATGAAATGACAAGCCTCGCCGATGATGCGGCCGCCGCCTTGTTCGGCGTCGTGCAGCCAATGGTCCAGCGGCAGCTGACCGGCGTTGATGCGATAATGCATCGCCAACGGCTCGTCTGCCGCATCGAAGAAGGTCTTCAACCAAACGGCGAATGGTGAAAAGCGGCGGTTGAATCCCACGGTCAGCATGCGATCGCTTTGTTCCAGCGCCTGCATGATCTCGCCCAATTCGTCGCGCCGTAGAGCCAGCGGCTTTTCACAGAAGACGTGCTTGCCGGCGTTCAGTGCCGCAACCACCTGCGAAGCATGCAGATGATGCCGGGTGAGCACGGCGATGGTGTTGATGTTTTTGTCCTTGAGGACCTCGTTTACATCCGTGGAAGCGTAGCGGAAGCCGAAACGCTGTCCCACCTGCGCACTCTTCGACCCGCTCGCTGTGACCAAACCAATCCGCTCGACCCCTTTTACTTTCCGCAAGGCGGGAAAAAGTACCGCCGTAGCGAAATTTCCCGCACCGATCGCACCCAAATGTATTCGAGACGAGGTGGAAATCTTGCGCTTATCCAGCTCGACGAGACGCGCGCCCGCGTCAATGGCTTCTTCCTGTGGATACGTGAGCAGGACACCCAGGAACGATTCCTTGGTGTTGCCCGTGATCAAATCGTACGCCTCAGCAGCGTCTGCGATGGCAAAGCGGTGGCTGATCAGCGAAGCAACGTCGAATGATCCTCGCGCCAACGTCTCGAGAAAAGCGCCCAGATTACGCCCTTCGGTCCAGCGTACGTAACCCGGCGGGTAATCGATTCCCGCTTCTTCGTACAGCGGATCGTAACGCCCCGGGCCGTAGGACCGCGAAACGATGAATTGGAGCTCCTTTTGATAGTACGTGCGTCGGGGGATGTCCATACCCACCGCGCCGACGGCCACGACTCTCGCCCGATCGCGCGCGATGGTTCCCGCAAGTTCGACCGGATCGTTGGATTGCGTGTCGGCGCAGATCATCACCACGTCGCAGCCCAGTCCCTGGCTGAAAGCCGCTGCCGCCTGCTCGGCGTTCGGATTGGTGACCGCCACTGCACCCAATGTCTTCGCCCGTTCGACTCGCTCCGGATCGAGATCGATCCCGAACACCGAACATCCGGCGGCGCGGGCGATGCCCACGGAAAGCAGTCCCAGCAGTCCCAGGCCGATGACCGCCACACGTTCGCCCATTTGCGCTTCTACCAGGCGAAAACCGTGCAAGGCGATTGCGCCCAACGTGGCGAAAGCGCCCTCTTCGAATTCCACGCCTTCCGGCAGGTGCGCCAGCAAGTTCTGCGGCACAACGGCGAATTCGGCGTGCACGGCGTAACCCCCACCGGCACACGCCACACGATCGCCGACGCGGAAACCATGTAAACCGTCCCCCACGGCCACCAGCGTTCCGGCGGAAGAGTACCCCAGCGGCATGGGCTGGTCGAGCCGGTTCTGCACAGCCTCAATGGTCGTCAGCAGACCCTCGCGTCGTACTTTTTCCAGCACCTGACGTACCAGGTCCGGTCGTGAACGGGCCTTCCCCAACAGGGATTTACCGGCAAACTTGACGACAGCGCGCTCCGTCCCCGCCGAGACAAGCGAGGCCGCAGTACGCACCAATGCCGTACCCGGACCCGGAACGGGCACAGGGACTTCGGTCACGCTGGTCTTGCCGGAGCGAACGTCTTGAACGACTTGTTTCATCAAATCCGTAGGACGGGGAAGTGACATTCTCGGCAACCCCGTTCGAGCCTCCCAATTACCGTTTCGATTCTCGGGGGCATTATAGCATCAGGTCGGTTTGTGAGACATTCGAGGCGAATCGGTATTCGCACGCAGCTAGTTCGAGTCAATCACAGGTTTGCTTGAGAACCCGCAGTGCCCGCAGCGTCACCCACTTGTTCGGCATTTTCTTGACACCGAAATCCAGCCAGGTCTTCCCGGCATAATCGTATTCGAGTGCCCAGCGCCCTTGCTCATCCTGTTTCTGGCGGATAATATGCAGGGTATTCTTCAGACGTGGATCACCCCCATAACCCAGCCGCACGAGCGCTTCTGCGGTCTGCAGCAAGTCCGTCACGTAAAACACGGGGAAACCAAACTTCCACCAGTTACCGCTCGGCTTATCCGTATAACCGTGCGGGTATTCCGCCGAGGCCGGATCGACGCTGAAGAGGAAATCCACCCCGCGGGTGATCGCCCGTTTGATCAACGGCGTCCGCTTTTCAGCCGGCAGCTTGGCGAACGCCAGCATCACCTTTACCGCACCCCAGGCGCAGGCCAGGTTATTGTTCGCCCCGCAGACGAAGTCCGGCCCGCATTTTCCGGCGTAATAGCGTATCTCGGCCTTCTTCTCACTCATCGGTGCGACGCCCTCTCCGGTCACGCTGCGCGCCATCCACTCGAACGCCGCATCAAGCCGTTCGTCCTCCCAACCCAGATCAACCAGTGCGGCGCACATGTTGCCCTGCAGGCAATCCACAGTCCCCGAGGGCGCGCCCGTGATACTGAAGCGACCTCCCGGGGAAAGCGTATTGGCGAGGACGTATTCACACCCCCGGGCGACACGCGTATCTCGATCTGCCGCTGCACCCAATTGGGCCAACAGGATGAGCGCCCAGACCGTGCTGCGATATTTGGGGCGATAGCCCGGTCCCGGTTCAACCCAGTAGCCTTCCGCGTGCATCTCAGCCAGAAGCGATGCAATGGGACCTTTGCGGTGTGCCGCTTCCCGGGCGGACCTCAACGCCGCGGAATCAGCGGGCTCGTCCACCAGATCACGCAGCGCCAGGTAACGAACGCCCGGCGATTCGGCTTCCAACAGCCAGGAGAGTGAATCACCCTTAAATGAATCTTGCCAGTTCACGATATCCCTCCACGTTCACCGTTTTATCGCGAGCGGAAATCGGTCAGCAGCTTAACGCAGACCGTACCATTCACCAGCTTCGAAATCGCCTTGAAATATCTCGCGATCTTCTTCGTCCACGATAGTATCGCCCGCAGCTTCTGCCAACTTCATGTACTTCTGTGCTTGTTTCGTGTTTCCTGCCAGTACGTGGGCTTTGGCTGCCCCCTCAAAGGCATAGGCGTGGTCGAAGTCCTGCATTAATCCTTCGTGCTTCTCAGTGAGTTTCAGACAACGTCCAGCAAAGCGCATTGCTTCTGCAGTGTTTCCGAGCACCGCGTGTACACGGGCAAGCATCCAAGCCCCTCTTTGATGGTGGACTCCTGTTCCAATTTGCATCCAGTGATAGAGTGAGGTGTGTGCCGCGCTATCTATTTCTACATCTTCTACTGCTGATCGGGTACCCTTTTCCAATAACTGCCACACGCGTCCGTTGAGTTGCTTGGCAAACCTCTCGTGCAGCGCCCGATCGTCGTCATTCGTAGATTCAGACATCGCGCCCTCCAAGAATACGTCGTTGAGATTCTACCCCCCAAGGCACAAACAACACATCGAAACGTAAGATTCACGAGTGACCGAAATCGATTTCTTATTCTTTGCCGGCTGCTTCCACGATCGATCGATAAAACTGCGTGGCACTGGCCATCACCTGTTCACGCCCGGCGCGCTCGTCGATCGTGGCTTGATTTCGGGCTGCTGCGCGCCTGCGCAAATCTGTGTCAGAGAGGGCCTGGAGTACAGCCTCTGCCAGCGACCGCGGATCGCCCGGATCGACCAGCAATCCACTCTCCCCGTCCGTAATCCACTCGCGGATCGATTCGATGTCTCCTGCCACCGGAAAACAACCACAGGCCATCGCTTCCAGAAGCGTGTTGGGCGTGCCGTCGTGTTCACTTACCGAGACGGTCACCTGCGCATGCCGGTAGATCTGTGCCATCTCCTGCTGCAAAATGCGCGGCAGCAAATGCACCGCATGGGCGATGCCTAACCGATCCAGCCACAGCTGCGCTGCCTGCTCTCCAGCCATCGCCGGACAAAGGAAATATGCATCGGGATTGGTTTCGAGCACAAGCGGGATCGAACGGAAAAAGGTATCGTTGCGGATGTAGCTGCGAAATCCGCGTGGATTGACCACCACAGGTGCATCTGCCGGGATTATTCCAGAGAGAAACGCCAACGATCCCGACCAAGTCTTTTCCTCCGATTCGGCAGGGTGGAAGTCCTCCTTTCGTACGCCACCACTTGCGGGTAGCACGATAGCCGGCCGATCCCGCGGGAGCCCCCAGTCGTAGGCCAACTTTTGGTCACGACCACAATCCGCCAGCAAGCCATCCACGCGGGCGAGTGTTTTGCGCGTGGCGCGGGCCATAAACGGCGTAGAAGGCGCATGCAGGGTGAAATCGTTGCCCCAGATCGAAACCACCAGCGGATTCGGAGGATCAGCCGCTGCGGCAAGCATGCCCTCGAAAGGTATACGCATGGCGTGAATCAGATCGGGTTTGATTTGGTGGACAAGCCGACTCACTTGCTCGGCAGCTCGCGATAATGTCAGCGGTCCGAGCCAGTGGCGCAGGAAGGTCCGTAAGCCAATCCAACGCGCCCCGCCAAGTACCCGACCTCGGGTCTCAGATCCTGCAGGGGACTTCCTTTTCCCGGCAAAACCGCTGAAGGCGACTGGCACGAAGTTCAAGGAGGACAGTTCCAATGCGGGTTGGCATTCAAACGTGGTCAACAGATGGACGTCAAAATCCGCCTCCACAAAGTGGCGTATCCAGCTAATGGCGGTCGGGCTGCGCCCGTCGGCGATGAAGAGCAGACGCATCTCAGTGCTCCCGGGTCACCGTGTTCAACGCACGTGCGAAAACCGAAGCCATGGTTTCGATGTTGAAACGCTCGCTTGCCAAGCGATGCGACTCCTGTCCCAGCGATCGTAAGCGTTCGGGGTCGGATAACGCCTGCCGCAGTGCGTCGATAAGCGCTTCCAAATTTCCGGGCGGCACCAACCAACCGTTGTCCGGTGTCGCTAAATCGTTCTGCGTTCCGTCGCCTTCGGCCACGATGACGGGCAGGCCGTGTGCCATGGCCTGCTGCACGGCCAAGCCACCCGTGCCGGGCAGCACGAACAGGTCTGCTGAGCGGAAATACGTATCGAGTGCTTCGCCCTGCTGCGCACCGGCGAACTGCGCTCGCGGATAGACATCGCTAGACAATGCCTCCAGATCCCTGCGCGCAGGCCCGTCCCCGACGATGGTCAAAGCCGGCGCCTTCTCCAGCGCCGCGCAAGCCCGCAGTAAGTTGTCCACGCGTTTGCGTGCCTGTAAACGGCCGACGAAGAGCACACGCAGATCATCTTTTGATTTTGCCTTCCGCGGCGGTAACACAGGCGGAATGGCCGCAACGGCGTTGGGTGCCACGAAAAGTCGGTCTTCACGAAAACCCGACTGGCGGTACTGCTCTGCACCCAGCGTGCTGTAGGCAATCAAAGCATCGAAGTTGCCCAGAAAACTTGAGCGGAACGCCTTGCGGACCGGCGCAAGGGCACCGCTTGGCGGTGGTGCACCCAAACCCCAACCGATGAGCGGTCGATTTCTTTCGCGCATCCAACGCATCGCCCGCCAGTTGGCGAGATAGCGCGGGTTGGCTTCCAGGATTAAAACCTGCGGCTCCCAGACCTGCAGCCAGGGGAGCAAATTCTCTTGATAACAGAGATACACCACGCCCCGCAGAATGTGAACGTTCCTTGCACGGGAAAATAAATCCGATCGAAGCTCGGCCGCCTGCAGAATGGCCTCATCACGGCGTGGCTGACCGGCGAAAACTTGCAGACCCCCCTCGCAAACAGCGGCCAGCCGTTCAAAGAACGCTACACGGTAGGCGGGCAGCACCCGCTGCTGCAGACCCACACGCCCCGAAAAAGTAGCTCCCTGGGCGGCGTCCATCACAAAGCCTCCTCGATCGCCGCGAGATACCCGTCGATCATCGTTCGAAGGCTAAAAGCTTGCTCCGCCCGTTTTCGAGCCGCGCTGCGGAAACGAGGTTGATTTTCCAGTATCTCTTGCGCGGCATGCACCAATCCGTCAATATCAGCCGGCTCGAGTTCCCAGGGATCGCCCCCGTAGTCCGCCAGACGTCCTGCGTCGCCCGTGACCAGCTCGGGCAATGCGCCCGTATCGAATGCCACGACCGGCAGGCCGCAGGCCATCGCTTCGATCACCGCATTCGGACAAGCGGGATGTAAATCCGCGGAAAAGAGCACATGCGCAGAACGGTCGATCTGCGGGATTCGTTCCGCGGGCACCCTGCCCTCCCAGATGATGGGTATCCGAGTGCGCTCATTCGCACGCTGCCGTAAAGAATCTGCCACGCGGCCGACGACCATTAATTCCACCGGACGATCCACGCGGCCGGCCAATCCTTCAGCCAGTCCGATGGCGTGTTCCAATCCCATTTCGTAACCGCCACCCAGGGTGCCTTCCACCAGCAGGATGCGGTAGCGATCCCCCGGTGGATTTTCCGGCCCGTTAGGCATGTAACGTTCCAGGTCCACGCCGTTCAGCACCACGTGGTATGGAACCCTCGTCGCGCCGTGACCCCTTTCCCACCAATCGCGCACGAATTGGCTTTGATAGACGATTTGATCCGCCAGGCGGGTGCGGATCGTGGCCAACAGCCAATTGCCGCGCTCCGCTCGCAGAAAATGCCGCAGACCGGTGCGCAGTTTGCGGTGGAGCCAGTTGAACCCATCGAGGCGCTGAATGATGGGAATCCCCCTCCTGCGCGCTCGCCACAATCCGGGCAATTGACGCGTTCCACCGATCACCAGCACGGCATCGTAAGGCGTGTCCGCCAAATCATTGGAGATGGCAACGCCGCGGGCTTGCAATCCTGCGCTGAATTTGGTGCGGAAAGAAACCATGCCACCGATGCCGGACAAGCGCGGCAGGACGCAGATGTGTGTAAGCTTGCCCACGCTCATTGCAAATCGTCCCGTACGCCGATGCACTTTGCGGGAACACCGGCCCAGATTTCCCCTTCGCCTGTCGATTGGAGCAAGACGGCATTCGCCGCCACGATCGTGCCGCGTGCCACGCGCAGTTCCCCGGATTTACCCAATACCTTCGAACCCGGCGCCAGCAGGACATCGTCTTCGATGACGATGCGTTTGAACTCGGAGGCACTGGCGGGAAGGTGCACATCCGCCCGTCCGAGGGTCACACCCGGGTACAGCTTCACACGATCGCCGATCACCGTGTGGGGGTGTATCACGACCCCAAAACCACCGTGTTCCAGGAGGAAATTTTCGCCCACTTCGACAGAGCGCGGGATTTCAACGCCGAGCAGCTTGAGCATGTAGTATGCCAATCGACCGAGCAACGGAAGTCGGCGAGCATATACAAGTGTGGAATAAAAATCCTTACGCGGCATGTTTCCTTTTCGTTAAGATGAAGATGATTTACGAGTATCCAGTAACGCTTGCACGATCCGCTCTGCAGCATGTCCGTCGCCGAAGGGATTAACCGCGCGAGCCATTTCTGCGTAAGCTTCTTGATCGTCCAACAAGCGCTGCGTTTCCGAGACGATGCGCTCGGTTTCGACGCCCACCAAACGGGCGGTACCTGCTTCGAGCGCCTCCGGTCGTTCCGTGACACGCCGCATGACCAGCACCGGTGTTCCCAGGGCAGGAGCCTCCTCCTGCAGTCCACCCGAGTCGGTCAACACCAGATAGGCACGTTGGATCGCATGCACCATGGGCAGATAGTCCAAAGGATCGACGAGCGAAATATTGGGCACGCCCTCGAGCATCCGACGGGCAGGGCCGCGCACGTTGGGATTCATATGCAGCGGATAGAGCAGATGGACTTCATTGGCGTATCGTTCGGCGATGTGCCGCAGCGCGGAGAAAATCTGCTCGAGGGGGCGTCCGAAATTTTCCCGCCGATGCGCAGTGACGAGTATCACGCGGCGATCCCAGGGAACTTGCGCCAGCGGACCGCTGTCGAAATCATAGTCGCGCGCCACGATGGATTGCAGCGCGTCGATCACGGGATTGCCCGTGACCACTATCTTCTCTGCGGGCACGTCTTCCTTCAGGAGATTGGCGCGCGAAGTCTCGGTAGGGGCAAAGTGCAAGTCCGTAACGGTGCTCACCACGCGGCGGTTGATCTCTTCCGGGAACGGCTGCCACTTATCGCCCGTGCGCAGGCCCGCCTCGACGTGGCCCACCTTCGCACGATGGTAATACGCAAGCAGGGAAGCGGCCATCACCGTTGTAGTATCACCCTGCAGCAATACCCAATCGGGCATTACCTCCTGCAGCACGGGCTCGAGACCCGTAAATATCGCCGCCGTAAGCATGGGAAGCGATTGATCGGGACGCATTAAGTCCAGATCGTAATCCGGTTCGATCTCGAAGAGATCGAGGACCTGATCGAGCATCTCACGATGCTGGGCAGTGACACACACCTTCGAATCGATCTGCGCTTCATCCGCCATGCGGGCGATGACCGGCGCCATTTTTACCGCTTCCGGACGCGTGCCGAAGATCGATAGCACACGCAGTTGTGGATCAGCCATCCTGCGCTCCGACTCCAATGACCCGCAGGTTGAATCCGGCCTCTCGCCACGCTTCGCGATCCCAAATGCCGCGCGTGTCGACGGCCAATTTTCCGGCCATCAGTTCGGCAACGGCCGCCGGATTTAAATCGTAGAACATCTGATGGTCGACGAGTAAAACGACGATATCGGCGCCCTGCAGCGCCGCATCGAGGGATTGCGACGATTCTGTTCCGGCCACCGCCGCACCCAGCAAATACGGCTCGTAGGTCACCACTTCCGCGCCGGAATCGACCAACAACCTCACGACTTCGATCGCCGGACTCTGGCGTAGGTCATCGACGTCCGGCTTGTAAGCCAAACCCAGCGCCGCAATCCGCTTGCCTTGTAGACTGCCGGCAGCCGCCTCGATGAGGCCAAGAACGTAAGCGGGCTGGGAATCGTTGACCAAGCGTGCCTGGTGAATGAGCTGCGAGTGATCCGGTGCCGCTTCGACCAGGAACCAGGGGTCCACGCTGATGCAGTGCCCGCCGACTCCGGGACCCGGTTTGAGGATCGATATGCGCGGATGTAAATTGGCGAAACGGATCGCATCCCAGATGTCGACGCCAAATTGATCCGCCTGACGGGCGAACTCATTGGCAATGGCGATATTCACGTCACGGAACGTGTTTTCCATTAACTTAACCATCTCGGCCGTCGTTGCGTCCGTGAGGGCGATCTCGCCGCGCACGAAAATGCGATACAGATCGCGGCAGGCTTCCGCCGAAGCCCGGTCGATACCGCCCATGACACGTGCGTTTTCGATCAACTCGGAGAGGATCTTGCCCGGTAAAACCCGCTCCGCGGAATACGCCAGATGGAAGTCTACACCTGCATTGAGGCCGGATCGCTCGAGAATTGGTTTGACGATGTCCAACGTGGTGCGCGGCGGCGAAGTGGACTCCAGCACGACCAGGTCCCCCGCTTTCAAATACGGCACGATCGACTCGCTGGCGGCGACCACAAAATTTAAATCAGCGGTCTTGTCCTCTTGAATCGGCGTGGGAACGGCGATGATGAACGCATCGGCCTCTTCCGGCGCTTCGCTCACACGCAGGTTGCCCGATCGAAATGCAGCCTGCACCAGGGTGCGCAGTCCCGGTTCGTGGATGTGCACTTCGCCGTTATGCAGCACCTCCACCACGCGCCGATTTACATCCACACCAACGACACGCACGCCGTGCGTGGCGAACGTACTCGCCGTGGGCAATCCGATGTAGCCCAATCCGAGAACGCAAATGGTTTCAAAATCCATTTGTCCGCCTCCATGAACGCCATTTATTATCCCATAAACGACGCTGCGGGGCAGAATGTATGCCCGAATAGAGTGCGCTGGCGATTCACAGAACGGCATAACTTGATAAACTATCGTCAAGGACACCTGCGGGAGGACATCATGCGCATTGCCGTCGGTTCAGACGAACGCACGTCACTAACGGACTCGGTCGTGAAAGATTTGAGCGAGCTGAAACACGAAGTCATCTCGTTCGGGTCTCTTGCGGATCAATCGTCCGCCTGGCCTGCCGTCGCCCGGGACGTCGCCGAAGCGGTTGCGCGAGGAGAAGCGGATGAGGGCATTCTATTTTGTTGGACGGGAACCGGCGTGAGCATCGCGGCGAATAAAGTCCCCGGCGAGCGCGCCGCATTGTGCGACGATGCCGAAACTGCCCGCGGTACTCGCCTGTGGAACGATGCCAACGTGCTTTGTCTTTCGCTGCGGCGCTTATCCGAAGCACTGGCCAGGGAGATTCTTGAAGCCTGGTTGGCAACAAATTATGAACCGAATCCGGATGATGATGCCTGCCTCGCAGAACTCAAATCGATCGAAGGTCATTATTCGGGGTGAATGAATGTATATAGAAGACCTCAATCCGCTACCTGTTTTCGTTCGAAGCTGAAAAAAAGCGCTATCCTGAGGCGAATAAGGTAGAATCTCTTCATCGCTGTATTCAGGTTTTACCGGGGGCATAATCCGTCTCTTACAAATGAGGGAAAAATGGGAAAACCAATCGACCAATTGAAAACGCTGTTGGGCGAAGTCGCAGACCTCGCCTCCTCGATCGCAGTCCTTCACTGGGACCAACAGACCTACATGCCGTCTGGAGGCGCAGAAGAGCGCGCCATGCAGATTGCCACACTCAGCCGCTTTGCCCACGAACTGACCACCAGCGACGATATGGGTGCCGCCATCGAGGCCGCCAAAGCTGAAGTCGGGGACCTGGATTCCCCTTCCGATGAGGCGCGCCTGGTGCGCAAGGCAGACCGGGACTACACCAAAGAGAAGAAAGTAACTTCATCATGGGTGACGGAATACCGACGCACCACAGCATTGGCGCACAAGACCTGGGCCAAAGCCCGTCAGGAAGCCGATTTTTCGCAATTCCAGTCGATCCTGGAGAAAATCATCGATCTGCGCCGTCAATACGCAGAGTTCTTCACCCCCTTCGAACATCCCTACGATCCCCTTCTGGACGATTACGAACCCGGGATGAAAACCGCCGAAGTGAAAGCGGTCTTCGAGAATCTGCGGCCCAAACAGGTGGAACTGGTTCACGCCATCAACGAAGTAAGCAATCGAGTCGATGATTCGCCCGTTCATCAATCGTTCGACGAAAAACGCCAATGGGACTTTGGTTTGGAAGTCATCAAAGCATTTGGATTCGACTTCGAGCGTGGCCGGCAGGATAAGACGGTACATCCTTTCACCACCGACTTCGGAGTCGGGGACGTTCGCATTACCACACGCTTCGATCCCGAATTTTTCAACACGGGCGTTTTCAGCACGCTGCATGAAGCCGGCCATGCCATGTACGGCCAGGGCGTGGATCCGAGTTTTTCAAGGACGCCGCTCGCGGACGGCGCCTCGCTGTCGATTCACGAATCTCAATCTCGCATGTGGGAAAATCTCGTCGGACGCAGCAAGTCATTCTGGATCGCATTCTATCCGAAGCTGCAGGAGTATTTCCCCACTCAGTTGGGCAACGTCGAATTGGATTCATTTTATCGTGCCATCAACAAAGTCGAACCCTCGTTCATTCGTGTCGAAGCCGACGAAGCGACCTACAACCTGCACATCATGCTGCGCTTCGAAATCGAAACTGCTCTTCTCGAGGGGGAGATCGAAGCCGCCGATCTGCCGGAAGTGTGGAATATAAAAATGCAGGAATACCTGGGCATTACACCACCCGACGACGCCCAGGGTGTACTGCAAGACGTTCACTGGTCGGAAGGTCTGCTGGGCTATTTCCCCACGTATGCGCTCGGTAATTTAGTCGCCTCGCAGCTGTGGGAAAAGATCCAGGCAGACATCCCCGACCTTCAACAGCAAATCGAAAAGGCGAAGTTTTCGGATTTGCTTGGATGGCTGCGGGAAAACGTCCATCAATACGGCGCGAAGTACGAACCGATGGAATTGCTGCAGCGAATTACCGGTTCCGGTCTGGATGCTGAAGCTTATCTTCGCTATCTGAACGCTAAGTTTGGGGAAATTTACGATCTACACTGAACAGTGGAAACACAACTTTAGTAAATCGTGGGAATCCGGCCAGGGCGAAAGCTGCGCCTGACCGGATTTTCTCTCATTCCGCGATGCTCGTACTTATACATGCCGCCAGGCTCCCTAGACGGAATGAGGTGCTGCGGTTATGCTAAAACAACTCGCTGATTTCGTCCGAGAATCAAACATCCCCAGCAGGCAATAGGCTTGAATAAAAGTTCGATGCTAGAATACACCGACTTGAATCGGGAGTATTTGCATTGACCAGCGGTTTCACGCACCAACGTTATCTTCTTCCTTCGATTTTATTCTTGGGACTTCTATCCCTCTTTACGAGTGCATGTGGGACGTTGCCGCAGGGGCAAACCGAGGTCCCGATTGCGCCGACGGATGCCGCAACGCCGGCTCCACTTCCAACAGAGACCGCACTCAACGGACCGATGGACACGCCGGAACCCTTCAGCGAAACGACCTCCGCAATCGTGATCGAGTCGCTGCAAGATCTCGAGACTCCGACCCCTCTGCCGCCGGGCGTCAACATGCCGCTGGAACAACTCGTCATCTACGAGCCAGGACCGGGATCACAAGTCACCAATGGCTTTCGCATGAACGGATGGGGCGGACCGAGTTTTGACGATCGCGTGTTGATTCGTTTGCTCGGGGAAGATGGCAGCGTACTTTCCAGGGGTTGGCGCTACTTATATGTTTTATCCGGCAATCCTGGCCGTTTTAATGGAACGATCTACTTCAACATCGACCACGTTGCGGAAGAAGCGCGCTTGGAAATCAGCACACAAAGTTGGCGAGACCGGCAAACCACGCACATTTCGACGGTTAACCTGACATTGTTATCGGCCGGATCTGCTTTGGTCCATCCCGCCAGGCGAGGCACCGAGAAATTGGTCATCATCAGCCCTCACGAGGGAGGAATCATAGGCGGAGGCGTCGCTCTCGTTCAGGGCGCAGGTTGGGTCGATTCCGACACACCGCTGAGCGTCGACATCGTCAACAACAGGGGGGATTCGTTAGGTTCGGCGCAAGTTGAACTCGATGCGCCTGCCGTCGGGCAACTCGGAACCTTCTCGGTCGAAGTGCCATACCAGATCGACTTTCAGCAGTGGGTGCACATCACCATCTACGAACCCAGCACGGGAAACATCCCCGGCATCATTCACCTTACAAGCGTCGAAGTGTGGCTCATCCAATAGACAGGTTCGTCGTTCAGAGGCAGTCAGCACACGACTGGCAGCAACGTATGACGTAAAATGGGGAGTTCTCATGGTCGTATTTCAATATCATGCAGATATTATCGAACGCTATCCGCAAATTGTCGGCGGCGTGATCCACGTGGAGGGCATGCACAACGATGCTACCTCGCCCGAGCTGCTCTCCCGCTATGAGCAAGAACAGAAGCGTACGCTCGAGCGCATCGGCGAGACACCACTGAGTGAAATTGCATCCATCGCCGCCTGGCGCAAAGTGTTTCGGGATTTCGGCGTCAAACCCACGCAGTACCGCAACGCCGCCGAAGCCTTGCTGCGCCGGTTGACGAAACACGGCGACATCCCTTCGATCAACACGCTGGTCGACCTGGCCAATCTGGTCAGCATACGCTACGCGCTCCCGATTGCCGTTTTCGACACGCGCCGGCTCGAACTTCCCATCACGGTCCACTTCGCCGACGGAAACGAGCTGTTCTTGCCATTGGGTATATCCGAACATGAAAACCCGGAACCCGGAGAGGTTGTCTTCTCGGATCAGGAAAAACGAGTCGTCGCACGCCGCTGGTGCTGGCGCCAGAGCGACGACAGCGCCGCACGCCGGGGCGCATCACAGGTTCTCATCACCGTCGAAGGTCTTCATGCGGCTGCGGCATCCGAAATCGAATCCGCCCTGCAGGATTTACAGTCCCTGTTGGAAGCGTTCTGCGGTGGCGACGCCATCAAAGATCTGCTTACCTCTGAACGGCCAAGCATGCGTATAACAGCAGCGTAATGAAAGAGAACCCGCGCTCGTCAGGCGGGAAGCGAGTGCCGCATGAGCAGCGCTATAAACGCCACATGACCGAATGATATAATTTTGTCTTGAATACGAGCTGCGCTTATGGAATCCTTACGGACGCTGACGAAACCAAGGAATAACGCACGAATCTGGCTCACGCGCGCCGTCCAGGCGTTCGTGATGGGTTGCGTGGCGCTTTTCATCTGCAGTTTTACCTTCCTGCTCACCGTCCGCCTCTTCTACATCGGCCGCGCTTTTCCGGGTGTCCATGCGGTGGGCATCAACCTGGGAGGGCTCAAGCAAGAACAAATCGAAGCCGAACTCAGAGACGTCCTCACCTATCCCCAGACCGGTTTGATCGTTTTGCGCGACGGAGACAGGACCTGGACCGCCAGCCCGGCCGATCTCGGGGTCGTCATCGACATTCCTGCAATGGCACACCGGGCGTTGATGGTCGGACGGGAAGGTTCGTTGGCCGATCAATTTGAAGAACAGATCGGAGCATGGCGCCAAAGCCGCAAGATCCCTGCCATCATTCTGTTCGACCACGTGGTCGGGGAGTTTTACTTGAACGGCATCTCCCAGGAGATCGAACTGCCGACGATCGAAGCCAGCCTTTCCGTGCAGGGCACGGAGGTCACCGCCAGCCCGGGCCAGATTGGCCGCCAAGTGGACATCGAAGCCACACTCGAGGCGCTTGCCGAGCCCATCCGTGTCTTTCACGACGCCGACTTCGAACTCGTTATAAGTGAACTGCCCCCCAAAGTCCTCGATGCCTCCGCCCAAGCAGAAATCGCCAACGAACTGCTCAGCCAACCGTTAAGTCTGACCGCGCAGGGAGCTGGGCCATGGACGTTCGAGCCGGCAGAACTGGCAGATATGCTTCGCTTCGAAATCGTCGAAGTCGAGGATTCGGCGGCCTATACGTTAATGCTCGATGGGGGCGAAATCACGGCCTTTCTCGATCCCCTCATTCCTGAGCTTGATCGCGACCCGGAAAATGCACGTTTCATTTTCAACGACGACACCCACGAACTCGATTTGATCGCTCCAGCGGTCACGGGCCGCACGCTCGATGTGAATGCATCCCTGACTTCCATCCACACGGACATCAATCTTGGAAAACACGAGTCGCCGCTCGTTTTCGTGTATGAAGATCCTCAAATCGGGGATAATGTCACCGCGGAAGAACTGGGCATCAGCGAACTGGTCAGCGACGAATCGACGTATTTCTCGGGGTCGAGCAGCTCGCGCATCCAGAACATCAAAACCGCATCGAGTGCCTTCCACGGCCTCTTGATTGCGCCTGGCGAGACTCTGTCGATGGCCGAAGTCCTCGGCGACATCAGCCTGGACAACGGCTATGCGGAAGCGTTGATTATTTACGGAGATCGGACGATCAAAGGAGTCGGCGGCGGAGTGTGCCAGGTAAGCACGACCTTGTTCCGCGCAGTCTTCTTCGGCGGTTATCCCATCGTCGAACGACATCCCCATGCCTACCGCGTGGGCTACTATGAAATCGGATCGACCTCTCCCGGACCGGGTCTGGACGCAACCGTTTTCGTGCCCGTGGTCGATTTCAAATTCACCAACGATTCACAATACTGGCTCCTGCTCGAAACATACATCTACAACAACAATCAACTGCAATGGAAGTTTTACTCGACGTCGGACGGACGCGAGGTAAGTTGGAGCCGCGACATTTCGGACGAAATCGAAGCTCCGAAAGACCTCTATAAGTTGAACAAGAATCTCGATAAAGGAGAGATCAAGCAGATCGATTGGAGCGCCGACGGCATGACGGTGGTGGTGTACCGCACTGTGACCAGGAATGGGGAGGTGCTCTACCAGGACAGCATACGCACGCGCTACTTGCCCTGGCAAGCTATTTACGAATACGGCCCCGGGACCAAGCTCCCGAAGGACGTTATCGTTGAGGACGAGGACGATTGACCGTTTTCCATTCGTCTTCGATCTCCCACCGATGGTACAATCGGGGCGCTTAGGAGAGCGACATGATCAACCAAGATTTGCTGGAAATTTTGCGCTGCCCGGCTTGCGTTCGTGAGAAAGAAGGCAATTTAAAGCTGGTGAAAGACGTCTGGTTGGTGTGCCAGGAGCCAGGCTGCAACCGCAAGTACCCCATCAAGGACGACATCCCGGTGATGCTCATCGACGAGGGCGATCAATGGGCCGAAACGGCAATCGAAGATCTCCCCATTCCCCCTCCGGGGGACTAAACGAGACGTTAAGGTACACAAATCCCTTCTAGTATTTATTGTGGACCTAACACGATCCCAAGCGTATGCGTGGTCTAGACGCCGTTATCAACGATTTGATTTCGGACGACGATGAGCGAGCGGAAGCTGCCGCACAGCAAATCGCCGCATGGAGCGACACGGACGTCAGTCCGTTGCTAGTACTCCTCGAAGCCAGGAATCCCGATCACCGCTGGTGGGCCGTGCGAGCGTTGTCCGGTGTAGAGCAAGAGGAAGCAAGAACGGCGATCTGCCAAGCTCTCACAGACCCAGTAGCTGCTGTGCGTCAATGCGCTGCGTTGAGTCTTCGAGAACGACCTTCAACACAGGCCATTCCGATTTTGATCGATTCTTTGCAGGACTCCGATTGCCTTTTCGCTCGCCTTTCCGGCGATGCGCTGGCAGCGATCGGCAGCCTGGCTGCACCAGCGTTGATCGAGGCGATGGAATCCGAAGATACACACGTGCGTATCGAGGCGGCAAGAGCATTAGCGTTAATTCACGACCCCCAAACGATACCCGCGCTCTTCACCGCCCTGGACGATCCCTCACCATTGGTCACATATTGGGCCGAAGAAGGCTTAAAACACTTGGGTGTAGGGATGCTGTTCTTCAAGGCTTAGCCCGAAAATGCCCAGATCACCCAGGTCACGACCATCCCCAAGCCGAGCAGCAATTTAATCACCAACGAAGCCCCACAACCCAGCCCAGCACCAATCATGGCCTGCGAGGCGCTTTCAACGTCCTTTTTACGGATGTACTCCACAATAAAAATTCCCAGCAGCAGTGCGACGACGGCGCCGATCGGTCCGGCCACAAAAAAAGCCACGACAGCCAACACGGCACCCAGCAAGATCGCACCACCCGACGCTCCCCCGCGCTTCGCCCCGATACCGCTGACCCAAAATTCGGTGGCGAGACCTACCAGCCCTAATACGGATATCACCGTAAAGTAAATCGGTCCATGCTCGCCCCAGTCGATAATCAAACCATATCCCAAAGCAGAAGCCCAGATCAGAATCAAATCCGGAACGACCGGAAAGACTATCCCGATCAGGCCCATCATCATCAATACCACACAGCCGATAATGAGTAAGCCATCAACCATCATTTTCGCTGCTTTCTATGACTTCGACGCCGCCCATCCAAGGACGAAGCACCTCCGGAACCACAACGCTTCCGTCCGCTTGCTGGTAGTTTTCCAGAATGGCGATCATCGTTCTCGGCAGGGCCAATCCCGAACCGTTTAACGTATGAACAAATTCGGGCTTTGCATCGGGCGCAGGACGATAACGAATCTTCGTCCGCCGAGCTTGAAACGATTCGCAATTCGAGCACGAACTGGCCTCGAGCCACTCCCCACAACCCGGCGCCCAGATTTCGATGTCGTATTTCTTGGCCGCGGTAAAGCCCAGATCGGCGGTCACCATCTGGACCACGCGGTGGGGGATTCCGAGGGCACGGCAGATGTCCTCCGCGTCATTGACCAGGGCTTCAAGTTCCGCATAGGAGTCCTCGGGCTTGCAGAACTTATACATCTCCACTTTATCGAACTGATGGCCGCGCTTGATTCCCCGCACGTCGCGCCCCGCGGAAAATTTCTCGCGGCGAAAACAGGCCGAATATGCCACGTATTTCTTCGTCAGCTCTTCTGCGGAAAATATCTCATCCCGATGTAAATTGGTCACCGGAATTTCCGCCGTTCCGATCAGCCACAAATCGTCCTCGACATCACGATAGATGTTGTCGTTGAACTTCGGCAGCTGGCCTGCGCCCCACATACATTCTTCTCGCACCAGGTAAGGCGGGTAGACTTCGGTGTAGCCATGCTGTTGTACGTGATAGCTGACCATCCATTGAATCAAGGCGTGCTGCAAACGAGCGCCAAGGCCAAAAAGGACGTAAAAGCGGCTTCCCGAAAGCTTTACGCCGCGTTCAAAATCGATTATGCCCAAACTTGGGCCCAACTCCCAGTGCGGCAAAGGATCGAAACCAAAATCTGCTTCGCTTCTGGGTTCGCCCTCTTGTCGTACGACAATGTTCTCACTCTCATCCTTGCCCACCGGCACACTTTCGTGCGGAAGATTGGGAACCCGGTACATGGCCTCTTCCAAGTGTTGCTCCGTGTCGCGCAAGCGTTCCTCGAGATCGGAAATTTGTTGGTTGACCACACGCATCGCTTCGATCAGCGGTTGGCGTTCCTTTTGGTCTTTCATCTTTCCGATCTGCGCCGAGGTTTCATTCCGTTCTTGTCGCAGCGTTTCAACTTCTTGAAGGATGTCACGTCTGGCGCTGTCGAGGGCAAGAATCTCGTCGATCGGCGCCTCAGCCTGTAACTTTTGTAAAGCTGCTTTCACCTCGTCAGGATGCTCGCGAATGATACGAATATCAATCATGCCTGCCTCCTCGTACACAGAATACGCCCCCTCTTCCGCAGGACGAGGGGGCGCTCGTGGTACCACCTGCATTCACCGCCGCAGCGGCCTCGAAACGCTGTAACGGGCGAACCCGGCTCCTTTACGACAGCTGCCTGTCCCTCCAGGAGCGACGGTTCCCTCGCAGGGAACGGCGGAGGGGATTCGCCTCGCGGCCTCATCGCCTTCCACCCAACAGCGACTCTCTGTTGAAGCCACTCCGGTTACTGATCTCCGCGCACGTCAAAATACGTCGAAGTATCTTTCGACCGATTATACAATCCCGAATACCAAAGTCAAGAAATCGTGCTTCGAGATCTCGATCCCCCCGAGATACGATCGTTGACATGCGATTTCATCGTGTCGAAACGCTCGTCGATAGAATTGACATTCTGGCAAACTACATTTATCCTCTCGAAGTGATCAAATGCACGTTCGGTCACCGACAAGTGTATCGTCCCTGGGATTCACACAAACGAATTCCGTAAGCCGCAGCAAAGAATAAGAACGACAGACCTTGGATGGTGTTATGCCTTCCAAGGGAATTCGTCACCAGGAAAGGACATCGGAATGGACATTTTCGAGAAGTGCCGCAATTATACGATTGCACGTCAAATGCAAGCCGAAGGGCTTTATCCATACTTCCTGCCGCTTGAAGATACCGAAGGCACGGAAGTTATCATCGATGGACGCAAGATCCTGATGATCGGTTCCAACAACTATCTCGGCCTGACCACCGATCCGCGAGTGCGCAAAGCCGCAATGGACGCCGTCGAGCGCTATGGTACCAGCTGCACGGGATCGCGTTTTCTCAACGGAACGCTGGCTTTGCACAAGGAATGCGAACAGCGTCTGGCGGATTTCGTGGGCAAAGAAGCCGCGCTCGTGTTCAGCACCGGTTATCAGACCAATGTCGGTACCATCTCGTGCCTGATCGGCCGCAGCGACGTTGTCGTAACCGATAAAGACGATCACGCCAGCATCGTCGATGGCTGTATGATGTCCCTCGGTGAAATGCGGCGCTTCAACCACAACAACATGGAGCACCTCGAGCGAGTCTTAAGCAAGATCGATGATAAAACGGGGTGCATGGTCGTCGTCGATGGCGTGTACAGCATGGGTGGAGACTTGGCTCCCTTGCCGGATATGATCCCCATCTGTCAGAAATACGGCGCACGTTTGATGGTCGACGACGCGCACAGTGTCGGCGTCATGGGTGGAGGACGAGGCACATCAACTCACTTCGGTGTGACGGATCAAGTCGATCTGATGATGGGCACGTTCAGCAAGTCATTCGCTTCACTCGGCGGTTTTATCGCCGGCGACGAAAGCACCATTCATTACATCCAACACAACTCGCGCGCCTTGATTTTCAGCGCCTCGATGCCCGCCTCCAACGTTGCGGCGGTCTTGGCGGCTTTGGACATCATGGAGACCGAACCCGAGCACAACGAACGCCTTTGGGAAGTAACGGAACGCATGCGCTCCGGCTTGCAAGCCATGGGGTACAACACGGAACCCAGCGTGACCCCGATCATCCCCATCCACATCGGCGAGATGTCCGAGACGTTTATGGCTTGGAAGATGTGCTTCGAAGCTGGCCTTTACACCAACGCTGTCATCTCTCCCGCCGTTCCTCCGGATCAATGTATGCTGCGAACGAGCTACATGGCCACCCACACTGACGAGCAAATCGACCGGGCACTCAATATCCTGGGCGAAGTCGGCCGCGAGCTGGGTTTGATTGACTGAACGGGTCCTCGTCACCGGAGCGACGGGATTTATCGGGTCGTCCATTTGTCGTGCTTTGATTTCACACGGCTACGAAGTCCGTGCGCTTCATCGTCAATCCTCATCGCTGCAAGCGCTGCAAGGGATGCCTGTCGAATATTACGTCGGGGACATTTTAAGGCCCGACACGCTCCCACAAGCGCTTCGTAATGTAGATCTTGTCTTTCACACCGCGGCGCAATCCGCCTATTGGCGTCAGCCTGAACTCGTCCGGCAGACCGCCGTGGCGGGCACGGGAAACGTCCTCAGCGCCGCTGCCGGCGCTGGTGTAAGGCGGGTGGTGCTCACCAGCTCCGTGGCCGCTTTGGGGGTTCCACAGCACGACGAACTGCTCACGGAACAACACACCTTCAACCTGCCCCCGCAACGATTTCCCTACGGCTACGCCAAACGAGAATCGGAATTGGAAGCGCTCAAATACATCGATCGAGGTGTGGAGGTCGTGATCGTCAACCCCAGTGTGGTCATCGGTCCGGGTGACCTCAACCAAATCAGTGGGGCGATGGTCACCGAAGCCGCGCGCGGTTGGGGGTTTTTCTGGATGGATGGCGGAATCAACGTGGTACACATCGACGACGTCGTCGCCGGACATCTCGCCGCAGCAAGCCGCGGGCGTTCTGGTGAACGCTACATTCTCGGCGGCGAAAATCTATCGCATTATCAGGTTTTCAGCACGCTGACGGAAATTGCAGGACGGCGTGCACCGTGGCTAAAAATCCCGGCTCGAGCGATCGGACCTGCAGCCTGGCTTTGCGACATTCTGGGAAAATGGCTGCCGCTGCCCTTCAACGGGGCACAGCTGCGCATGACGCGTGAATACCTCTACTGTGACACAACGAAGTCGAAACGGGAATTAAACTTGCAGAACCCCAAACCATTCCACCAGGCTGCGCAAGAAGCCTACGACTGGTATTGCGAACATGGATACTTGTAGCAGACGATTGAAACCAGCGGGGACATAAGAGATGCCTGCGACGCACGTTGAAAAATATACTGTCCGCTTCTATGAATGCGATGCCTATGGGCATCTGAACAACGCCAATTACTTACGCTTCATGCAGGAAGCTGCTTTCCAGGCCTCGGCGTCCGTCGGGCTCGACTACGCCACCTATCGAAAAATGGGAAGGTTGTGGCTAATCCGCGAAAGCGAGATCGAGTATCTGCGCCCGATCCAAGCCGATGACGAAATCGAGGTGCACACATGGGTCATCGACGTCCGTCGCGTTATCTCGCGCAGGGCGTATCACTTCGTTGACCCCGCAAGCGAGAATGTCCTTGCAAAGGGCTACAGCGATTGGGTTTTTCTGGAACGCGACAGCCTCAGACCGGCCAGCATTCCAGCCGAGGTGGCAAAAGCTTACATCCCCGAGGGAGGAAAAGGGGAGAGCATCACCCGCCAAGCGTTTCCTGAGCCTGCCTCACCGCCACCCGGTGCGTTCTCGCTCAAACGCTGGATCGAGTGGCGCGATCTAGACGGCATGCGCCATCTCACCAACGCCGCTTATCTCTCTTATGCCGAAGATTGCGCCATGCGGTTAGCCTCCGCTTTCGGCTGGCCCTTCTCCCGCTGGCAAGAAGCAGGGATCGCTTTCGTGGCACGCAAAAATCGCATCAAATACCACCAAGCGGCTCGATTCGATGAGGAATTGGAGATCAAGACCTGGCTCTACGATCTGCGTGCAGCATCGGCCACACGATATTACGCCTTCTCGCGCGCCAATGATGGCACACTCCTGGCGCAGCTTCAAACCGACTGGGTGCTTATCGATATTAATACGGGGAAGCCGACCCGTTTCCCGGCGCACTTTCACGATATTCTCCGCCCCAACATCGCCAAGTAAGACTACACACGACTGCTGCCTCTCTCCACTGCGTCACAAATTCAATGCGAGCATCGTTTCAGAGGATGAAGCCATAGACGTTCACGCTCGCATTTGTGAACAGGGAGGCGAACATGTCGATGCACGATGTTCAGGCGATCATCATCCGCGCCGTGATGGACAGCGAATATCGAGAGTTATTCTTCAACGATCGGTCACGGGCGCTGGAAGGATATAATCTGGCTTCGATCGAAACCCTGTGGCTGCAGCGATTGGCGAGAAAAGATTTCGACTCATTCGCTCCGGAAATTCGCAGCAGCCTCGCGCAAGGCGGCGGCATTACGCCGAGTCCTCAACGTATTTGAGAACAAAAAAAACTCCCCGCATAGAGTTACGCGGGGAGTCGAAAAACGCGGCCACGACTTTACCTACAAGTCGAGATTTGCCATTTGCTCGAAGAATTTCCAGCGAGCAATTACATCATCCCGCAAGGCTTGCAAGAGCATTTCTGCCCGGTCCGGGTCTGCAGCGCGCAAGGAGCGGAACCGGTTTTGCTTATAGGCAAATTCCGAAATGTCCTCTTTCGGTGGTTTGGAGTCAAGCTGCAGTGGGTTTTTTCCTTCTTCCGAGAGCATTGGGTTGAAGCGGAAGAGCGGCCAGAACCCACTATCTTCAGCATCCTGGTGCAAATCGGTCGCTGTGGTCATGTTGATGCCATGTGCAATGCAGTGACTGTAAGCGATGATCAAGGAAGGACCATCGTAAGCTTCAGCTTCCTGGAAGGCCTTGATGAGCTGGGTCATGTTCGCCCCGTAGGCGACCTGCGCTACGTAGATGTTCCCATAGCTCATGACAATGGAGCCGAGATCCTTCTTGGGCATCTCTTTGCCCGCAGCGGCAAATTTCGCCACTGCGCCACGCGGGGTTGCTTTTGAGGATTGGCCGCCGGTGTTGGAATACACACCGGTGTCGAGTACGAGTACGTTGACATTGCGCCCGGAGGCCAGCACGTGATCCAGGCCGCCAAAGCCGATGTCGTACGCCCAGCCATCTCCACCCACGATCCACACCGACTTCGGCACCAGGTAATCGGCAACACTGAGCAGATTGTTGGCCTCTGCATCCTTGCTCCCTTGAAGAGCCGATTTCAATTCCTCGACGCGCGCCCGCTGGGCCTCGATTGCTTCCGGCGTGCTCAGGTCCGCGGATTTGATCTGCGCCACCAAATCGGATTTATCGGCGAGATCGACTTTTTCCAGCAGCCTACGCGCGATGTCCGACAGTTTGTCCACCGTCAACCGCATCCCAAAACCGAACTCAGCGTTGTCCTCGAAGAGCGAGTTCGACCAAGTTGGTCCGCGCCCATCGTCCCGCGGCGCATAAGGCGTGGTGGGCAAGTTGCCGCCATAGATCGATGAACAACCCGTGGCGTTGGCGATGATCAGCCGATCGCCGAAAAGCTGGGTCAGCAATTTAACATACGGAGTTTCACCGCATCCGGCACAAGCCCCGGAAAACTCGAACAACGGGCGCATGAACTGCGATCCTTTGGTCGTGAAGCGGTTGAACAACTCGGGATTCAGATCCGGAATGGAGAGGAAGTAATTCCACTTGGCGACTTCCTGCTCGCGGATTGGCGGTTGCGCTGCCATATTGATGGCTTTCCGGTCCGTCTTCTTGCCTGCCTCGTCCTTGGCGAAGGCCGGGCAAACATGCACGCATGCGCCGCAGCCGGTGCAGTCTTCAGGCGAGACCTGCAAGGTGTACAGCATGCCATCGAAACCACGACCCTTGGCCGCTGTGGCTTGCCAACCCTCCGGAGAATCGCCGTTGGCGAACGAGGCATCGTAAACCTTGGGCCGAATCGTGGCATGTGGACAAGCCACGGCACATTGGTTGCATTGGATGCAGGCTTCGGGGTCCCAAACCGGGATCTCGAGAGCTATGTTGCGTTTTTCGAAGCGCGTCGTTCCGACGGGATAGGTACCATCGTTCGGCAGTAAGGAAACGGGAATCTGCGCACCGCGTCGAGCGATCATCTCACCCGTCACTTGCTGCACAAACTCAGGCGCCTCTTCCGGAACCGGAGGACGCATGTGGATATCCGATGTGGCTTTCTTCGGCACCGCCACCTCATGGATGCGTTCCCGGGCGAGGTTGGCAGATTTTATGTTCATCTCGACGATGGATTTGCCTTTATCGCCATAGGTGTCTTCGACGGCCATTTCCATCATCTTCATCGCCTTGTCTTCTGGCAGAACGTCCGAGATGCTGAAGAATGCCGACTGCATGATGACGTTGATGCGCGCCCCCAATCCCAACGAATCGGCAAGGGAATAGGCGTCGATCAGGTAAAACTTGGCCTGTTTATCAATCAATGCCTGCTGTACTTCATACGGCAGATGATCCCAGACTTCATCAGCAGGATATTGGCTGTTGAGCAGGAAAATGCCGCCCGGTTTCAGGTTCTTGACGATATCCACCCGTTCGAGGAATTGGAATGCGTGGCAGGCCAAGAATTCCGCCTGCTGGATCAAGTACGTACTGCGAATGGGGGTTGGACTGAAACGCAGATGCGAGATAGTCATTGAACCGGATTTCTTCGAATCGTATTCGAAGTGCCCCTGCGCGTAATTGTCGGTCGCCTTGCCGATGATCTTGATCGAGTTCTTGTTAGCACCGACGGTACCATCGCCGCCCAAGCCATAGAACATCGCCTGATGGACACCCTCGGGCAAGGACGAGAACGAATTATCCCAAGGCAAATTGCTATGCGTGACGTCATCTTCGATGCCAACGGTGAAATGATTCCTCGGCTTGTCATCGGCCAGATTGTCGAATACCGATTTCGCCATGCCGGCGTTGTATTCGCGTGAGCCCAATCCGTAACGACCGCCTACGACGAGAGGTATATCGTCGCGGCTGAGACGGCCTTCGGTAACAGCTTCGGCGATTGCGTTTTGCACATCCAGGTAAAGCGGTTCGCCTTCCGCGCCCGGCTCTTTGGTGCGGTCCAATACCGAAATGCTGCGCACGGTCTTGGGCAGGGCGGCGACCAAGGCATTACCGTCGAAAGGACGGTATAGCCGGACCTTGATCAAGCCGACTTTTTCGCCTTGTTTGATGAGGTGTTCTACAACTTCATGTGTCGTCTCCGCACCGGAGCCCATCATGATCACGACGCGTTCGGCGTCCGGCGCTCCGACGTAATCAAAGAGGTGATACTGCCGCCCCACGATCTTGGCGAAGCGGTCCATCGCACCCTGAACGATCTGGGGCGCTCTTTGGTAGTAGGCATTGACCGTCTCGCGCGCGGCGAAAAATACATCCGGATTTTGCGCCGTTCCACGGATCGTGGGATGGTCGGGGGAAAGGGCGCGTTGGCGGTGACGAATGACCCATTCATCGTCGATCATAGCGCGCATGTCGTCATAGGTCAGCTCTTCGATCTTCTGGATCTCGTGCGAGGTACGAAAACCGTCGAAAAAATGCAAGAAGGGAATGCTCGCTTCGAGAGTGGCGGCTTGCGCGATCAGTGCCATGTCCATGACTTCCTGGGGACTGTTGGACGAGAGCAAACCCCATCCAGTGGATCGCGCGGTCATTACATCGCTGTGGTCAGCGAAAATCGACAGCGCTTGCGCTGCGACGGAACGTGCGGCGATGTGAAAAACAGCTGGCGTCAGTTCGCCAGCGATTTTGAACATATTGGGGATCATCAACAACAGACCCTGAGAGGCCGTAAATGTCGTCGTCAAAGCGCCGGTCGTCAAAGCACCATGGACCGCTCCGGCAGCTCCGCCCTCTGCCTGCATTTCGACCACGTTGGGGACCGTTCCCCAAATATTGGGTTGACCGTTGACTGCCTTCTCGTCGGCAATCTCGCCCATAGGTGAGGAAGGTGTGATGGGGTAGATCGCGATCACCTCATTCGTAGCATAAGCTACGTGAGCTGCGGCGGCATTGCCATCGTATGGCACGAACTTTCGCTCTGCTTTCTTTTTCGGCATGGATAACTCCTTCATATCGAACTAACATGAGTTCGTATTTAAATCACATTAATGCGCGTAAAAACATCGGCGACAAACCACCTTATACGGTATTCGTCTTTATGCGTCTCTAACAGTGTAGAAGGGCATTGTAATTTGCAGGACACCTATCACTATTCCACATGGGTGTATTATTTGTTATCCTATAATAACCTGCTGAATTTCGAGAGGAGATACAATGGCCGATACAAAAACGACTTACATGGGGATGGATCTCAATACGCCGATTCTGGTCGCTGCGTGTTCGATCTCCAGTTACACCGATCGCATCAAAGACGCCGAGAAAGCCGGCGCTGGTGCATTGGTAATCCGCTCGCTCTTCGAAGAACAGATCCTCTTTGAAAGTTTACGTATGGAAGAAGAATTATCCCGCGGTTCAGAGTTATATGCGGAGGCCTTATCCTATTTTCCACAGATGCATCACGGTGAGGCAAGTGAACACTTGATGTGGGTAGAAAAGGCACGCGCCGAAGTAAAAATGCCGCTTATCGCCAGTCTGAACGCCATCAACCCCGGTACATGGACGAAGTACGCCAAGCAGCTCGAGAACACCGGGGTGGACGCACTCGAACTGAACGTTTATTCGGTCGTGACCAACGTGGAGAAATCTGCCGCCGATGTGGAGAAGTCGCTTTACGAGACCGTGGATGCCGTACTGAGTGAAGTGAAGATCCCGGTCTCCGTTAAACTCAGTCCATACTACAGCTCCACCGCTAACGTGGCGGCGCAGCTAGCCAAACGCGGAGTCCAGGGCCTCGTGCTTTTCAACCGCTTCTTGCAGCCGGATATCGACACCAAGAGTGAGGAGCTGATCAACGAAATGATCTACAGCACACCCCAGGAGATGAAGCTCCCGCTACGCTGGGTAGCCATTCTATACAATCAGATCAAGGCCGACTTGGCCTTGAATACCGGCGTGCATTCAGGTCTGGACAGCGCCAAAGCGATCCTCGCCGGCGCATCCGTCATTCAATCAGCCTCCGCACTGCTGCAGAACGGCATAGCTTACATTTCCACTATGCTGCGTGAGCTGGAAGGCTGGATGGACGAGCACGGTTACAATAATCTCTCTGATTTCCGAGGTAAGCTGAGCCAAAGCGAAGTTGATGATCCCCTCGCCTTCGAACGCGCCCAATACGTGAAATTGCTCATGAGCCAAAAGTAGATACGCCTGTCCTGCTGAACCGGGTCAACAGCCTGGGGCGAACGAACACAGAACGAAAAACGAGACGCCATGAAGAAGGCGTCTCGTTTTTGAATCACGACCGCGATAATACAGATGGCTACAACGAAATGGGGAGAATCAGGTTCATGATCAATCCTAAAACAAACAACCCGCCGGCCAGCTTGTTATGGAAAAACGCAGCAGACACATACCACAGGGGCCAAACCGGGTAATCTGCCGGGGGTTCCTGTGGACGGGGCGCAGTATAGATTTTCAACACACGCAAGAGGCGCGGAAGAGCCAGGACGATCAGAAGTACCCAGACGCCCAGCGTGCCCGCGAGGACGAGAAGGGCTACGATGGGATAGAAGGCGGCCATCAAGGCCATGTTGAGCCACAAGGCATTGCGCTCTCCAATCACAACGGGCAACGTACGGATTCCCTTCTCGCCATCGGCCTCGATTTTATCGATATGTTTGCCGATCAACACTGTAGAAACAATCAAGGCATACGGCACACATGCCAGCCAAATGCCCAGCGTGGGCAGTTCCCCGGCAGTCACCAAATAGGTGCCGCCAATCATGAGCGGCCCCCAAACGATAAACACACCCGGCTCGCCAAGTCCGATGTGCTTTAACCGAATCGGAGGCGCTACGTAAAACACACTGATGAAGAAGCCAGACAACGCGAAAACCAGAACCATACTTCCCACGTTGAAGAGGAAGTACACCATGATGAGGGCATCGATGAACGTGACAGTCAGTATGGCCAGCAAGAGATTGCGTTTGGAAATCATGCCGCTCAGAATCGGATGCGGTGCGTACTGCGCCCGGGCGTATTCATCCGTATCGACGCCCTCTTCGAGATCGAAGAAATCGTTGATCATGTTGTTGGCCGCATGCGCGAGCACCAAGCCAATCAGCGCCAATGCAAAGTTCAACCAATGCGGACGGTCCGATCGAGCGGCGGCCAGCAAGCCGCCGATCAAACCCGATGTGGCAGTCATCGAGAACACTGCCGCCCGGGTGATAATCATCCATTTGCTGATTATGTCCATCTCCTTGTCGGGAGATAAATTGGCCGTGTCGAGCACCTCTTTCCAATTTGCCAAAAGGGACATTTTCACCTCAATTTAGTCTATTTTCTAAAGTCTATCAATGCCCCCGTGTCCTGTAAAGGTAAAAGCGAACAAGGTCGCCAGCTCAGCGGACCTTGTTCGCTTAAAACTATCCTGCTCGAGCCTGTCGCATTTAGCTTCTAGGGCGTTAGCAGATTGAATTTCAAACTCGCCATCTTACTCCCAACGAAAAACGCGCACCGCAAAGACAGTGCTCACCACGAGAATACCTGCCAAGACCGCCACCGCCAAAATGTTATCCCCCCATCCTTCTCCAAACCACAACCCGCGCAGCAGGTTGACCACGTGTGTCAACGGCAAATAATCGGCGATGTGCTGAATCGATTCGGGCAAGACTTCCATCGGAATGGTCGCACCGGAGAGAAACATCATGGGGTAGAAAATAACCATCCCGATCACCTGCGCAGCGCGCGCCCCCGGCGCCAGGCTGCCGATTAAGTATCCGAAAGCAAACAGCGCCAAACCGCTCCACACAACACCGAGCACGAAACTGAGCACTTTGCCTTCGAAACGAACATCGTATAACAGCCAGCCGGACAGAACCAAGAGCAGCATGCCGAGTAGCGTCACCAACATGTTGGCGATCACGTCGGCAGTAATGAAAACGCGCGGACGCAAGGCCGACGCTTGATACCGGCGCAGCACACCCAGTTCACGATAGTTGCCGATCGTAATCGGTATGTTCATGAAACCGACCGTACTGAGAATAACGGCGGTATAACCGGACATGCTCACGTCCATCGAACCGTACCCTCCAAACATCGGTGATGGATCGTTGCCATACATCGCCCCAAAAAGCAAAATCAACAGTGGCGGAAAAGCCAGCGTGAAGAAAGTGCTTATAGGTTCACGGATGAATAATTTAAGATTGATCCAAGTGAGTTCTTTCAAACCTCTCATTTTATGCCTCCCGGATTTCCTTGCCCGTCAGCGATAGGAACACATCCTCCAGCGTCGGATCCTGCGTGCGCAGGTCACTGAAATCGACGCCGGATGTCTCCAATCCACGGACGATTGAACTTGCGAAACGTTCTCCACTTCCATAGACCACCACGCGCTCTCCAATTTGCTCCACACGATCGACCTGGGGCATCTCCGAGAGCGATTGAGCGTCAAAATGATTCGCAATAGTGAACACCAAGCGACGTTCCACGCCCAAGGAACGAATCAGCGCTTCGGGCGTATCCAGGGCCACAATCTTCCCGTCATCCATGATGAGAACACGATCGCAGAGACGCTCGGCTTCTTCCATGAAATGCGTCGTCAGAAAGACCGTGCTGCCCTGATCGCGAATCTGGCGCACCAGATCCCACATCGATCGCCTGGCGTGCGGATCGAGGCCCGTGGTCAATTCGTCGAAAAAGAGCACTTGCGGCTTATTCACCAATGCCAACGCAATGAACAAACGCTGTTTTTGACCGCCAGACAGTTTGCTGAACATCGCCTTCGATTTATCAGCCAATCCAAGACGATCGAGTAAGACCTGTGAATCCTCACGCTCCGCATAGAACGCGCCAAACAAGTCCAACGATTCCTTCACCCGAATGCGCAGCGGAAGCGCCGATTCCTGCAGTTGGATGCCGATTCGCTCCGCTACCTCGAGATGGTCCTTCCATGGCACATATCCGAGCAGATCCACCGATCCGGAATCCGGCTTGCGTAGACCTTCGATGCACTCGATGGTTGTGGTTTTTCCTGCGCCGTTGGGACCGACGACTCCGAAAATCTCACCTTCTTCGACTTGGAAAGTCACACCATTCACGGCACGTACCGAACCGTATTGTTTGGTTATTTCGTTTGTTTGGATTACCTTACGCATTTCAATCTCCTTGTGTTCTTCCAGCACAGATACTTGCGTGTACTGCGGATTTGTTACAAAGCGGGCGATCTTCGACTGCTACGTATTGCCCTCCTCCTCGATTTCCGCACCACTTAGAATCTGCTCCAGGGCATTTACATGATCTTCGAAAGCCTGGCGGCCTTTCTCCGTCATGGCGATGAACGTGCGCGGCTTGCGCGCTACAAAGGTCTTTTCCAACGAGACATAACCCGCCTCTTCGAGTTTTCGCAGATGGGCACCCAGATTGCCATCCGTTAGTGAGAGCACATCACGCAGATGCGTGAATTCCAGTTGCCCGCTTTTATCCAAAGCCATCAGCGCGGCCATGATGCGCATACGGACCGGCTGGTGAATGATTTCATTCAACATACTCATGCCCGATCGCCCTTCGTGGCATTCATTTCCACGTTTTCAAAATGTAGATGCCACTGCCGAAAAGCGTACCGCCTCCGAGAAACGCCATCCACAGGTAGTAAATATCCGGAAACAAGAAATATCCAATCAACCCCAATGCGCTGACTGCAAGTCCAACCCAGGTAATGATACGCTCCAGCCATAACCCCAAGAGAACGTAGGCAAACATGGCGTACAATGCAATGAGCATTGAAATCTGCATCGTATTCAACGGCCAGGCTACCCATATACATAGAAAAACGTATATGAAAAAGAAAATCCAAATTTGCCAGATACGCTCGCTGCCCGGCAGGCGAAATCGCGAACCGAGACGATACCCCATGATGCCGCTTGCAACGGTTCCGCCAGCAGCGAGTAGAGTCCAAATCCGTCCGGCGGTTTCGACATCTAGAAAATTGTTGCAGAGATAACCAACAAACCATATCGCGCCCCATAGAATCATATGCAAGGGGGCACTGCCTGTAGCAATTGACGTGCGTATTTGGGAGCGCACCTCCCTGATCGTCTGCAAGGATTGTTCGGCTTCTTCACGTGAAATATCCATCTTCAGCCTCCGTGAATACGCGACTGGCATTCACCTTTTGTTAAACATAGAGTTCTCTGCACTCTAGAGTACTCTATGTTATTATTCTTGTCAAGTCCTTTTCGCATATGGATTCCATCTGCTCTGCCTAGTGCATCGAGGGGATAGAATCATGCGAGTGAAGTCCGTTAAGACAACACGAAATGTGCCCGATTTCGTTCCGTGATACACTACGCTTAACAGAGGGGAACCACGGCGTGGATAAGGCATCAGATACAGTTCCTCATCACGAGGCGAGGGCATTTTGGGTCTCAGCTCTGCGCACAGCAGCCAGTGTGGCGCGCAAGGCGGTCGCCAGCGAAGCCGATGTCTTCCGCGCCCTTACCCAAGAATTACACCGCCTAAAGCTGCGGGGGTCCGCCACGTTGCTGACGGAAGACGGATTGCTCGAAGTACAATCCCAATCAATGAGCAATGCGGTAAGCGAATCGCTCCGTCGACTTACCGGATTGGCGATTCGGGGGTACCGCTTCGATCCAAACGAAGTGGATGTATACAGACAGGCGCTTGAAACCGGCGAAGCCGTATTCACCACAGATCGCAGGGAACTGGTCACGCAGTTAACCCCGGAACGGTTGCGCGTCTTCGTGCCCCGGATCATGAAGATCATCGGCGAGGTCCCTGCCATCATCGCCCCATTGATCCTGGCCGACAAGCCCATCGGAACCATCAACGTCAGTGCATCCTGGTTGACCGAAGCAGACCGGTCCGTTCTCTCAGCGCTCGCCGATCATATCGCCATCGCGTTGGGTCACGTACGCTCACGCAACGAGATTCAAGATGCATTGAAACGCGAAAGCCTGCGCAACGAAGTCGCCCAGGCGATCACCAGCGCTCTTGATTTACCCACAGTATTGGAAACCACGATCCGCGTCGCCATCGAAGTCACAGGCGCTGACGCAGGCGCCATCGGCCTCGTCGAAAGCGACGGCAAGAGCGTCACCTTCCCCCACGTCATCGGTCTTCCGGATGAAATCCGCCTGTCACAGGCGCCGGTCGGAACGGGCTTGATCTGGAAGGTGCTCGAAGCACGCAGCCCGATCCTGCTCTCAGATTATCCGCACCATCCGGAAGCCAACCCGATCTGGGTCAAAGCGGGGATTCAAAAGCTGCTCGGCGTTCCCCTGATCGTGGGCGAGAAGCCGATCGGCGGATTGGGCATCTTCATCCTCGACAAAACACATTCTTTTGGCGAAGAACAAGCCGAGCTAATTCAGTCCATCGGGAGCATGGCGGCGGTAGCCATTGATAATGCCCGGCTGTATACCAACGTCACGCAACGAGCGCTAGAATCACAGGCCTTGATCCGCACGGCGCGTTCGATTTCCTCATCCCTCGACCAGGAAACCGTACTGCGCATGATCGCCAAAGAAGCGAAGAGCTTGCTCCAGGCAGACGCCAGTCGCATCCATTTGCTCGACAACCAAACGAACAATCTCAACTGCGTAATCGCCCTGGGCCCGGCCGCAGACGCTGCCGGGGACCTGATCCTGCAAGTCGGTCAGGGTCTTGTCGGATACGTCGCCGAACATGGCGAAGCGATCATCCTCAACAACACCGCCGACGATCCGCGCGGTGTCTTGATTCCCGGCACATCAAACAACGACCTCGAGTGCTTGCTGATCACGCCCCTAAGCATACGCCAGCGCATCATGGGAACCATGACCGTGCAGCGCGACGGCCTGAAACGGCCGTTTAAATCCTCAGACCTTGAGCTGCTGAACGCCTTCGCCACCCAGGCTGCGGTCACCCTGGAAAATGCACATCTCTTTGGTCAAATCGCTGCACAAGCTCAACAGCTCGAAGCCGAAGTTGCAGAACGCACGCGTGATCTTACCCTCTCAGAAGCTCGTTACCGCGCCCTCGTAGAAACTTCACTGGCGGGAATATTTCACGTCAATCCCGCGGGCACGATCACGTATGTCAATCAGGCCATGGCCGAGTTGTGTGATTTCGATGCGGACGATCTGATCGGGAAAAGTGTGCTCGATATTTTTCCTCCCAATCTGCAGCAGCCCATTATGGAACAATTCGACGAGACGAAGGCCCGCCAACCCAGAACACGCGAAGTCTTCGACATCGAAATCCCCTCCCAGCAGAACCGTCACATCCCCGTCCTGCTCGCAGCCAGTTTGATCACGGACGCCGACGGAAATCCCCAGGGCGTTAGCGGACTCGTCCTGGATATGTCCAGGCAAAAGAATCTTGAGGCTGCGCTGCAAGCCGAGCGGGATCGCCTGGACGTTCTGCTCACCAACATCGGCGATGCCGTAATGGTGACTGACGTCGACGGAACGATCGAATACGTAAACCCGGGCTGGGAGCGATTGACCGGCTATTCACAGGAAGAAGCACTTGGCAAACGACCCAGTATTCTAAAAAGTGGACGGCACGATGAGGAGTTCTACCGTCAGATGTGGGAAACCATTCTCGCAGGTAAAACCTGGCGCGGCGAGGTCGTCAATTGTCATAAAGACGGCACGTTCTACGACGCGGCGTTAACCATAACCCCCGTTTGTGACGATGCCGGAGAAGTGATCAATTTTGTCAGCGTCTCACACGACATCAGTGCGCTCAAGGAACTCGATCGGCTGAAATCACAATTCGTCTCAGACGTGTCACACGAGCTGCGCACGCCGCTGACCAACATCCGGCTCTATCTGGATTTGCTCAATACGCGCATAGATGATCCCGACAAGTTTAGGGAATACCTGGAGACTTTACATCGTGAAAGCGAGCGCCTGGCCAATCTGATCGACGATTTGCTCTCGCTTTCGAGGCTGGATGCAGATGCGGTTCCATTCGTTCCCGTCGCCCTCAACATCAACGAGATTCTCACCTCGCTGGTGACGGATCGCCAAAATCTTGCCGCAAAACGGGGGTTGAAACTGACCATCGAAACGACGAAGAATTTACCCCGGGTCACCGGAGACGCGCGCCTGCTAACACAGGTGTTCACCAACCTCCTTACCAACGCCATGAATTACACACCCAACGGGGGAACGATCACCTTACGAGCACGGAAAAAGCGTGAGTCGGGAGAAAGTTGGATCGTCGCCGAGGTGGAAGACACCGGATTGGGCATCCCGCCCGAAGAACAAAAAATGATCTTCAGACGTTTCTTCCGCGGATCGGCCAGCAAGATCACAGGTGCCCCAGGAACGGGACTCGGGCTTTCCATTTGCATGGAAATTTTAGAGCGTCATGATGGACGCATCACCGTCCAAAGCGAGGGGATTTCGGGGAAAGGCTCATGCTTCTCTGTCTGGCTGCCGGCGAACGAAAACCATTGATCTTCCGCATTATAATTCGGTACCCCTCTTCGATGACAGGCGAGAAATCTCCGCTTCGATCGTATCGCTCCAAGCTTGCTCGGCGGATCGGAAATGTGCACCCAGTTGTTCTTCTGCCTTGGCCGAGCTGTAACGAAAAGACACGAAGCTGCTGCGCACGACTTCCGGCGAGATGAATGCCTGTTTTCCGGCAAGCCTGAGGAGTGGAGCGATGAGCGCGGCTTGCGCCAACGCAATGGGTTTGGGCAGCCAGATGAAAGGCGGTTTCCGGTTGGCGGCATCTCCCCACACATTCACCATCTTTCGCATGAATAATTCTTTCCCCCCAACGAAGTACAGTTCCCCGGGAGTTCCTTTCTCTCCCGCCAGGACCAACGCCTCGGCGACTTCATCCACATGTCCGAAGGTGAAGATGCTTTCCGCTCCCCAAATGAAAGGCGGCAGCAAACCACGCACAAATAGACGAACGAATTGTCCAAAAGCCGAGTGATCGCCAGGACCAATCGCCTGCGCCGGACAGGCGATGACCACGGGTTCGCCGGCCGCTTGATGGCGCAAAGCAAGTTCATGCGCTTCGCTCTTGGTGTACTCGTAGTAGCTGAGAGGTTCTGCACGACGAGTGAACCGCTCGTCCACAAGCTCTCCTCCAGTGTCCCCGAGCGCCGTGGTGGATGAAGTGTAGATGGACTTGTGCACGTCGTGCTCGGCTGCCAACGTCAGCGCATTTTCCGTACCCTCTACATTGACGGCCCACATTCGTCTTCGCATGCGACGCGGGATTCCCAACTCATACCAACCTGCGTTGTGAAAGAATAGTTCAGGTTGAGTGACCGAAAATGCCGCCTCCAAGGTAGCGCGATCGGTGACGTCGCCCAAGACCAGGTTGGCCCCCTGGTCCGCAAGCTCGCGCGCCACCCTCGAATCGGGTGTCCTCACAACCAGCGTCACGTTCCAGCCGCGCTGCAATGCCCTACGCGTCAGCGGTTTTCCAATAAAACCTGTGCCCCCCGTGATTAAAACGCGCATGTGTTGCGCTCCTCAGCCGGGATACATCCAACAAAGAAACGAGAGAAACAGCCAGCAAATCCGTTTCGGAATTTCTACCACGCATCACTCGGTAGAGATAAAACCACGCGTGTGAAAATCCCCGGCGCACTTTCAATCGACAACGATCCGCCGATCACCGCCATCATTGTCCCATGAAAGGCCAGTCCCTGGCCGCCGCTCCGCTGATCGGAGTCTACTTCCACAATACCCCTGCCGTCATCCTCGACCAAGATTTCCAAGCCATCGGTACAAGCGACGAACACACGCAGATGGAGTTCAACGCCCTTTTCTGCCCTACGCCCATGTTTCGCCGCATTGCGGATCACCTCCCGTCCCGCATAGTACAGCACCTCGGAAATGAGCGCCGGGATCCCAGCGATTTCCGACTCGACGCCTTCCTCAATCTCCCAGGTAACCCCGTCGAAGGCTTGCGGTAAATCTTCTTCGACCACCCGTCGCAATGCGCCGATCAAACCCATCGCCGCCACTTCGGGGGCCGTCGTCGAGCGCATTTCGCGCAGCATATCGGCGACCTGGCGATGGACTTCTCCGAGTGTTTCGATGGCCCGCATCTTCGCCGTCTCCCCATCGATTTGCGCACCCCGCAGCGCCAACATGGCGGTATGCAGCCGCGGCAGAAGTTCGTCGTGAAGCACCCGGCGTGTTTGCTGGTCGATCACCTGGCTTTCGGCCAAACGCTGCCGCTGGAGCATCATTAACCGGCTGGCCATTTCAGCGCTCGCCCAAACGTCAATCAAACGCTCCCCGATCGTGCGGGCGATCTCGATTTCCTCCTGTGTGTAAAGGCCGCCATCGCGCTTTGCACCCAGAAACAACACCCCGATCAACCCGAGTTCGCTCCATAACGGTACTGCGATGTTGGCGCCGCCGTACTGATGCGGATCGAGCGCCAACCAGATCACTTCCGGAGTCTTGAAACGCTCCTTGATTTCCACAAGTGACGGAAACACCACATCGCTATCCTGCGGATAACGCAGCGGTGGTCCCGTAAACGGCGACAAAGGTCCCAAGGCCGCCAAATATGCCACCTGCGCCTCCAAGACGTCCTCACAAAGTCCATTGAACGGCGTTTCGACATCGACGTCCGCCGGCAATGCCGTAGATGGACGAAGCAGCTGATCGTACAAACGTTGGCTTACGACGAGCGGCCGCAATTGCTGCATGTATCGCTCGCGCTCGACATACGAGCGCCAACTGATCCCGGCGTAGAAAACTGTCATCATGATGGTTGCCAACAACAAGCTGAAAATCGGGCGGAATTGCATCGTGATGCTCCAACCCAACAACGTCGCATAGCCTGCAGCCAATCCGATGGTTTGCTGCCAGTAGCGTCGTAGACCCCGTCTGGGCAGAGTTTTGCCGGTAAATACCTCATAAGACACGATCGCTTGGCCGGTAAGGACCACGGCGACGCCGATCAGTGACGCAATGCATAAATCCAACCACGCCAAAGGCACCGCCATATCCGCGCGGAAGATGTCACCGCTTCCCAGCAACAACACCGCCATCACCCAAACAACCAGGAGACTGACGATGAGCAGCACGACCGATGCAGCCACCAGCCAGGGCCTCGCCCGGCTGCGAGCGATGTCCCCCATGACGCGCCCCGTCGGGCCTGGCCTGCGCAAGACGTCCAATGACAACCCGATGGAGAAAACGAGATTCAGGGGATAAATGAGGAAGAGCATGGGCGGACTGTCCACGGATCCCAGGGTGTATAAACTCCCAAACAGCGCTCGCGTGAAAGTGGGCAGCGGGTTGGCAACGATAAAAAGTACTCCCGTCGCAACCGTCAACAAAACGGCAGCGGGCAGCCAGATGCGATGACGCAGACGCAAGGGAGTGTCGACGTCGTCCCAAAAACCCGTATACCAGAGCATGATGACGTACCAGACAAACGGCAAGGCGACCACGGGAATCCAGCTCAACTGCCACCACAAAGCCACGCTCTGCCCAAACAAATTAAAGCCCAGCCCAAAAATCGCCGAGTGCCCCAGGAAGAAGACACCCCCGGTCAGCAAGCCGCATCCTACCACCCAAACGCCCAATCGCCGGCGTTCCGCATTGAGCAATACGGCCAAACCCAACCACACCAGGATAATGGTATTGAAAAGAGAAACGGCCAGCACGGCCCAATCCAGCGCAAACTCACCGGTCATAAATGGAAATCACTCCGGATGTGTTTTAAAAAGATCATTAAACCCAAAATAAATCCATCCTCGCGGTTGAAAGAGATGTTACCGAGAACGGCAAAGACTAGGAATCCTCCTCCAACGGCACCCACTCCCCCTTTCGATTGGCAACCTTGGGAACGCCATCCGCATCCCATACCATGAGCTGACCGCGTTGATAGATAATTGCCGCACGCGTCCTGGCGACCTTCTCATCCGTTGCTGTTTCGACCAAACCCCAGGCGGTGTATATCGCCCCATTGATGCGGCTGACTGTACGTTTGTCCCGAAAGCCGAGCCGTCCTGCGATTTGCTCGTTGGTCAATCCCTGGGCCAGCATGCTTGCAACGTCCTGCTCGATGGGCTCCAACAAGCCAATCGGGGATTGTTCGTCTTTGTGGCGCACCTCTTCAACGCGCGAGACGATTTCCGGATCGATGAAACTCCGCCCGGAAATCGCATCCTGCAGCAACGGGATGATCATCTCCGGCAGCAGGAAGTTCGATTTTCGCACGTAGGCGTAATGACTGAGGATGCCGGAGCGTCGGAAATCCCGGTAGTAGGCGTCCTCATCCTGGATCGAATAGAAGACGACCGGCAAGCGCGGGTATTCGCGGCGAATGGCCACAGCGGCCTGGATCCCGTTCGTATCGCCCGCCAGCTGTACGTCCATCAGGATTGCATCCGGCGGCTCATCCAGGCACAATTCGACCGCATGTTCTCCGGATTCAGCCTCAGCTACAACGCTGATTGCACCGGAATCCTCCAATCCCTCCCGAATCGCTTCCCGCAGTGTTGCGTTATCCTCCACCAAGGCAAGCCGTATCTGATTTACACGATCATCCGTCATTTCTACTCCGTTCAACAACAAGCCTGTGGTTTCGCATGGATTTTCAAGCCTCGGCTCACACCTGTCAAGCACCTGGATGCATTCAAAGCTGAATGTAAGGGGTGGAGTCAGCAGATACGACGATGTAATCTACAAGCGAGTAAAAACCGTCCAAGGAGTCACCATGCGCAATTTCAAACGCTGGGCAACCGTGATCCTGTTCGCCGTGGCATTTGCCTGGGTTGAAGCGGCCGCGGTGACCTACCTGCGCGTTCACATCGGCCGCATCGAACCTTACCAAACCAATCCACTTCCCATCACAAACAACCTCGAACAGATCGAATTGGTGCGCGAGGTAGCCACACTGATAATGCTGCTGTCGGTTGGCTACCTTACAGGTCGTGATCGACACACCCGGCTCGCATACGCCCTACTTGCCTTTGGAGTCTGGGATATCTTCTATTACCTGTTTCTCCGGCTGCATCTCGGTTGGCCGCGGACGTTATTGGACTGGGACGTGCTCTTCCTTTTACCGCTGCCATGGTGGGGACCGGTGATTGCGCCGATAATCATCGCCGGGATCTTGGCTCTGGCCAGCTCCCTGATCGCACTTTTCGACCGGCCGGGCTTCCAGCTTTGGCCTTCATCGAGGGCCTGGTGGCTCTGCCTCCCAGGTGTAATCCTGGCATTGGTGGTTTTCATGCAGGACGCGCTGCGCGCATTGCCGCATGGCGAGCAGGCGGTCAGGACCACGCTGCCCTCATCGTTCACCTGGCCGTTCTTCGGTTTGGCCCTGCTGCTGATGTGCGCACCCATCGTGGACTTGCTGATGCAAATACGTGAACCGGGACCATCTTCCCTTTCAAGGGCAGCGTAAACGACAACGGATAATCGCATGGTCGACACACTCACAAAAATCCCGAGTCATCTCCAAACACCGATTCGAACGCTGCCGCAGCACATCGGCATCATCATGGACGGCAACGGGCGTTGGGCGCGTGCTCGCGGTCTTCCGCGTCACGCCGGTCATCGCGCCGGCGTCGAGAATTTGCGCCGAGTCATACGCGTCGTGGTCGAAACCGGCGTCCGGTACTTGTCGATTTACGCCTTTTCCACCGAGAATTGGAAACGCCCGAAGGGAGAAGTCAGAGGCTTGATTGCGCTCATCGACCCTTTTCTAGAGCGCGAGCTGCCCGAACTGCACAAAGAAGGCGTCCAACTGCGGCACCTTGGAACGCTGCAGGGTTTGCCCCCGTCCACGCAGCGCAACGTCCGTAAAGCGATCGATCTCACGCGTGACAACCAGAATTTGATACTCAACATCGCCTTCAACTACGGCGGCCGTGCGGAGATTGCCAACGCCATCCGAGAAATTCTGCGCGAAGGGACCCCGGCAGAGGCCATCTGCGAAAGCCTCGTCGAGCAGCAGCTCTACACCGCCGGTCAGCCGCATCCGGATCTCATCATACGCACGGCGGGAGAAATGCGCCTTTCGAACTTTCTACTCTGGCAGAGCGCCGGCGCCACTTTATACGCCGCCGATGTTTATTGGCCGGATTTCGATGAAGACGAATACCTGCGTGCTCTACAGTATTACGACGATCATCGATAGTCATGCTTTCTGTACAATCTAGTGGAACAAAAAGCACCCCGGCTGCTCACCGGGGTGCTTCCCAAAATACAAGTGTGGGATGCATCTTGCTACGGCGGTTTCCAGCTCAACCTTCGACCACGAACGTCACGCCCACCAACCCGGCGCCCGAATGTACGGAAAGTCCGGCCGTCATCCCGGCCAGCAAGATGTCTTGCGGGCAATCCATACTTTCACGCAGTTGGCTTTCGAATCGTTGCGCGGCTTCTTCCGCGATAACGTGGATAATAGCCATGCGTTCGATGGCTTTCCCGCCGGAAGCCTCCACTGCCAGCTCGACGACGCGCTCGAACGCTTTGCCTTGCGTGCGCACACGTTCGAGTAAGTCCAATTTCCCGTCGCGGATGGTGAGGATCGGTTTGACGTTGAGCACGTTGGCAATGCCCGCCGCCACGTGACCCACGCGCCCGCTCATCGCCAGGTACTTCAGTGTCGCCAGGGCGGCAAATAGATGCGAGCGCGCGCCGACGTCCTGCGCATGGGCGATGACTTCTTCTTTCGAAGCACCGCCGGCTGCAGCCTCCGCCGCAGCCAAGACCATGAAGCCCTGGCTCATGCTCAACGTGCGAGTGTCGACGACGGCGATGTCCTTTCGCGGCATCGAATCGCGCGCCGTGCACGCCGCGCTGTAAATGGCGCTCACTTCGCTGCTGACACAGAAACACACGATCGAGTCGGCAGCTCCATCCAGCACGTCCTGAAAGGTCTGCATGAACACGCCGGGCGCCGGCGCGGAGGTTGTAGGCAGGGCACCCTCGCGATCGATACGCTCGAATAAAGCAACCTCATCGATGTCTACGCTCGTCCGAAACGTTTCCTCGCCAAAATGAACGTTCACAGGAACCTGTACGATACCCCACTTTGCGGCCACATCTACGGGCAGACTGGCGTCGCTGTCGGTGACGATCGCGATTTTAGACACGTTCTCCTCCTTCATTACCGTTGTAAATAACAACACCAAATCGTAATCTGAGATGCCTGCACTCACGTGCCTTCTTGGTAAAATGACGCTAGAATGTAGTCATCATCCGATCCTGCCAACGGCCATGATTGAACTGAAAAATCTGCAGAAGACCACGGGGCAACGCACGGCGGTCGACATCTCGATGTTGAAGATCTTGGCCGGTCAGGTCGTGGGCTTGGTCGGTCCGGTAGGCAGCGGAAAGATCGAACTGCTCGCCATGCTGACGGGCAAATCACGCCCCTCCAGCGGTACACTGCGGGTGGCAGGACTTGATCCCATCGCGGATCGCGAGGATTACAGCCGCCGCGTCGGTTTTCTATTCGCCGAAGACGGACTTTACCAGCAGCGTTCGCCGTTCGCCAACCTGCAGTTCCACGGCACACTGCACGGCCTTCCGAAGTCCAAAGCGCAGGAAACCCTGCTGCGAGTCGGGCTTGCCGATCACGGCAAATCCAGATTGGCCAAGTTGTCATCCAGTCTCCAACGACGCCTGGCTTTCGGACGCGCCATCCTGCACGACCCGGAGGCGTTGATCCTGGAAGAGCCGTTTGCCCGCTGTGACAAATCATCCATCGACCTGCTCTCCGATTTAATATGCTCCCTCTCCGAACGCGGCACTGCAGTGCTCATTCTGGCGGACGACAGCACGCTGCTCGAACCGATCTGCAACACGATCCATACGCTCAATGAGGGGCGCATCCAATCAACCTTCAAACCCGGCGAAGAACGCCAGATCTCCACGCCGTTTAAGATCCCGGTGAAACTGGAAGGACGAGTCGCTCTGATCAATCCCACCGACATCATTTACGCCGACGTTGAAGAAGGGCGCGCCGATTTGCATACCACGGACGGCGAACGGCTGCCCACGCAATTCACGCTGTCCGAACTCGAAACACGCTTGGCGCGCAGCGGTTTTTTCCGCGCCCACCGCGGCTACCTGGTCAACTTGCAGCACGTCACCGAAGTCATACCCTTCACGCGCAACAGCTTTTCCCTGCGCCTCGACGACTCGGAAGCCACGCTGATTCCCCTCAGTAAAACCGCGGCTGCCGAACTCAAAGACTTGCTTGGCTATTGAACCAACCCCATAGAAAGCGGTACGACCTCACCACACGGACGTGGCTTTGTCCAAAGTTGGCTGTTTTAACGAAGTTTTTGGGTAATTTTCCTCTCCACTGATCCCCACCAGTGCACCATTCAACTTCGAAAATCCGCCGTTCGGCGGCAATTTATTGCAGCACCCTCTTTCTATGTGTATCGTTAGGCCAAATCCAAACGCAATCCATGGTGACCCGAACACATCCGGCACATAGGAGTAACACGAGATGAAAGCCATTCAAGTCCAAGACCTGCACCGCTACTACAAAGGCGTGAAAGCCGTGCGGGGCATCAGTTTCGAGGTCGAGTACGGCGAGGTCTTCGGTTTTCTCGGCCCCAACGGCGCCGGAAAATCGACCACCATCAAAGTCCTCACCGGGCAACTGCGGCCGACCTCCGGCTCGGCCCAGGTCGTCGGCTGCGACGTCGTCGAGGGACGCCAGCAGCTAAAACCGCAGATCGGCGTGGTCTTCGAGTATCAGAATCTATATGAGCGCCTCTCCGCCCGCGACAATCTGCAATTTTCAGCACGACTGTACGGCGTGCCCAAACGCCGTGTCGACGAGACGCTGGCGCAGGTAGGGCTGCTTGATCGTGCCAAGGACAAAATCAAGACTTACTCCAACGGCATGAAGCAGCGACTACTCATCGCCCGGGCGCTGCTGCATCAACCCAAGGTACTCTTTCTAGACGAACCTACCCGAGGCTTGGATCCGGGTGTGGCGCGCGGAATCCGCAGTATCGTCGAGAAATTAGCAGAAGAAGGCGTGACTGTCTTCCTTACTACCCACTACATGGAGGAAGCCGACCGCTTGAGTGACCGGGTGGCAATCATCCATCAGGGACAGATTGTCGCCATCGACAGCCCAGCTACGCTGAAAGCCGAGCACGGCGAAGGCGAAGGAACCACGCTGGAAGATGTCTTTATCAAACTCACCGGAAATGAACTATATTGATCCGGCAAGATCGAAAATGAGGCACACCATGAAACGATACGGAATAAACCTCCGGGTTATCGGTACGATCGCCTCCAAGGACCTGCTCGATGCGTTCAAGAACCGCAACATCCTGAGCCTGATGTTTTCGGTTTTCATGATGGTTGGGCTTTACCGTTTTCTGCCCGAATTCGAGAGCGGTGAAACGCCTCCCCGCCTGGTCGTCTACGACCAGGGAAACTCACAATGGATTACCCAGTGGGATGCCGACACCAACTACGACCTCGTAGCCACTGCCTCTATGGGTGAAATGGAACGTTATGTGGCGGACAGGGATTTCATCGTACTCGGCCTGGTTCTACCTGAGGATTTCGATCGACGCATCGAAAGCGGAGAGAGCGTAACCCTGGACGCATATGTCATCCACTGGGCTTCAGATGAGGCTGCCGGCTCGATCCGCAGTTACTTCGAAGGAACATTGGGCAACGACCTGGGCCAAGATGTTCACCTCGATCTGGAAGGCCACACGCTTTACACCCGGATAGACTCGGGCGGCTACGCTTTCTTGACCTCATTGACGGTACTGCTGGCGCTTTCCATGGGGGGCATGTACATCGTGCCGCATTTGATCTTCGAGGAAAAACAAACCCGCACGCTGGACTCGCTGATGGTATCACCGGCAACGCAGCTTGAAATCCTGATCGCGAAGGTCATCACCGGCGGCACGATCGCCGTCCTCGCCGGCCTTCTCACTTTCTGCATCAATGCGGCCCTGGTCACACAGTGGTGGGCTGCCATCCTGGCCTGCTTGAGCGGCGCGTTGTTCTTCGTCGCCGTAGGCCTGCTCGTTGGCACCGCCATGGAGACCAAGCAGCAAATGACGCTCTGGGGATTCCTACTCATGTTCGCCATGCTCATCCCGGCACTGCTGGTCACCCTGGGATCCTTCCTCAAAGCAGGAATTCTGACCCTGCTGCGTCTGACACCGTCTGTGACCTTAATCAACCTGGTGCGCGCCGCATTTACGAATCCGGTACCCATGCAACCCCTGGTATGGAATTCCGCACTACTCCTCGGATGGGTGGCCGTGCTCTACATCATCATCCTCGTCATCCTGCGCCGAAAGGATCGAGCAAATGGATAACATAAAGGAATCTTCGACGACAACCCGTGTCTCGAGGCTGCGCCTGATCTGGACTATCGCCAGCAAAGACTTCGTCGACGGGCTGAAACGCCGTCAGATGATTAATCACGTGCTCACGATCGCCTTCCTGGTCGCGTTGTACCGCTTCTTACCCGTCATCGGCAACGCCAATTCTCCAGCTCTTCTGGTGGTATATGACGCCGATGAGTCAGCATTGGTTCAAGACCTCAGCCGCAGTGAAGCTATCAAATTGCGCATCGCCGAATCCTACGAAGACTTACGCTACCAGGTTGGCATCGAAGATAGGATCGCAATGGGCCTGATCCTACCGGCGGACTTCGATCAGCGTGCCCAAAGCGGCGAGCCGATCGAGGTGCAGGCGTTGATCGATCACTGGGTAAGTGACGAAGACGAGGCCGCCATGCAGACGCGAATCGAAGCCGAGATCGCTTCACTGTCCGGTGCGCACGTCGAACTCCACCTCGATCGTCAAATCCTTACCCGGCCAGAAAGCAGCTTTGCCTTTTCCATCGCCTTCGGACTTCTGATCGTGATGGGGCTAATGGGCATGACAGTCACCCCACAGCTCATCGTCGAAGAGAAAACCAACCGCACGATCGATGCCCTGCGGGTTTCCCCGATCACAATGGCGGAGCTGCTGACCGCCAAAGTACTGGTCGGGGCAGTGTACTGCATCCTGATGAGCAGCGCGGTATTAATCGCCTACGGCAGCTTTGTGCTGCATTGGTGGGCCATGATCGGAACGATAATATGCGCGGCGTTCTTCATCGTCTCTATTGGGCTGCTCCTGGGTATCCGACTGAATGACGTGCGCCAGATTAATTTATGGACCTTCATCATCTTCCAGCCGCTGATCATCAGTATGATACTGGGAATCTTTGAGCCGGTCTCCGCAGGGCTGCGCGCCGCCATGCGTTGGATTCCAACGGTTGCCATGGGCAACGCCGCGGCACAGTCACTCACCGCCAGCGTAGATTTGGACTCCTATCTGCAGTCCATATTCATCATGGTCGTCTGGGGCCTGGTTTTCTTCCTGTTGGATCGCTGGCTGCTGCGGCGCATGGAGCAATAAAAGGTAAATTGATAAACGGATATTCCAGAGATCCCAAATGATACCTCTCGATATAAAGGAAGGCTTTTATGCGGAAGAAAGGCAATGTACGAACGGAATGGATGCACATCGTGCTGGCAGTGGCGAGCAAAGACATCTCCGACGCCATTAAAAATCGCTTGAGCATCTCGATCATCCTGGGCGTGGGCATGATCGTACTTTCCGGCCAATTGATGCCCCTGATGCTGAAACTACGACCCGAGCGGCGGGCGTACGTGTTCGACGAGTCGCAATCCACCTTCGTGCAAGAACACCGGCAAGGGGACGGTTTCCAACTGATCACCATGCCCTCCGAGGAAGCCATGCGAGAACAGGTCGCTGCAACCACCAGCGGCTCGATCGGTCTGGTGCTGCCGCAGGATTTTCCAGAAAAGTTGGAAGCACCGCTCGAATTGCAGGCTTTTTACGCCTACGCGACGCGTGGCGCCTCAGTTAACGAAACGGTCGCCTTTTTTGAGCTGCGGCTCAGTGAAATCCTCGATCAGGAGATCAGCCTGATCTGGAATGACAATGTAGTCTACCCCACGCTGCAGTCGGGGGGACATCCCTTCATGGTCAGTATATCGCTGGTCGTGGCAATACTGACCATCGGCATGGCGCTCGTTCCGCTGCTGATGATCGAAGAGAAGGAGCACCATACCATGGAAGCGCTGCTGGTCTCGCCCGCCAGCTACGGGCAGATCGTCGTCGGGAAAGCCTTGTCCGGACTGTTCTACTGTTTCATCGCCGTGGCTGTCGTGTACACGCTGAATGCCAGCTTGCTGGCCAATGCCTGGCTCGCATTGCTGGCAGTACTGGCGTCCGCCTTGTTCACCGTTTCATTGGGGCTGCTGTTCGGTGTGCTGTTCGAGCAGCAGGTCAACATGAACATGGTCATGGGATTGGCTTTAATGCTGTTGATGGTGCCCGTCATCCTGGCTGCGACCTCGGTCGCCAATTATCCGCCCTTTGTACAAACCATTCTACCGTTTCTGCCCTCTGTCGCCATGGTCGAACTCTTCAGCGGGTCGTTCTCCAAGACGCTCGATCTGGGAAGTCTAGTGTCCAACTTTAGCATCCTGGTCGGCACGTCGCTGTTGCTCCTGCTGCTGGTAACTGCGCGCGTGCGCAGGATGGATCGATGATTATTCGAACGGAGAAATTTCATCAGCACTGTACTGTGATATAGAAAGGAATCAACCCATGACGAACCGACAAGACCTGCGCACGATCGTAGCCATCGCCGCCAAGGACATCACAGACGCACTCAAGAACAGGGTGATTCTGATCAACCTGAGCGTGCTCGTTCTTCTGCTGCTGCTCATCAAATTCGCGCCCCGGCTGTGGAAACCGAATCGCCTGGACCTGACCTATTACGATGCCGGCGATTCCAGCCTGATCGCATCGTTAACCGATAAGCCAGATATCCGTCTTTTCAAAGCCGCATCCCGGGCCGAGTTAATCGAACTGTTGAACGACGGAGACCAGGGAGCACTCGGGCTGGTCATCCCAGCAGATTACGATCAAGCTGCAACGTCTGGAAACGTGCCTGTTTTGCGCGGCTTCCTGCTCTGGAGCCGGCGCAATTCCGCAGACGCCTTGAAAGCGAAGGTGGAAGGCCGGCTGGAGTCGCTCAGCGGAATTCCTGTGCGCATCGAAATCGATGAACTCGTCGACTATGAGCCGGACGCAATGGGCGATTTCCGCCTCACCGCCTTGATCGTCGTTTATGCCCTCTTCTACGTCGGGTTGTTCACCACACCGCATTTGATGATGGAAGAGAAACAAACCCAAACCATGGACTCATTGCTGGTTTCGCCCGCCAGCGTGCCCCAGGTCGTCGCCGGCAAAGCGTTGGCCGGTCTGGTTTTCGTACTGGTCACTGCCTCCGCGGCGCTGGCATTCAACTGGACCTTTGTCGTCCACTGGGGCATCGCCTTATTCGGCTTACTCGGCGGCGCGCTGCTGGGTGTGGCACTGGGCTTGCTGCTCGGTGTGCTCTTCGAAAACAGGCAGCAGTTGAACACCTGGATGATGATCCTGGCGCAGCCCTTACTGATCTCCCTCTTCCTCTCTGCTATCGATCCCATCTTTCCCCAGGTCGTGCGGGACCTGCTTGGCTGGTTCCCGACGGTAGCGCTTTCGCTCGTGTTCCGATATGCTTTTTCGACGGGCGCCACGATGGGCCAGATCGCGACTTCATTGGCGGTCGTTCTGGGAAGCGCTGTACTGCTGCTCGCGCTGGTCGTATGGAAGATCACCCGGATGGATCGATGACATCGATAGCGACGCTTCAACGCGTGAACCGTTTCCTGCTCGAAAAGCAGCATCTAGTGCCCCACGCCAAATCGGAAAGCGTCGAACGAATCGTCCAGGATGTAGTCGGGTTGCACGCCACGGTTGCGACCACGCCCTACCTGTCGCTTTTCGCCCGCAGCGCGGGTTTCGAGAAAGACCAGCTGGACGAGGCGCTGTACGACCGGTCGAGCTTCGCCAAAGTGCGCTGCGTTCGCACCACGATCTACGTGCATGCACGCTCGAACCTGCCGACGGTGTACGCCGCCACGGCATCCCTGACCCGGGACGCTTCCCGCAATTACATGCTGCGGCGCGGCATCGACGAAACAACATTCAAGCGACTTTCACAAACCGTACTCGGGCTGTTGGACGATGAAGATCGGTCCGCCGCCGAGATGCGCCGTGCCCTGGATACGGATCTCGACCTTTCAGCGCTGCTCTACCACATGTGTGACCTGGGCCTATTGCTGCGCCGTAGACCCCTTCGCAGCTGGCGCGACCGTAGTTTTCGCTACGGACGGTTCGACAAGTATTATCCGGACGTCGATCTACACTCGATCTCAGAAGAAAAGGCTCTGGCCGAACTCGTCCGGCAGTACCTGGCCGGCTTCGGTCCGCTTCTCGAAGAAGATATTTACTGGTGGTTCGGACTTCCCAGGGCCAAAGTCCGGCGCGCCCTCGACTCCCTAAAGGGTGAAACCGAAGCGATCGAGATCGACGGACTGGAAGGTACTCACATCATCCTCCGAGAGCGGCGTGGACAACTCGAACGACCCGGGGCAGGTTCGAAAGAGATCGTCAATTTCCTCCCCATGCTGGATTCGTATCTGATGGGATATCAAGCGCGCCAGCGCTACCTCGACCCACGTTACACCCAATACGTCTTCGATCGATCGGGCAACGCCACCGCCACGATCTTGCTCGACGGGAAAATCATCGGAGTGTGGGATTTCGAGCAGGGTAATCCATCCCAAATGAAGTTGTTTCTCTTCGAGAAGATGCCCTCCAGCGCACATGAAAAGGTCAGCGCCCATGCAGCTCGCACGGGCGCCTTCATCGCTGGAGACGATATTGAACTTCGATTCTGCGCCTCGATGACCCCGCTTCCGCAGCGTACCGCTGGGGGTTTCATGAGGCCGCTTAAAGATCGTTAAGCAGTGCTCCGGATCGTGTAAAATCTAGCGTTCGCACAGCGGTCCCGTTTCACGGATGCGCCGTACCATGCGTTCCACAGGCTCCTTCTCCAAATCGGATTTGGGTCCGAAATGCCAGCGACTCTGTGCGCGCTTGGTCTTCAAGCGTGCCTTTAAACCGTAGCGCGACATACCTCGGATCTGCAATACTTCTGAATTCATCCTGTCAACCTCCCTCCGTGCCGCTTGCACGGGATTCACCGCCCTGTAGGCTGCAATTCTCGTGCCAGAGCGAGGGTTTTCGAGCGCGACAAATCTCGCCGCTCCGTCGTACTTTATATAGGAAGACGAGAAGTGGCTGGAATCGGTTCCCGAGGGAGTGTCAGGCGAGGGTCAGGCCGCGGTTGGCATCGGGGAACCGAGATGGGTACAATGGAATATATCGGGAGCTAGACATGCAGGAGGAAAGTGCCGTGAACGAAACAGATCGCAAACATCCCTGGTTCATGTGGCCGTTCGTGGCCGTGTGGCGCCTGGTGGGTTGGATATTGGGATTAACCGGACGTTTGCTGGCCATCGTGCTGGGGATCGTGATGATCCTTATTGGAGTGCCCCTCAGCATGACCGTTATTGGGGCCATCTTAGGCGTGCCGCTCATTATCCTCGGGGTATTGCTGCTGCTGCGGGGCCTCTTCTAAAACAAAACTCGTTATCCCACCGACGCACGTACCGTCTCAATCACGACCTGCACCGCCCTATCGACCTCCGCGGCGGTGCTCATCTTTCCCACGGAAAACCGCACCGTCCCCATGGCGCACTCCAGCGGCACGCCCATCGCTTGCAGCACAGTGGAGACATCCACCCCCGTGGCGTGGCAGGCCGCTCCGGCGGAAGCCGCAACCCGATCGGCGATTGTTGCCAGCAAGGTGTTGGCTTCCACGCCGCGAAAGCCCACGCTCAATGTGTTCGGCAGGCGTAAATCGGGATGCCCATTGAGACGAACGGAATCGGGTTCGTCCAGACCTTCCTGCAAACCACACCACAGCCGCTCGCGCAGAGCGAGCATATGCGCTGCATTTTTCGCCAAATCGGCGGCGACAATCTCGGCTGCCTGTCCCAGTCCGACGATCTCGAGCACGTTCTCGGTGCCGGGGCGGCGTCCCGCCTCGTGATCGGCGCCGTGCATCCATTTCTCCAGCGCCACACCGGAACGGATGAATAACGCGCCGACGCCCTTCGGTGCGTAGAACTTGTGGCCGGCCACGCTGAGCAAATCGACCCCCAGTTCGTCGACCCGCACGGGGATCTTGCCCAGCGACTGCGCCGCGTCGGTGTGGAACAAGACGCCTCGTTCCCGGGCCAATTCCGCAATCTCCTCGATGGGTTGAAGCGTACCCACCTCGTTGTTGGCGTGCATGATCGAGATCAGGATCGTCTCGTCCGTGATTGCCGCGGCGACGTGGGCGGGATCGACCCGGCCGAATTCATCCACGGGAAGCACCGTAAGACGGAATCCCTGGCGTTCTACATAACGGCAGGGCTCGAGCACCGCCGGATGTTCGACGGCCGAGGTGATAATGTGTTTTCCTCGACGGCGCAGTACAGCCGCCGCGCCGCGGATGGCCGTGTTGTTGGACTCCGTGCCGCCGCTGGTGAAGACGATCTCGCCGGGTTTGCAGCCGAGCAGATCGGCCACCTGGCGGCGCGCCTTCTCGACCGCCTGGCGCGCTTCGCCTCCGTACGGGTGCGCGCTGGAGGGATTGCCGAAATGCCCGTAGAGATATGGCTCCATCGCCTGCGCCACGCGCGGGTCGATGGGCGTGGTGGCGTTGTAATCGAGGTAGATCGGCATTTCGGCCATTGAAAATAAACCCCAAGATAGTATCTGTATCCATAGTATCAGATTCCACAGCGTCACCCACCATTCATCCTGAGCGGAGGGCAAAGCCCGCAGTCGAAGGAGCCCCTTTCTACACCAACCAGGCAAGATGAAAAGGTCGAATGGCTGAGTCAAGCTCCTTGTCGAGATGACCACATCATCCAGCGGCCCATACCCACCTCGTGTTTGCGATCAAGCTCTCTGGCCGCTTTGCCTGGGGTGTGGGGGAAGCCCCACATCCCCCCTTTGGGGGGATGATAGGGGGGAAGAATAAAAATAAAAAACACCCTCATCACCACAATAAGGATTTCGAAATCAATAGCAACACGACGAACTTATTATTCTCAGCGCCCTCCCCTGCGAAAAAGACAAGCATCCTTCGACTTCACTCACTGCTGCGCAGCTCGTTCCGCTCAGGATGATTAGATAGGGGAGAGGGAACAACAGCATTTTCACGAACAATCTTCGCCATCCACCCCGATTCCATTTAGAATACACTTGATCTCAAACTCCCCGGAAAGGGCGTACCGTGCAGGCCACATTCATGCACCTCGCCGACGTGCACCTCGGCTACAAGCAGTACGGCAGCGAAGCGCGCTTCAACGACTTCGCCCGCGCCTTCGACGCCGCCGTCGACGTCGCCCTCGAGCGGCAGGTGGATTTCGTCGTGCTCAGCGGCGACCTGTTCCACAAATCGGCCATCGACCCACCGACCCTGCTGCAGGCAGTCCGTAACCTGGACCGGCTGAGAGCAGCCGAGATCCCCGTCGTGGCCGTCACCGGCAATCACGACCGCGCCCGCTACCGCGACCCTTTCCACCGTTCCTGGCTCGACTATCTGGCCGAGCGCAGCCATCTGATCCTGCTGCGCCCTTCTTTCGAAGGTGAAACCATCCGATTCCCACTATGGGACGGCAACCAGGGCGGCCGCATCGAAATTAAAGGTGTGCGCCTGGGCGGGCTGCCCTACCTGGGCTCGGTTATCGATACCGTCCTGGAAGAAATTCCCGCCGCGCTGGCAGCGTTGGAACCGGCCGAGTACACCCTGCTCATGGGCCACTTCGGCCTGGAGGGCGAAATACCGGGCATGGCCGGCGGCGTCTCGCACAACGCCATCGCACCGCTGCGCGAGCACGTGGATTACCTGGCCCTCGGCCACCTGCACAAGCCCTTCGAACGTCAGGACTGGATCTACAACCCCGGTTCGCTCGAAACCTGCGGTATGGACGAACGCGACTGGCAGGGCGGGGTCTACATCGTCAGCGTCGACACCGGCCAGGACCCCAAACACCGGGTCGAACACGTGCCCATCCCCCGCCGCCCGTTCTACCGCTGGACCTTCGAGGTCGATGCTTACACCACACCCGAGGCGCTGCTTTCGTCATTGGAAAGCTTCCTGAAAGACCAAAAGCGAAAGCATGCCGGTGGAGATCTCCAGCCGGTGGTCGAGCTCAACCTGGAAGGCGTGCTGGCCTTCGACCGGGCCGCGCTGGACGCCGGCCAGCTGCAAGCGCTGCTGCAAGAGATCGTCGAGCCGCTGCTGCCGCGCCTGCGCAACAACACCCGCGCCACTGAATTCGAGGTCGGCCTCGAAGACGGCCGCTCGCGCCGGCAGCTTGAACGGCAGGTGATCCTCGACCTGGTTCAGCGCGACGGCCGCTACCGCGAGCGCGCCGAATTCTGGGCCGACCTGATCCAAGAGATCAAACAATTGACCCTGGCGGACCGCCCGCCGGACGAGATCGTCGACACCCTGCGCCAGCGCACGGCGGACGAGGGCTGAGCGCCATGCAGATCACCCGGCTGGAACTGCACAACGTCAAGAGCTATGCCGATGCCGTCATAATTGACTTCGCCCGCGGAGTGAACGCCATCTCCGGCCCCAACGGCGCCGGCAAGTCGACCCTGCTGGAAGCCATCGGTTTCGCCCTCTTCGACTCACTGCCCTACAAACAGGACGATTTCCTGCGCCTGGGCCAGAAGCACGGCGAGGTGGCGGTGCACTTCGTGAGCGCCCTCGACGAGCGCGAGTACGTACTTACGCGCCCGCTGGGCGGTGGCACGCTCTCGATCACCGATGCGGAGACCGGCCGTAAGCCAGCCGAAGGCAAGCAGGACGTGATCGACTGGCTCAAGAAACACATGGGCTTGGAACCCGGCGCCGACCTGACCGCCCTGTTTGAGGACGCGATCGGCGTCCCGCAGGGATTACTGACGGCCACTTTCCTGGAAAACGATGCCGCCCGGAAGAAAAAATTCGACCCGCTGCTGCAGGTCGACGATTACGAGACCGTCTGGCACCGGCTGCTCGAGTCTCAACGATACCTGCGCGACGAACTGCAAGCGCAGGAACAGCGCATCGCCGGGCTGCAGGGCGAGTTGAAGCGCCTGCCGGATTTGAAACGGGAGATCCAGCAGCTCGAGGGCGAAACTGGTAAAACGGAAAAAGACTTAAAAACAGCCGCCAAGCGCCTGGACGCCGCGGCGACGAACCTGGCCACCCTGGAGGCGGACCGCAAGGCCATCGATGACGCGGCCGGATCCTTGCGCACACTCGAAGCCCGCCTGGAGGCGCTGGCCAAACAGCGCACCGACTCCGACGAAGCCGTACAAGAAGCCGATAACGCCCGAAAAGTACAAGAAGAAACCAGGCCGGCGTTCGAAGCTTTGGAATCCGCCCAGCAGGACTTAAAGACGCTCGAGACACAGCGCGTAGAACGCGACGCCCTGCGCCAATCGCTGTCGAAGTTGGAGAAGGAACTCGCCCGCTTTCAGCCGGAAATAGAGAGCCTGGAATCCACGTTGGGGGAGATCGAATCCGCCGAAACCGAACTTGCCCGGATCCAGCCCGCTGCCGACCGCCAGGCGCAGCTCGAGGCTGAGCTACAGCAAGTACGCCAGTCCAGCACGCGCCTGGCTTTACTCAGCGAGCAGCTGGAGAAGGAACGCAAGTCGCTTGGAACTCTGGAAGCTCGCCGGACTGAGATCGAAGCCGGCGTCCAACGCCGTGCAGAGGCGGAGGAAGAATTGCAGGGAGTCGAAGATTCGATCCGCACTCTCGAAGCGCAGCGCGCCGGTCTGGAAGCCGAGTGTGCCGGCATCGAGCACCAGCGAGCGCAGATCGACGAACGCCTCGGCTTGCTGGAAAGCGCCGACGAAGCGAAGTGCCCGGTCTGCCGCCAGACGCTGGACGCCGCCCACCGCCAGGATTTGGAGCAGCATTACGCCGGCGAGCGCGGCGCGCTCGACCAGTCCGAAGCTCAATCCCGGAAGCGCATGGTCGAACTCGAGAAAGAGATCGCTGGACTGCAGAAGAAGCTTCAAACCCTGCAGCGTGAGCTGGCCACCTTGCCGCTGCCCCAGCAGACGCAGGAGGTCAAAAGCGAGATCGAGCGCGCCCAGGCGCAGCTGCAAGAACAGGATCGCCAGGTCGCAGACCTGCGCCCCATGCCCGAACGTCTAGCGGCCATCGAGGCCGAACTCGCCAAGTTGAGCGATCCACGCTCGCAGGTGAAAGTGCTGCAAATCAAGACCGCTGCCCGCCCTGAGCTGGAATCCGGTTTAAAGCAAACGACGAAAAAGTTCGACAAAGCCGAAAAACAAGCCGGTCAAATCCGGGAACAACTGGCGCAATTCGCCGATCTCGACCAACGCCTGGCCGACGCTTCGGCGCAGCGCGACGAAAACACAGCCGGCCATCGCCGTTACCTGGAACATGCCGCCGCAGCGGAAAGTTATCCGGCACGTGCGGCAAAATTAGAGACACTGAACGACGAAATCCAGGAATCTGAGACGGAGAAGAAACACATCGCCTCCGAATACCAGAAACTCGAATCGGGCTACGATCGTGCCGAACACGATCGCATCAAGGAGGAATACGCCTCGCTCGCCAAGGAACACGCCTCCCTGGAAACGCGTCTCTCGCTGAGCCAGGAACGTCTTGCCGCACTACAGGGTGAACGCGCAACCCTGCAGGCCAAAGAGATCGAATTGCGTTCCGCTGAAGAGGAACGTCAGCGCCTGGAAGATCTGGCCGAAATATTGGACTTCGTGCGCAAGACGGTGCGCCAGGCCGGTCCCTACATCACGCGCGCCCTGGTGCAGGTGATCTCCCTCGAAGCGCAGCGCATCTACGCCGAGATCATGGGCGACCACACCCAGCGCCTGCGCTGGAACGAGGACTACAGCATCAGCATCGAGCAGGACGGCCGGGAACGCGCCTTCGGCCAGCTTTCCGGTGGCGAGAAAATGGCCGCCGCCCTGGCCGTGCGCCTGGCGCTGCTGCAGGAGATGTCCCAGATCCGCCTGGCTTTCTTCGACGAACCCACCGCCAATCTGGACGACGAGCGCCGCGAAAACCTGGCCGAGCAGATCACGCAGATCACCGGCTTCGACCAGCTCTTCGTCATCAGCCACGACGACACCTTCGAGCGCGAGACGCACCACGTGATCCGCGTTAGCAAAGTCGGCGGCACCAGCCGGGTGGAGGTGGGTTGATGGTCGTACCTGATAAGATCCTCACCGACCCGACCAACAAAGCTTCCTTCGGGTTTACGGATCGAAGGGAAGTGTCATACTCCGCCCCGGATGTCGAACCACTGAGCTTCGCTCCACCGTTCGAAACGCAGGAATGATTGAATATGTTGTGGGCAGGAGGTGTCACATTTGATTATCGATTGACGTTATAGGTATATACTCTTCGGCACGATTTTTAGGATGTAAGAGGGATTTGCACATGAATAGTTGTATTATTAGAACGCTCATCTAGGAGGAGGATGCAAGGGTGGCCCAAAAACAATCCATTCGTTTGTGTTTAATTCTCGTGTGTTCATTATTGGCAGCATCTCTCGCAAGTTGCCGGCCGAATCCGGATTGTGACGCCCCGGAGTTCCTGGTATCGAAAGTGGACGACACCAACGACGGCGAGTGCACCGAGGACGACTGCTCGCTGCGCGAGGCCATCCAGAGCGCCAATTTCTGCCCCGGCCCCGATGTCATTCGGCTGCCGGCCGGAACCTACACGCTATCGATCGCCGGAGTGGACGAAGATGTGGCGTATCAGGGGGACCTCGACATCTTAGGCGATGTGATCATCATTGGCGAAGGCATACCCGTCATCGATGCCAACGGAATCGACCGCGTGTTCGACATCGCCGAAGCCACTGATGTGACCTTAGAAGGATTGATGATTCGCGAGGGTGAGGAGCAACAGGGCGCCGGAATCCGCAACAAAGGCGTTCTACAATTGACAGACATACACATCTTCAACAACGAAGCCACCGAAGACGGGGGAGGGATTTACAACTTCGGATCGCTCACGGTAGATCAAGGTCTGATAACCGATAATACCGCCCAAACCGGCTCGGGTGGGGGCATCTACAACGAGGGGGATGTGCTGCTGACCGACACGATTGTAGGCACAAATAGAAATGTCGGTATTCACAACCAGGGCACTTCTCTTGAGTTGGTGGACTGCACTATAGGTTACAACGAAGATGGCGGCGGTATTTATTCCTTCAAATCATCGCCACCCTCGGTGCCCGTCACTCTGACAAACACCGATATCATCGGCAATGAAGGTTTTGGCTTCTACGGCATCAACGCCGAGTTGACCATCACGGGAGGGGTGATCAGCGACAATCAAGAATCCGGCGTGTTCAATCACACAAACCTGACCATGTCGGGCGCGACTGTAAACGGGAACCACTCGACAAGCGATGGGGGTGGTCTATACCTAGTGAATATCATCTCGGCAACGATTGAAAACAGTACGATCAGCGGCAATCAAGCAGTAGGTAATGGCGGTGGAATTTACTTTTGGGGCTTAGGAGGTGGTGGAGCGGGGACGCTTTCGTTGAATAACGTCACCGTAACTGAAAACATCGCCAATGGAAATGGGGGAGGAATTTTCAATAACACCACTGGATCGCTCACCATAGATCAGAGTCATATTACTGAGAACATCGCCCAGACCGGTTTGGGAGGGGGTATCTACAACGAGGGGGAGGCGGTGCTGACCGACACGATTGTAGGCAGCAATATCAATTACGGCATTTACAACCAGGGCACCTCTCTTAGACTAGAGGAATGTACAGTAGTCGGCAATGAAGGTGGCGGTATCTCTTCCTTCAAGTCGTCATCGCCTTTAGTGCCGGTCACGCTGACGAACACTGACCTCACCGCCAACGAAGGATTTGGTTTCAACGGCATCAACGCTGAGTTAACCATTACGGGGGGATCGATTAGCGACAATCAGGGCCATGGTGTCTTCAACATGTCCTATCTCATGATGTCCGGCACGACGGTAAGTGGCAACCATATGAGTGACAATGGGGGTGGTCTGTACCTGGTGAATATCATCTCAGCCACGATCGAGAACAGCACCATCAGCGACAACCATACGTTCGGCGACGGCGGCGGGATTTACTTTTGGGGTTTGGGAGGTACAGGCGGGGTACTCTCGTTGACCAACGTCACCGTGAGCGGAAACACTGCCGATGGAGATGGGGGAGGCATCATCATCGACTCGAATCCGCCCAGCATGATGGAACTCAACAACGTGACGCTATTTGGCAATGGGGCAGGCGGATCGGGGCAGGCGATTTACAACAACGGCACGGTGAATCTTCACAACACGATTATCGAGAGCCCCATTGCGGGGAACTGTGCCGGTAACGCGTCTGAGGCATATTCGCTGGGATACAACATTTCCAGTGACTCCACCTGTCTGAGCGGCGGCACGGATGACTTGCTCTCAACGGATCCGTTGCTGGAACCTCTGGCGGACAATGGCGGCGGCACACAGACCCACGCCTTGGCACCGGAAAGCCCGGCGGTCGACAGCGCGGATACGGCAAACTGCCCCGCGACCGATCAACGCGGTATCTCACGCCCACGTGGTATTGATTGTGACCGGGGAGCTTATGAATTAATTGTGCTTGAAGTGGCTGAACCGGATGTGACTGAACCGATAGTTACGTTAACACCAATACCTATCCATATCAATTTCAATGCCGATGCCTATCGTATCGCCAAAGGCGAATGCACCATCTTGCGTTGGCAGGTGGATAACGCCACCGAAGTCTTTCTCGAGGAGGAGAAAGTCGAAACACTCGGGGCACAGCAGGTATGCCCTTCGAAAACCACAACCTACAAGATGCAGGTGCCCTCGCCCGAAGGGGAGCAGGAGGCGAAGGTGACCATCGAAGTCGTAACACCACCGGCGGCACCGACCGGCCTGCAAATCGCCAACATGGTTTGTGATCCGGAATACCAGATCACGTTGAAATGGACGGACCAGGCAAACAACGAAACGGGATACAAAGTATATCGAGACGGAACGTTGATCGCCAAGCTGTCGGCAAACGTCACGAGCTACAAGGATTCACTCTCGGATCAAGCCTTACACACCTACTCTGTGGAAGCTTACAACGAGGCCGGTGCCTCATCGAGGATCTCCGTAACGCAGACTGATTTTTGCCATATATATAAGTAGCTCGTGCATTTAGTTTACTCACAAACCGGGGCTGTCCTTGAGGGACAGCCCTGTTGTTGTTCCATCTTCGATTCATTCTAGCTAGCGCCAATTTTCGCTGCAGGGCAACGGCATCGAAGTTAAAAGAATCCGAATTTTCACCACCGCCAGTTGCCCAGTAGCTTTTCGGCACTATTCACCCACGATGCACGGAGTATGATTAAATACCTATGTTGGGACGGAAGCAGATCAAGCGAAGCAACACATCGAATTCCGAACACAAGCTATCAGGTTTACAGAAAACCTCCCACGCACAAGGCGAAGACGGTTTGTGGAATCAGAACTCAAGAAATCGAAACCCGATGACATCTCACTCCTGCGTGGCACCCCCTTCGTCTGTTCCTGGAGCGGCGGCAAGGACTCCTGTCTGGCGCTGTGGCAGGCGATCGAGCTGGGCGGCGTGCCGCAGGTGCTGCTGACGATGCTGGACGAGCACGGCCGGCGATCGCGCTCGCATGGCCTTCCGGTAGATGTCCTGCAGGCGCAAGCTGACTCGCTGGGGATCCCGCTGATGACTGCGGATACATCTTGGGACGACTACGAAGAGACTTTTATTGCAGCGTTGCACACGGCTGCGCACGAAGGGGCGCAGGCGAGTGTGTTCGGGGACATCGACTTCGAGGAGAACCGCATCTGGGAAGAAAAGGTGTCCCATCGTGCCGGATTGCATGCCTATCTTCCCTTGTGGAGAAAACCCAGGCACGATCTGCTGCGTTCCTTCCTGGCGCTCGGCTTCGAGGCCACGCTCATCGCCGCGAGAGACGATAAACTGGGGAAGCATTTTCTCGGCCGCAGGCTCACGGACGCTTTGCTCGAGGAATTCGAGCGAATCGGGATCGACCTTGCCGGAGAAGCCGGTGAATATCACACGCTCGTTACGGACGGACCCTTGTTTTCCAAACCGCTCCGGTTGCGAACGGGCGAAGCCACGTTGCACGGCGGCTGCTGGTTTTTGGACGTGAAAATCGGCATAGAATAAGGCATTCGACACATTTTAGAACAGCGTCGAAGATGGATTTCAACCACGCATCCGAGCCTGCAGTGGCAAATAGCAGTCGATGTAAACGAGGAGGTATGATGGAGCGAGTGGCGATCAACTTCGACGAGAAACTGGATTTGTTTTCGGATCACTGGTCGCCGAAGATCGTGGCCCAGATGAACGAGTATCACTTCAAACTGGTCAAGTTCCGGGGCGAGTTCGTCTGGCACAAGCACGCCGACACCGACGAGGTTTTCATCGTGCTGCACGGCGAGATGGCCATCGACTTCCACGACGGCCCCGTCGAGCTGCGATCCGGGGAGATGCTCGTCGTGCCCAAAGGGATCGAGCACCGACCGCGCGCCGATGCGGAATGCCGGGTTCTTCTCGTCGAACCGGCCGGAACGCTGAACACCGGTGACGCCGGCGGTGAACTGACAGTGGAGGCAGATGTCTGGATATAACTCAAGTGATTAATCACATTTGGCGATCAATCAATCCATGCGATAACTCAATTTTCACACTTCAGCTTATACCCGAGGGTTCCGAATAGTCAATCTCCTAAGTATCCGTTCGAATAGACACCGATGCCAAGTTGACGAAACTTTTCGATTTCTTCTGGAGATGAAAGACTGTGCACATAAGGTACGGCGCCAGCTTCACGCAAGGCCTCAGCAAATCCTGGTGTGTATCGACGCCTTTGATTTGAATTTTCTGAGAGAGTTAGGTTCGGATCTCGTTCTTTCCACCACATCATAACCGCCGGAATCTCATTCTCCTTTACGAACTTGATCACATCATCATCATCGAACTCTCCTGACCATTGAGTCCGAACCAATGCCAGCATGTACCAGGGAAACTTATACATCTTGCGGATCTCGTTATAATCCCATTGCTCGGTAATGTGTGGAATCATCCGATTGAGAACACGCGGAGAAGCTTGATGGATAATCGTTTCATAGATTTCTAAATGATCCCATTTTGTATCGAGAATGAGGTAAGCGTCTTTATACTCCTGAAGAATTTTTACCAGATCTGTACTCGTCATAATCGGATAACGTCCATCCCATTTTACCCCCTCGATATCATCGATCGTTAAATCCTTGAAATTCACCGTAAGCCCAAACGCATTTTCAGTCCCATTATGCGCAGCAATTACGGTGCCGTCGCTTAACCGTAATAAGTCAACCTCGAAAAGGCGAAATCCTTTTGCGTACGAAGTCTCGAAAGCATCGAGGCTGTTTGTCAATGGTATTCCATCTTTAGTGCTGCCCAAGGCATGTGCAACATAGGGGTATTTAATGAATGGATTTTCAAGATTAGCAGGCCAAATCTTAAATAGAATCACGAATAAAAATGCGCCCACATCGAGCAAGACCAGCGCAAAGAAAAACCAGCTGCGTTTAAGTGAATCAATCATACAAGACTCCACAACTTCGATTCGATCATATGAGTATCGAGTGGTCTTCACCAGGGATAGTAATACATAAATTGCCGAAAGCCTATAGATTCCACTCCCCTATTCATCCTCTATGAATTTCCACCCGCATAATAGTATCGAAATAATCCAAGGATCTGCCAAGAAAAGAGAACGCAGCAACTTAAAACCATTGCCAGGATGCATTTCCCGATTATATCATCGCCGCAATAGCGAAAGACCGATCCAGTTATCCAACGCTTCCTCGGCCTCGGTTCGGGCTTGTAAAAAGGATAAGGATCTTGATCGAACATAATCAAGCGAGAAGTATATTGTCGATAACGATATTTAGATATGGTCGGGACAAAGAGAGTCTCCCGATCAAAAACGACTCGGAAATAAAAAGCCCCGGGAATATCCCAGGGCGTTTCTTTTTTGAATACGATCAAGTTCACTCCGCCGGGCAGCGGCAGAAGCCTCCATCATCAGCCGAATATGTGCCGCCAGCCTCAGGGCAGGCTGCACGATCCAGTGTACTCACACACACCGGTTCAGCCGGCGCCTCGGGAAAGACGGGAACGGCCAAGATCTCCGCGTTCTCGCCGCCGAACAACTCGACCACGTTCAAGGCGATCCAGCATTGGACTGTAATATCATGCACGGTCGTCTCGAACTTGCCCCAGGTTTTCTCCGGGTTTACGCCGAGCAAGGTCAGTTCCGTCCCGGCCTCGAAGGCGGTCACGTCGTCAAAGACTGGATCGGGACCCATGCGGCAGAAGGCGTTCTGGGTCAACACGCCGTAGGGGTTGAGGTCCATCAGGTCCGTCTCGGCCACGCGGAACTGTACGTACTTCACGTCCTGATATAGCCCATCCTGCAGCAGTACGAATTTAAGCGTGTAGAGCCCCGGCGGCAGGTCGAACAGCCGGACGCTGCCAGCGGGCACGATGTCCACGCGTGTGCCCGGATAAATGCCTACCTCATACTGACCTACGTTCTGCAGCACGCTCAGGTTCTCGTTCTGCAGGACCACATCCACGTGGTAGTTGTACGTTCCAGTGGATATATTGAACACTTCGAAGCCAAATTCGACTTCATCGTAGTAATCCAGGGCCTGGAACTGAACGTCGAAGAGCGGGTCGCTGGGCAGCACGCCGCGCAGGTCCGTGTAGTAATAGCCCTTCTCATGCCCCATATCCCCGTCCCATATCCAGTTGGTTTCCGGCTGACCGCTGTCGCCGGCGATCAAGGCCACCGCGCCCGGGAAACTGCCCGAACTGGGCAGCAGCCAGAGCACGCCGCGGCGCTGGTTTGTCGGCTGAGGTTCGGCGAAAAACACCACGGTGTCGATCACCTCGATCTTCTCCGCGGTCAGGCTGTCCATCACCGCCTGACGGTAGCTCGCCCACGACTTCGTGCTGTTGAGCGAACCCGAACCCGGGTCGTTGTAGAAAAGCAGCGTGCCGTCGCTGCCGGTGATCGTGCGGCTGTGTCCGGCCAGGCTCGACCCCCAGGCTACAGGACGACGTGGCATAGCGGTGCCCCAGACGAAATACTCCACGTAGGCTTGGAAGGCGTCGAAGAGATAATCCGCATAGTCATAATCCACGTGCTTCACGAAGCCCAATTCTTCAAAGCTGAGTTCGGTCCAGACGGCTGCTTTCCAATTCCAGATGATAACCTCCACGTCACTGGTCGAAAAGCTCTGTTTCACATCCGCCGGTACGGAGTATCCGCCGGCACCGAGCAGCCAGTGGAAGAAATATCCCTTGTTATACGGCTGACCCGCCTTGCCGGCCAGATACCAGTTGCTCGATTCGCCCCACACGGCGCCGAAACCACCCACGGGCCAGACGCCCTGGTGAAAATCCACCAGGTTGGTCATCGCCGTAGGACTGCACCAGCCCGGAGTCATCTGTGGGTACGTGGGAACGGCGAGCGGATCGTAGATCGTTGTCAGTTCCAACAAACCTGGGTGGGCGATCAATTTAAAGATCTGGTATTTCCCCTGACCCACGACCGGGAAGGTAGCCATGCCCTCCTCGACTTTGACGCCCACCACGGAAGGGTAACTGCCCTCCGGTTCCGCCCAGGCAACGTATGCATAGGTGGAGGTATCTGCCGGAGCAGCGTCCTTGGCACCTTCGTCCAGCGGAAGGCTTACCAGGATCGAACCGATTTGATCCGCATCATCAAGATCGACGAAGTACTCGTCGCTGGCAGGGCTGAACGGGCTGCCGGCGGCAAAGGACGCGCCTTCCCCGATATCCTCAAAGGTAACTTCGGAATCCGCACTCAGTGCGCCGCTTTCTACGACCAGCGTGCCGCCGCCAGACTCCTCGATGGTTATCGCTTCGGCCGGGAATATTGCGGATTGCGTTTCCGTCGGTTGAACGTCCTCGGAGACTTCGACCACTTCATCTTTTCGATCATTGAGCAGGAAAAATACCACCACAACTGCGACCAAAACCAGCACCGCTACAAGATAGAGATAAATTCGTTTGCCTTTCATCGTGGGCTCCTTGGAATTTGGGGTGTACTACAGGGTAACAAACGAAACACGAATACATAACTGTAGCGCAGCGGCCGCCAACTCCCTCACATGACCATGGTCCTACTCACTGCATCTCTCCAACAGCTGCTTGCACCCGCATTCGCTCCCCCCTTGCAGTCGAAGCGTAATTCCCCGCTCAACCATTTGCGCATACGGAACTCGCTGCAGCTCAGCGGTTCTGCTATAGTGGCATTTGCGGCATGATATCCAAAGGAGATTCGCGGCGATATGAAGAAGTACCGGAGATTGATGCACTGCTCGCTGGTCTTTCTCACCCTGCTCGTGAACGGGGCCTGTTCGACGTTAAGGGGCAGCGGGCGACATGAGATCGATACACTTCCCGGCGGCGTGACGTATTCGGATTTTTCATCCTCGGTTCCCGAATTGTTCGTATCCGCACGCGAATTCCTGGAGTTGGGCGAGTTCGCAGAAGCCGAAGCGACCTACCGCCAGATCATCGCCGCCGAACCCGACAGCCCCCATGGCTACATCGGCCTCGGCGCCAGTCTCTATTATCAAGACCGACTCGCAGACGCGCGAGAAGCCTATCTCCAAGCCACGCAGCTCTCGCCGCCCTCTGCCATGGCTTTCATCGGCCTGGGTTCCGCCGCCTACAGCCAGGGTGATTTCCAGACCGCACAGCGGGCTTACGCGGCCGCCCTGGACCTCGATGATACGATCGCCGACGCCCACCTGGGAATGGGCCTGGCGCTCGGCGAACTCGAGCAATACGATGCCGCCATCACGCATCTCGAGCGATTTCTAGAATTTGCCCCGGATACGCAGCAGCGAGCCTCCCTCCAAGCGTTAATTGCGGAATACGAAAGCCGATAGATTTCAAACGCCAGACACTCCGATTGTGATAAGCGACAAGCGAACTCCGTTGCAGCGAGCGATGGTCGTTGGCTTTAAAGTCAATGCACCCGTCCTGTACTTTAGATTATTATAAACTAGTTGACATCGTAAACCTTTAGTGCTAGAATCCGTACACAATAACACACTGGAGGTGAATGATGACGTCCCCATCGGATGTTAAACGATTGATAAGAGAAACTCGGCGCTACGAATTTGCAGACGGACTGCGGAATATCCAGATGGCGATCACACTCGGAATCATGGGCGTGGTCACCTGGCTGGTGCTGCAGCCGCTGTGGATAAATACCCTGCATGAATGGGTGCAGAAGTATGGACGCGGTGCGGCATGGCTGGGTCTACTGGTGATCTTTCTGGCGCCGCTGGCGGCGTGGGGCATGTTGGCGTTGATGAACGTTGTACGCAAACGCTGGTTGTGGCGCGAGAGCGGCATGGTCAAACCCACACCCTGGATTGTATCCCGCCGGGTAACCGTGCTGTCCGCCGTGATCCTCGTCGTATGTTTGGCATTCGCTGTCCTTGCACGCCATCAAGGCTGGGTGGAAGATGCGTTCGTGCTGCGCATGTTATGGGCCGCCACCGGCTGGTCGTTCGGTTACACGTTGATCGGCATGGGGCGCGAGCTCGGTCTGCCGCGCTACATCTGGCTCGGCCTGACCGGTGGCGTCTTGTCCACGATCCTGATTTTCCTGCAGCTTACGTTTGCCCAGGCTGCGCTAGCCTTTGGTTTGTCCTGGGGTTTACTGCTCAGCGCAAGCGGCATCTTCACCCTGCGCCGGGCGATAGCAGCCAAGGAAGCCGGTGAATAATGTCCGACGAAATTAAAGATCTCACCAACCTCAACCGCCTGATTCACGAGCCCTCCCGTCTGGCGATCATGGCCGTGCTGTCGGCCTGTGAAAGCGCCGACTTCACCTACCTGCTCAGCGCCACGGGCTTGACCAAGGGCAATCTCTCCGCCCACCTGAGCAAGCTCGAAAAAGCGGGTTACATCAAGGTCGTCAAACGCTTCAAAGGCAAGTACCCCAACACGCTCTGCTCGTGCACGGCCTCCGGCAGGCGTGCGTTTGACTCATATTGGAAACAATATTCGGCGTTGGCGCAGCATCTCGAAAAGTGAACCTGAAAAATCCTTCCACCATCCAAACGACAGGAGTATGAATGATAAGTGGCATCACCAGAATGGTGAATGGAGATATCAAAGTCTTTCGTACGGATTCACTGCAAGACTGACTTGCAGCATATCAGAATGTCTTGTAATCACTGGCTTAGAGCAACATCGTAATCAATGTATACAATCCGGTAGAGTCGTTGCCGCGGACAACACTCACAGTAGTGGTCTCCCCATAGAAATACTCAAGATTAGAATAAACCGAGATATATAAAGTTCGCGCCCAAATTCTCCTGTCAACTAACTTGAGCCTAACCTAAGAAAAATTATTTTCGCGCCGCAGCCACTAGATCGCTGTCGCCATCATTACCATCCGACTCCCGCTTTCCCTTCGCTCGAACGCGATTGTACTATCGCTGAAAGCGAGCGGACGGTAAACACGCTCTGCAGCGATCATCATCCAGCGGAAAAACGTTTTGCAACCAAGCCTCGAAGCATGCGATAAGGAATTAACAAAAGCGTTTACATCTCCGGATTATATAAATTGGCCGTACTCTTTTTAAACGTATTGGGTTATACCCAATGAAAATACAATCGACTTCTGACCGAAGGGAATATAATGGAATCCCAGAATCCCTTGGATTCAATCCTCGGATTGGTTCAAGCAGCACCTCGGGCAGCGAAGGAGCAAATGACAGCATGACCCAAATATTCGGACCACAGGCCGCCGATTATGGCATCGAGAATCACGGAATCCGAAATCCTGAAACCGTATATTGGAATCTACCTACCCCAATGTTGTACGAGCGCATCGTCCGCCGTCACGAGGGTGTGCTTGCGCATTTGGGACCAATCGTAGTTCGTACGGGCGACCACACCGGGCGTTCGCCGCACGACAAGTTCATCGTCGAAGAGCCTTCCAACAAGGACGAGATCTGGTGGGGGAACGTTAACCGCCCAATGGACGAGGATTGCTTTAATCAAATCCATCGTCGCATGCTGGCCTACCTGCAGAACCGCGATATATTCATTTTCAACGGCTACGCCGGCGCAGACCATGAGTTCCGCACGCCCGTGCGCATTATAACTACACTCGCCTGGCACAATCTCTTCGCCCGCAACATGTTCATCCGCGAACTCGACCACGAGAAACTGCGCACGCACGTCCCCGAGTTCACTGTGATCAATATGCCCGGATTCCACGCCGATCCCACGATCGACTGCACGGAAAGCCAGACTGCCATCTTAGTCCATCTCGGCAAAGGGCTGATTTTAATCGCACGCACGGAATACGGTGGAGAGATCAAAAAGAGTATCTTCTCCGCGATGAACTACAAACTGCCCAAGTTGGGTGTGCTGCCCATGCACTGCAGTGCCAACTACGGCAAGGACCCGGATGACGTCGCTCTTTTCTTCGGTCTCAGCGGCACAGGTAAGACGACACTGAGCAATGATCCGAAGCGTCGACTCGTTGGTGATGACGAGCATGGCTGGAGCGATCACGGCATATTTAATTTCGAGGGGGGATCATACGCCAAGGTGATTCGATTGGATCCCGAAGGGGAGCCATTGATCTATGAGGCCACACGCAGGTTCGGTACGATTTTAGAAAACGTCGCATACGATAGCAGTACGCGCCGAGTCGATCTCAACGAGGATGCGCTCACAGAAAATACCCGTGCCAGTTACCCGATCACGCATATCCCCAACGCCATTCGAGAAGGAGTCGCTGGACATCCCAAGCAGCTCATTTTCCTGACCGCAGATGCTTTCGGCGTTTTACCCCCGATCAGCAAACTGACGACCGAACAAGCAATGTACCATTTCTTGAGCGGGTACACCGCAAAAGTCGCCGGAACCGAACGTGGTATCACCGAACCACAGCCGAATTTCAGCGCTTGCTTCGGAGCGCCCTTCATGCCGCTGCACCCCAAGGTGTACGCAAATCTGCTCGGGGAGAAAATCAAAAAACACAAGGTGCAGGTTTGGCTGGTCAACACCGGCTGGACGGGAGGACCGTATGGGGAAGGCGAGCGCATGAAACTGGCGTACACCCGCCGCATGGTCGAAGCTGCGCTCAACGGGGATCTGGACGATGTCGAATTGGAAACGGAATCCTATTTTGGTCTGCGCGTTCCCAAACACATCGAGGACATCCCTCAGGATATCTTACACACGCGAAAGACCTGGAAAGATGCCCAAGCCTACGATCGCCAGGCCGATAAATTGATCGACATGTTCCACAAAAATTTCAAGCCGTTCGAAGCGCACGTCGATAAAAAGGTCATCGCAGCAGGGCCGCGTAAATCCTGACACCGGGCCGTGGAACGAAGCCCTGCGTGAGGACTTTTCTCATGGATCGTTCGTCGATCCGCTGGCTTAATGGAGAACGCGAGCTTTAACCGAAATAATCGGGCTCGTTTCCGCCCTTCCATTTGATGTTGCAGCCCACGCTCGGTTTTTGATCGGGACTTACCGGCGCATCCGCCAAGACGGCATCCAGCGCGCTACGCAGATCCTCTCCGCTGACCGGCACGGCGTTGCCTGGCCGGCTGCTATCCAACTGCCCGCGGTAAACCAGTTCCCGGTTTGCGTCGAAAACGAAGAAATCCGGCGTGCAGGCCGCAGTGTAGGTCTTCGCCACTTCCTGCCTTTCATCGTACAAATACCGAAAATTGAAGCCCAATTCTTGCGCCATTTCTTTCAAGCTTGCCGGGGCATCGGCAGGATAGCTTTCCGCATCGTTGGAAGCAATGGCGACGATGCCTACATCCTTTTCGGCGTAATCCTTCCCGATTCTGGCAATTTCTTGCTGCACGTGTTTGACGTAGGGACAGTGCCGGCAGATAAACATCACCAGCAAAGCCTTCTGCGCGGCGAAATCGTTCAACGAAACGGTTTCCTCACTGACTATATCCGGGAGGCTGAACGCCGGGGCTGGTGTGCCCAACGCTAACATTGTTGACGGGGTTTGAACCATTTATTCCCTCCTGCTTCCTAATAATCAATCGGCCAATATTGAATGCGGAAAAACACCAACGGTCAGATGATTCTACGAAACCAGCGCAATTCGATCCTTCTATATTTTATCAATTTAACGGTGCCGGGTAGTCGATGCAATCCGCCGTTGGGGAAGTTTCCGAACCCGGATATAATAGGATATATCGGGTAAGTTTTAGCCGTAACGAGTTGTCTGTTGTTTACGAGGGATGGCTTTGGAGGTTTGAGAATGCATTTAACCGGACTGCATCACGTCACATCCGTCAGTGCGGAGATCGCTGAAAACTTGCGTTTTTACACGCAGGTCTTGGGGTTGCGCCTGGTTAAGAAATCCGTAAACCAGGACGACGTTTCCGCTTACCACCTCTTCTACGCCGATAAACTCGGCACGCCAGGTACGGATATGACCTTCTTCGATTGGCCCCATATCGGCCAAAACGTGCACGGCACGGACAGCATTGTCGGTACCGCCTTTCGTGTGAGCAGCCGCCAGGGGCTGCACTTCTGGCAAGATCGTTTCGACGAGCTCGATGTCAAACATGCGCAAATCACAACCCTCGCCGGACGCGAGCTGCTGCCGTTTGAAGACCCGGAGGGCCAGCGCTTGTTCCTGGTCCATGATGAGGAGAGCGATTTCGACGGCGAAATCTGGAAGCGTCCGGACATCCCGGACGAGCACGCCCTGCGAGGTTTTTACAGCATCATCCTCTCCGTTCCTTCAATTCAGCAGCTATCGCCGATTCTGACCGACATCCTGAACTTCGATGAAGTCCAGCGCACACGCTGGATCGACCAGAAGTCGAACGTTGTGATTTACGCCACGCATCCGGACGGCGGTCCGGGTTCCGAGGTCTGGTTGCTGGAACAACCTTACCTGGGACGCGCCCGCCTGGGTGCAGGAGGGACTCATCACGTCGCTTTTCGCGTCGCCGATATCGAGACCCAGAAACAGTGGCGCCAACACATATCATCTCGAGATTTATCCATCACTCCACTGATCGACCGCTTTTGGTTCAGCTCGATCTACTTCCGGGTATCGAACGGAATCCTGTTCGAAATCGCCACCGACGGACCCGGGTTCGCTATCGACGAAAACCTGGAATCGCTGGGCGAGAAACTGGTCTTGCCGCCCTTCCTGGAGAAGCATCGTCAAACAATTGAAGCCGATCTGACACCCATCGGAGCGTGAGATTGCATGCCAGACAACATTCACAATGGGCAGCCCGTAAAACGAATGGGGACGAACGTCGATGATGCCAAGGTGGTCGTCATCTTGCTGCATGGCCGCGGGGCGGATACTGACAGCATGATTCCACTGGCGCGCGAGCTCGAGATGGAAGGCGTTCACTTCATCATCCCCCAAGCCGCCTCAAACCGCTGGTATCCCCAGTCTGCATTTGGCCCCATCGAAGACAACGAGCCCGATCTCTCATTCGCGCTGGAGCGAGTCGACACGTTGGTGCAGCAAATGTTGAACACTGGATTTTTAAATCGACAGATCGTATTGGGCGGCTTCTCGCAGGGGGCATGTCTGGCAAGCGAATACGCCGCCCGCAACGCGCAGAGGTACGGCGGGTTGTTCGTTCTCAGCGGCGCCCTGATCGGACCTCCCGGCACACCCCACGATTACCCCGGGACGTTGGACGGCACGCCCGTGTTTATCGGCGCAAGCGACGTCGATCCCTGGATACCCGATGAGGCAACAAACGAGACGGCCAACGCTTTCGAGAAAATGAACGCCGTGGTCGATTTTCGGGTCTATCCAGGCATGGCTCACACGGTCAACCAGGAGGAGATCGACGCCGTGCGATTCATGCTGAATGATGCCATCGAGGCGGCCGGATAGTAAGACATCGAATCCACACCCCGAGGTAAATCTGGCAGCCCGCACTGCAATAGTCCTCGCTTGAGCCACAGCCATCTTCTAACCGCACCTCAGAACGAAGCCGAAATCCAGGATGCTTGATTCCAATCCGCAAACAATCGACGCATTAAACACTGCTATAATCATGCGCTATTGCGACGAATGCCATCTAAGGGAACGCACAAACATGAATGCCGAGACATCAGATCCAAAGAATCTGACCCGCGGGTATGCCACTGCATTGCTCAGCGCGGCGCTGTTATCCACCACAGCGATCTTCATCCGCCATCTCACATTGAATTACAGCATGCCCCCATTGGTGTTGGCGTTCTGGCGGGCCATCTTCGTGACGCTAACGCTGCTTCCCATCCTGGTTATTCGCCGCCGGGATTTGCTGCGCATATCTTCAAGCCATCGAGTATATCTGTTTCTCTTTGGGTTCCTGCTCTCGATTTTCAACGCCCTGTGGACCATCTCGGTCGCTTTGAATGGCGCAGCCGTCTCCACGGTTTTGGCATACAGCTCCGCCGCATTTACCGCGCTGCTCGGCCGCTGGCTGCTGCATGAACGCCTGGGTTGGGGCAAAATTCTGGCCGTCATTTTTTGCCTGACAGGCTGCGTCCTGGTGGCAGAGGCTTACGACGTTAACGCCTGGCATAACAACACGCCGGGAATTCTGACCGGGACACTTTCCGGCCTGGCTTATGCGGTATACAGTCTGATGGGGCGTTCCGCCTCACAGCGCGGGTTAAACCCCTGGACCACGTTGTGCTATACCTTTGCCTTCGCGGCGTTCTTTCTGCTCGCATACAACTTGATCCCGGGTCTCGAACTACCCGGTACGATTAATCACCTCAAGGATTTCTTCTGGCTGCAGGATTCCGTTGCCGGATGGGGAGCTTTGTTCCTTCTGGCCGCAGGACCGACTCTGTCGGGTTATGGTTTGTACAACGTAAGCCTGAGCTACCTACCATCCAGCACGGTCAACCTGATTGTCACCTTGGAACCGTCTTTTACCGCCGCATTAGCATACGCTCTGTTCGGCGAACGCCTGAGCGCCGTCCAAATCGTCGGCAGTCTCTTGATCGTCTCCGGAGTGGTCGTATTGAGGATCTTCGAGGATCACCTGGCAAACCGCAAGCGCAGCGTGAAGTAGATAGACGCCTGCCACTTTCGACCCTGGGGCACCTTGCATTTCATTTCGCAGATAACCAGCGTACAAATTTATTCGGCAAATTGGGGATTCGAGAGTGAAGGAATTATCCCGGACGATCCGTTTTCGGTCGCTTCACACCCAGCATGCTCAAACACAGGAATAATTCACCGCGGTGGTGGATTTGCTGTTCGAACACGTGCCACAGGATCCAGGCCAACTTCGGAGCTCCGTCGTCGGGCACTTGCACGATGCGGTTGAAATCCTCCACCTTGATTTCAGCCAGATAATCCATGGTTTCGTCGTGAACGCGTTTCATTTCGGCGCGAATAGCCTCAACGGTTTTCAAGTCTTCGTTCTCTGGAGGCCATTCCGAAATTGAACGACGGACAACGAAGTGAATCCAACCTTGTTCCAAGTTGATCATATGGCGCAGAATATCGCCCACCGTGCGCGGGTAGGCATCCGCCGGTTTAAACGACAGATGCTCATCCTCGAGCATGTCAACGGCTCTCAACAAATCTCGCCACACTTTGTTCCAATGATCAAAAAATTGTGCTGCGTTCATCTGCCCTCCTCATCACGATCCACCCACCGCGCCAGTCCCTCCGGCGGCCGATATTGGGTCAACCGGGAAAGCAAGCGATCCGCATCATCATCAACAATCAACAAATGCGGATGTTCGTCGTATATGAAGCCCTCCACACGTGCATGCTCGATTACATTCAACAGCAAGTCGAAATACCCGCTAACGTTGAGTAAACCCACAGGCTTCTGATGCAATCCGATCTGCGCCCAGGTGAGCACCTCGAACAACTCCTCGAAGGTGCCAAAACCACCGGGCAGCGCCAGGAAAGCATCCGCGGCTTCCATCATGATCGCCTTGCGGTTGTGCATGTCATCCACGATGCGCATCTCTGTCAAATTGGGATGCGCTAAAGCCGGAGTGTCGAAGAGCCGCGGCAGAATCCCAATCACTTTCGCTCCGCCCGCAAGCACCGCGTCCGCAAGGGCTCCCATCATACCGGTGCCACCCCCTCCGAAAATCAAATCCATTCCACCCGCTGCCAAAGCCTGTCCCAGAGACCAGGCAGCCTCGAGGTAGGAGTCCTCGATCGAGTCGCTCGAGCCACAGAATACGCAAACCTTTTGAATGGAATTCATGACGTTTTGGTTACCCCGCTGCTCCAGTAATGCCTTCAATCAACCTCCAAAGTGCCCGAAGCGCTTTCCCCAAATACGCTTTATTTTCGCCAATCGCTCAACAAAATTACGTCGTGATCGGTTAGAATAACGGACCGAAGGGTTTCATCGTCAGGTGAGGGTCGCGTAGCAATATTCTTGCATTATATCTCACAAATTATTCTGATCTGAGATACCATATCCGTTCGTGATCCAGCGGCTCCCACAGTGTTGATGTCCCCCCGATCCCTACAACCAACAACGGGGTTTGGTGTTAGCATGTACGGCAGGTTTTTCTTCCGCCCTGACGAGAAAGCTGTCTGGCGGATTGTAATGTGAGTTTTCGATCCCCAGCTTCGAATCATCTCGATGGTATTCGCACAAAGAGGGACGACTTCTTCGCACGGGAATGTAACTTGGCCCGAGAACAACGCACAGCATCAGAGAGGCAGCGAACATGAAAACAAACCGACCGGCAGCACGCTTGGCTTTGGAAGACGGCAGCCTGTGGGCTGGACGTGGGTTTGGTGCAACGGGAACGCGTGTGGGCGAAGTTGTGTTCAATACCAGCATGACCGGCTATCAGGAAATCCTGACGGACCCGAGCTACGCCGGTCAAATGGTCGTGATGACGGCGACACAGATCGGCAACACGGGCATCAATCCGGAAGATTACGAATCCGGCGGCATATTTCTACGCGGCTTTGTCGTGCGCGAACTCAGCCCGTGTGTCTCGAACTGGCGTGCGGAACTTTCACTGTCCGACTGGCTGCTGCAAAAGGACATCGTCGGCATAGATCAAATCGACACGCGCGCCCTCACGCGCCGCCTGCGCCAGAAAGGCAGCTTGAAAGGCGTACTCAGCACCGACGCCGCTCCCAGCAATGACGAACTCATCGAGCAGGCGCGAGCCTGGCACGGTACGAGTGAAATTGATCTGGTACAAACGGTGACCTGTTCCGAAGCATACACCTGGGTAAAACCGTCCGAAGAGCGCTGGATCCTCACCCGGGAAACGCCGCAAAGTGCCGCTTATCACGTCGTGGCCTTCGATTACGGCATCAAACACAACATCTTACGCCGGCTGGCAAGTCACGCTTGCCGCATCACGATCGTACCCGCTGCAACGAGCGCCGAGGATGTTTTGGCATTAAAACCCGACGGCGTCTTCCTCAGCAACGGTCCGGGTGATCCGGCCATACTCGATTACGCAGTGAAAACGACGAAGGATCTTCTGGGAAAAGTGCCAGTCTTCGGTATCTGCCTCGGACATCAAATCCTGGGGCAGGCATTTGGCGGCAGGACCTACAAGCTGAAGTTCGGCCATCACGGCGGCAACCAGCCCGTGAAGCATTTACCGACGGGACGCGTTGAGATCAGCGCCCACAACCACAATTTCGCCGTCGATCCCGAGTCGTTGCCCCAATCGATCGAGGTGACCCACGTCAACCTCAATGATGGCTGTTGTGAGGGTATGCGTCACACCCAACTTCCCGCGCTCAGCATCCAATACCACCCGGAGGCGGCGCCGGGACCGCACGACGCCGATCCGCTGTTTGCGGAGTTCGTGCAAATGATGGCGAAAGAGACGGTATAAATCAGATGCCGAAACGAATCGACATCAAAACCATTCTGATCATCGGCGCAGGACCCATCGTCATCGGCCAGGCCGCTGAATTTGATTACAGCGGCACGCAGGCGATCAAGGTGCTCAAATCCGAAGGCTATCGCATCGTCCTGGTCAACAGCAATCCAGCGACGATCATGACGGACCCCGAATTCGCCGACGCCACCTACATCGAACCCATCACCGCGGACATCCTGGAGATGATCATCGCCAAGGAGCGTCCCGAGGCGCTGCTCCCCACGGTTGGGGGCCAAACTGCGCTCAACGCCGCCGTCGAATTGTCCGAAAGCGGAATTCTCGATCGCTATAACGTAGAGTTGATTGGCGCCAAACTCGACACGATCCGCCTTGCCGAAGACCGATTGCTTTTCAAAGAGGCGGTTGAAAGGGCAGGGTTGGCGTGCCCAATTGGTGGCTTGGCCAGATCGGTGAAGGAAGCGCGTGAAATCGCCCGAGAAATCGGTCGCTATCCCATTCTATTACGCCCATCTTTCACCCTCGGCGGCAGCGGGGGCAGCATCGCCTACAGCGAAGACGAGTTCGCCGCCAAAGTTAAATTTGGCTTGCAGGAAAGCCCGGTCGACACCGTTCTGATCGAAGAAAGCCTCATTGGGTGGAAGGAATTCGAATTGGAGGTCATGCGCGACCATGCGGGAAACTTCGTCGTCGTCTGCCCGATCGAAAACCTGGATCCAATGGGCATCCACACCGGTGATTCGATCACCGTCGCCCCCACACAAACCCTGACCGACCGGGAATATCAGGTTTTACGCGACCAATCCCGCATCATCATCGACGTCG